>JBFELT010000102.1:0-11350 GCA_041552015.1 Woeseiaceae bacterium
GAAAAGACCAATCCAGAGCTATGCCTTACCCCGCTGGTCGTGGGGGTAACCGGGCACAGGGACCTTGTCGATGAAGAGCTGGGCGAATTGCAGCGCCTGGTGAGTGAGTTTATCGCCGGACTCCGGCAACGATTTCCGAATACCCCGATACGCATGATGAGCGCGCTCGCCGAGGGCGCGGACCGCCTTGCCGCAAAGGCTGCCCTGGATGCCGGGGTCAGCGTGCAAGCTGTTCTTCCGATGCCGGCCGATGAATACGCAAAGGATTTCGTCACCAGCGCGTCACGACTGGAATTCGAAAGTCTCTGCGAAGCCTGCGAAGTCGTGACGCTGCCCGTCGAATCGGACGAGACCGAAGCCGGCGGCATTAGCGGCGTCGCCCGCGACCTCTGTTACGCAAACGCGGGCATGTTCATCAGCGCGCATTGTCACATCTTGCTGGCGCTCTGGGACGGCATCAGTTCGGACGGACTGGGCGGCACGTCGCAGATCATCTACTTCCACCATTACGACCGGCTGCCCGGGATTGCCGAGAATGTGCCGCGAACCTCGCTTTTCCTGACAGACGACGAATCCGACCTGGTCTATCACATCAGCTGTTCCCGCCGGCAGTCCCCGGGCAATCCGGACGCGATGCAAGCACTCCAGTGCCGTTGGTTTACGACCGACCCCGACGCGCCGCGCGTCGAAACCATGCCGCTGCGTTACGATCATGTGTTCGAGCGGATGGAGTCGTTCAACCAGGACGTAAGGCGGTGGCTGGGATCCGGGCCGGTTCCCGAATCCACCGAGGCCTCACCACCGGACATCGCGATGCGCGAAGCCGCGATGAAAATCCGCTGCACCTTCGACATCGCGGACCGGCTGGCAAACCACTTTCAGAAACGGGTTTCCATGACACTGGCCGGCGTCTATACGCTTGCGTTTCTAACCGGCATTACTTTTATCCTGTACAACGATCTCAGCGGCTTCGACTTGCTGATCTACGCATTCCTGGCCTTTCTCCTCATGGGCCTGTTGCTCGCTGCGATAGCCAAGCGCCGGGAATGGCACAGGAAATACCTGGACTACCGGGTGCTCGCGGAGGGCCTCAGGGTTCAGTTCTATCGATCCGTCGCGGGCATACACGGCGAAGGGCACACCAAGTTTGCCTACGATAACTTCCTGCGGCAGCGTGATACGGATCTCGGCTGGATACGAAACGTAATGCGCGTCGCCGGGACGGCCTCGGACGCCTGTCCCGAAGACAGCAGCGACGTCGGACTGAAGTTCGCTATCGATTACTGGATCGGCGGCGGCAAACAGGCCGGACAACTCGACTATTACCGATCCAAGGCGGCAAGCAGGGCCAAAACAAATCGGATTACCGACGGGATCACCTGGTCCAGCCTTTGGGGTGGCATCATTATCGCGCTGATACTGGCGTTTTTCCTGCAAGATGCCGGCGGCAATCTGCGAGACCCGCTCATTGTCATGATGGGCGTACTTCCCTTAATTGCCGGTATTGCCGAGGTCTACACGCAGCGCAAAGCCGATCGGGAACTCACGAAGCAGTATCAGTTCATGCACAACGTGTTTTCCAACGCGCGCCGCCGCCTGAAGGAGGCCACTACCGACGATGAGCGCCGGGAGGTTTTGCAGGGCCTCGGCGACGCCGCGTTATCGGAGCATGCGGAGTGGATCCTGGTGCACCGCGAACGGCATCCCGAGCCGGCGAGTCTTTGACCGATCGGACACCCTGCGCGCGCCGTGCAGCGTCGGAATTATTTACACCGGCGCGATGCGACACCGCAGTCGCCATCAACGCCAATTCCTAAATGCCTGAAAGGTTTCCAGAAAAAAGCCCACGGTACGGGACTTGCATCCCAGAGTCTGCGTTTCGGGTATAACGAGAATGCGTAGCGCGGTGACGTTGACGCCGCGCACCCGGACATCAAATTCGTCGGCCAGCAGGGACGTTTCGGCCAACCGGGCAGCGGAAGCTGACGGAAACAGGAGCCAGAACATGAAACTACGCCTTGCGAAATTCGCCGTATTGTCCCTTGCCGCGTCGAGCCTGCTCGCGATCTCGATGACGGCCAACGCCCGCGCTATTCGCATCGACGACGATGATGGCTCCGGAGTATGGACGGCGCCGGTAAGCTCCAGTGACGCGTCGCTGGACGTCAGTGACATCGGGTTCACATTCAATTTCTTTGGCATCGCGACGACCTCATTGACCATCAACGCAAACGGCTCCGTGAGCTTTGGCGGGGCAATAATCGCGCCGTTCCTCGACGGCCTTGAGACAAACTCGTTTAGCTACAGCCTGTCGAACGAGGCGCCGACGCCAGGGATTCCCAACGCAATCAGGATTCAGTGGGGTAGTACGGACGACTTTGGCAATTCGGAAACCGACAATCTGTTCCAGCTCGCGATTTTCGATCTCGGCAACGACGTCTTCGCGATGGAATTCAACTACGGCCAGATCACGGCCGGCAGCGATGACTCCTTTATCGGCTACGACAACGGTGCCGGACAATCCTTCGACTTGCTTGCAGAGCTGGGTCTCGGCTTCGACGAGTACATGGGAATCGGCGCTAACGCTTTCGACTCAAACAATGAATTTTGCGACGATCCGGCTAGCATCCTCGCCTGTAACAACTTCAACGCCGTAACGGGCGATTTCGGTCCCGATGCTTTTAGCGTGCTGCCCTCGGACTTCGCCGGCTACTTCCAGTTCGACCCGACCTTCGGCATCGCCGCTCAGGGGCGCTACTTCTTCCTGGTCGACAACGGCAACGGCATTGCGGTGCCGGAACCCGCTACCCTGTGGCTGTTCGGAATCGGTTTGGCCGGCCTCGCGATGAGCCGGCGTCGGCGACTGGCCGCAATTCAAAAGCCGTAGCGAGACTTCAGGCCAGCTGACTTTTCCGGCTTTCCCCAGGCATCGTAAAGCGAAACGAGTCGCTTCACGGCGTTCCTGGTGAACAGGCCGTTGGCTCCCCAGCGTTCTTCGATGGGGTCTAAACTCTCGAGCAGCAAGGCTTCCGCCTCTGCGTACTTTCCGGCGGCCGCCATGCAGGCGCCGCGGATGCTGTCGAGGTTTGCCATGCGCCAGGCTTCGTCCGGATAGTCGGCGCGCAACAATGGCCCGGCGGCCGCAAGGGCTTCCTGCGCATCCCCCGATCGCCCGGTCCTGCAATACAGTTCCGAGAGATTGCTCAGCACAGGCCCCTGCAGGCGATGCCCGTGCTTTCGCGTGATTCCGAGCGCTTCGACGAGGAGCTCTTCGGCTTCCTCCGTATTTCCAAGCCCCGTCAATGTGAGGCCCAGGCTGTTCAGCGGGAACGCCAGGTCATCGTGGCCCGGGTCTTTCAGCTTGCGATCCACTGTCAACGCTTCGCGCAGCAGTGCCTCGGCCTCTTTCAACTCGTTCCGCTCGAGCAGCAGTCGACCGAGATTGTTGACGATGCTTGAGACCTCCGGGTGGTCTCCCTCGTTATACAAGTGACGATAGCGCCGCAAGGTTTCGCGCATCTCGCGCTCGGCTGACTCGCTATCGCCGGCGAAGTAATACAGTGACGCAAGGTTGTTGCCTGTCTCCGCGACCAGCGGATGATCGTCGCCCAGCGTCTCGACACGAATGTCGAGTGCCTGCTTGAACAAGGGCTCGGCATCGTCCGTCCGCCCCTGGAACAGCAGTAGAGTTGCCAGGCCGGCCAGGCTGCGCGCAACGTCGGGATGATGCTCACCGTGCATATCACGATCGATGGCAAGCGCCTCACGATACAGTGCCTCGGCTTCCTCATCCTGTTCGAACTGTGTCAGCACGTCCGCGAGACCGTTCATCGCTGCCGTCGTATCCGCGTGGGGTTCGATGTAGACGATTTGCGTCGCGCGGAGCGCATCCCTGTAAGTGGCCTCGGCCGCCTCATACTCGCCCTTCAGGTAAAGCGCCGCTCCCAGCGCGTTGGCACTTTCGATCAGTTTCTGACTGGGGTTGGCGTCCAGTTCCTTGCGAAGCGACACGGCCTGTTCGAGGAAATGGGTGGCCGGTGCGTAGAGGCCGAGACCGGTGTAGACCCTGCCGAGTGTATGCATCAGGTTGGCGCGTACTACGGGTTGCTGCTGCAGGTTCGTCTCGATACTTCGGGCGCCCCTGTCCAGGATCTCCCGCGCCGTAACGGCGTTGCCGCGGGCTTCACTGGGATCAGACACCTGGAACAATGACACCAGGAAGTCCGTGGTCTGCTGCGCCGTCTCGGCTTCGGTTTGCGCGAGTGCACGTTGCCTCACTGCTTCGGCACGTGCATACAGGGCGGCGCCGGCAAGAACCGACGCGGTCACCATGCCCGCCAGCGAGGCGGCGGTTATCGCGATCAGGCGTCGTTGCCGCCGATGCTGCTCACGGCGCTGCAACTCGTCGAGACCGACGCCGAGAAGACCGGCGATCAACTTCAGTTTCGCGCCGCTCTTGCCATCCTTGCCGTCGCGGGCGTCCGCGGCTATCGGTTCCGTACGCTGCCCGGTCAACGCACCGTGTTCGTCAAGGTGAAACCGCAGCGCCGGCGGAAAACACTCCTGATCCGGATACGCCGTGTCCGATGCGTTCGGCTCGCCGCCAACGATAATGCAAAATACGCTGTGCTCGCGGCCGAGCCGTTTGAAGGAGAGTATCTCTTCGTTGACCCAGTGCGACCTTGCGGCGGCCGGGGAACAGATGACGATAAGCGCCTCGGAATCCCGTAACGCCGCGGTGATGGTATCGCCCAGATCGGTGGCGGAGGCCAGTTCTTCACGATCGCGAAACACCGGCAGCAGGCGCCTCGGAATGACGCCCCTGGCGGTCTCACGACCGACCAGGTGCGTGGGTACCCGGTAGGTTTCGAGTTTCCGGTGCAGCCAGCTTCCCCAGCGCTCGTCTTGATGACTGTAGCTGATGAATGCCCGGTACTTCGACCTCGCTACATCCATGCGCGTCCCTGTTTGCGATCCACGCGAGTGCCCGCCTTGCGGCGCGGTTGCCTGGCAGGATCACGGCTTGTTCTTATTGCTACGCCGTGGCCCAGTATAGCCAAACACGAACAGGCGCGGACGCCGGGCAAGCCGGCCAACGGATATCCTGCAAAAGCCCTTTGTCTTGAGGTCGCGACCTTACGGCAGGCAATTCGGCGTGCAGCTGACGTTTCGCCAGTCACTGCGCCACAGCCAGCGACGATTGATCATGTCATCGAGCCAGTCGACGAGCGCTACGCCCTGAGCCGAGTCCTCGAGGTAATACTTGTCGCTTGCGATGATCGTGTGATCCGTACCCTGCGCGAGGTAGAAGCGGAAATTCCAGGTCTGGAAGGCCGTCAGGATCATGTAAGTGCGTGCCCGAATCGTCCATTCGAAAGCGGCCGCGGCAATTTCCGCCGGGTCCAGCCAGAGTTCGGGTGATTCGACGTGGCGCGCGATGTTAAAGAAACCGATCTGCGTGGCATCGTACGCCGTCGTGTACTGACCGAAACGTGTCCGCGGATGATGTGCGCCGAGGCTCCGGAAGATCTCGATCATCAAGTGGTCCGGCCCGCTCGAAAAAGCGTTGGCGAGCTCAGGTGCGAGGTTCTCCCACACGCCCCATACCCCGTTGGTCGTCAGGGCACGGTCGTAGAAATCCTGATTGATCACGCCATTGGCGGCGTCGACCAGGACGCGGGTCTCGGTGTACCAGGGCAACAGTGCCGCGACGGCGGGATAGTTGTACAAGACGCCATAGCCACCCGCGCTGGCACCTGAGAGGAACACCTTCTTGGGTGCCCTGCCTACCTCGTCGCGATAGTAGTCTTTAAGCCAGTCGAGCACGGCGGCGACGTTGTCCGCGCCACGATGATGGATGATCCAGGTGAGAGGACCAAGCGGGGTATCGATGGCGTACTCGGTATCCGATGCGCCCGTGTGCAGGTCGCCCGAGCAATATGGAATGAAGACCTGCGTGTAGTCGGCGATCGGGTTTTCCGGGTTATCGAAATCGCCGAGCCCCTGCGATGCGTTCAGGCCCTCGACGGTCTCATCGACCGTCTGGCTGTAGATCGACGAGCCGAGGAGCGCCGATCCCAGGCAGGTGTTGGCATCCCAGCAGGCGCCGCCGCCATCCCAGAAAATCGCCAGCTTCAGGGGATTGCCGGGTCGTACGAAAAACGCATAGTCCGTATCCGCAACCGCCGGAAACGGTCCGCCGGTCGGCTCGGGACCGCCGGAGCAGCTGGGGTAGCGGTCGACGCCCTGTTCGTCGACGAAATGATCGGGAACGTCGATTCGTTCCCAGCTCGTATCCGCATTGGCGACTGTCGGCGCCGAAAGGGTGATGGTGGTGGCGAGCAACAAGCTCGAGATTAGTCTGGTCATATCCATGCCCCCGATGTTGTTGTTGTCGATCCCCTACAGGGTAGCAAACGTGAAACCATGACGCTAAATCGGACCCGGGCTAGAGCGCCGATGAGGTCAGTGTGACGTCCGCCTCGGCCCACAGGATCGCGAACTTGTCGCTAAGCGCCTTTGTATCCTTGCCCTGTGCCTCGAGGCTCTGGATGAGTCCAAACAGGGCCCAGCCATTCCTCGGGTGCTGTTCAAGATCTTTCCTGTAGGTCGCTTCAGCCTCCTCCGCTCTGCCTGCGGCGAGCAGCGCTTTGCCGAGGGTGTGTCTCGTGGGGTAGTACCAGAACGGAGGCTCCGTGTAGGGAAGCTGGTCCTGCGTCGCGACGGCTGACTCGAAGTGCGTGATGGCCCGATCGAGATCATTCTCGGCCATGGCAATTGCGCCGAGCGTGAGCTCGTCCGCGATCGATAGCAGGCTTGTCGCGGGGTAGTAAATGGAATCGAGGAAGTGCACGTCTGTGGCATCTTTCAACGGCACGAGTTTTTCCCGCTCTGCCTTCGCTTGCTTCACCTGGCCCTTGTTCGCGTACGCCGTTGCCCTCACGTAGTGCCAGATGCCGTTGGAAAATTCGAGATCCTCAGGCGGTCGGGGTTCTGCCAGTACTTCGTCCCAGCGCCCGAATTGCGTCAGGGCAAGCATGGGAATGGTCTGGAAAAACTCCACGCCGGGAAACTCCTGGATCATTTCGAGTTTGACGTTGGCGGCGACTTTTCGCGCGGCTTCGATGGCGACTTTGCTGCGGCCCTCCATGCTCGAGGCGGCCCAGAGAAAATGGATATTGTGCGGGTAGTAGGCGGCCGGGTAGAAGCCCTGCGCGTTGCAGGCGGCGATGTAGGCCTCGTCGACGGCGGCGGCTCGGACATTGGCTTCCGAGGCGTCGTTGTAACGGCCAACGCGCCAGTAGATGTGCGCGGGCATGTGCACCAGGTGGCCGGCACCCGGGACCAGGTTGGCCAGCGTATCCGCCGCCTGTTCGGCGCGGTCCGGGCTCGATGACGCTTCCACGGCGTGGATATAGAGGTGGATCGCGAGCGGGTGCCTGGGCGAACGCTCGAGGACCGCCTCCAGCGCCGCCAATACCTCGTCGGTCAGTGGTTTCGGGTTCTCCGGATCGACCCAGTAGTCCCACGGCATCGTGTTCATGGCCGATTCCGCAAACAGCGCCGCCGCGTCGTCGTCGTCGGGATATTTCTGATGCAGCGCCCGCATGCTGGCCAGGTAGGCAAGATCGAGCGGCTCTCGCGGTGTCGTTGCGTCACCGTTGTAACGGCTTGCGAGGGCATCGATGTAGTCCCGCTCCCGCGGCGTTACGCGGTCTTTCAGCGCGAGCGCCTTTTCTATCGCCGCAAACGCCTTGACGCGCGAGTCGTTCGACATGACGACCAGGCCGTTGCTGGTCACATTGATGTTCGGGCCGAGAGCCAGTGCTTCTCCCCAGTAGCACATGGCGCAGTCGGGATCGAGCCTCTGTGCGGCGCGGAAAGAGCGCGCTGATTCTGCGTGGTTGAAGGCGAAGTCGATGATCAGCCCCTGGTCGAAATAGCGCTGCGCACCGGCATCGGAGGTTGTTACCTCGTGATGGTGGGTGCCCATTCCATCGAACAACGGCGCTCCTGCTCTTGCGACCAGTTGCGCGGTCGCTTTGTCGGCCGGCGCCGCGTCGCCGGGCTTGCCCGCCTGCTGCGCGCAACCGGAAACGGATAGGAGTGCTGAAACCACTGTCAGGATGGCGGCTTTTCTGGGAGTCATCGCTTTCGCCTCTGCATTTATTGTTGGGTCCGTGTGATCACGGCAGCGGTGCTGCGGGCGTACTCAGCACCTGTAACCCTAACACAGGCGGTTTCTGGCCGGATTCGCTCCGGGAAAGCCGGGAATAGCTTCGCTGTTCGCGCCTGCGCGGCGCGAGGGTCAGCTATTGAACGGTTTCGCTCTCTCGATTAGCTCGTCGAGACCGGGCTCGTCCGCGTTGCGCGGCATGCCCGGGTGGATGATCGCGACCTGGCAATTCTCCGCCGCCTCGACGAGTTCGCGATAGGTTCCGGCGTCCGGATCCTTGATATAGGCCTGCCGGTTGTCGTCATAGGCGAACATGCGATCGTTTCTGTCGGTGCATTCGTCGCAGGTCGTGCAGCGCGGTGTCTCGATGTAGGCCTCGTTCGTGCTCTCTCCGGCATCGGCATCAGGCGCGGGCTCCGGCTGCGCGACCTGCTCGGTGGCCGGTTGAACGACCTTGTCGGCAATCCCTGGCTGCGGCTGCACTTGCGCGCGTTCGTTTCTCGCGGCCTGTCGCGCGGCGCTGGCGTAGGAATTGTGCACGCCGCCGAGTTCCTGCAACGCGTGCCAGCGCTCACGGCATCGGCGCGCCAGGCGAATCAGCTGCTCGTCCACGACCAGTCGCCGCAGGGTATTGTCACTGCTCACAGCGGCAACACCCGGGACGGCGTCGACGGTATCGGTATTGCTTCGATCGATGTAGTCCGCAACCGGGACCAGGTCTTCTTTCCAGGCCTCCTTCGCGGCGAGCGCAAAGTGATCGCCGTATTGCGGCTCGAGAAGTGCGAAGTCGGCCGCCGTGAAAGCGACGTCTTCAGCGACGGCCTGCAGCTTCTCGTCTTCAAAATGCAGTTGACGGCGCGGCCAGTCCGCCTCCACCTCGGGATTGCAGCTGATGTCGAACCGGTCCACGAGACCGGCGCCTGCCGCCGGGTCGTAGCTGAATGCCGGAAATACGCGCGACTCCATGGCGGCCGCCGATACCAGGTAGGCAGGCAGCTGCGGACATGCCCCCGTGGCCGGCACGAATACGCTGAAGACTGCCGGGCCGGCAAATTCCAGTCCCTTCTGCAGTTGCTCTCGCTGGCGATACAGGTGCGAGGCCGGAGTCTGCAAGAGATACGCATTTCCGGCGACGAAGGTATGTACCAGCTGCTGCACGAATGAGCCCTTGTGCGGATAGCTGTCCGGCGAAGACGGCTCACCCAGCGGATCGGTTACCTGAATGAGAACCTTGACAGGCAGATCGCAGGTCACGATTTCCATGAGTCGCGCGAGGTCCCGCGTACTGCAATCGCTTTCATGCACGCAGACCAGGTACGAAGGGAATTGTGCCAGGTCCTCGGGGGCAAGCGCCTGCGGACCGAATCGTTCGAAGAAGGCGGAATGCTTCTCTTCGCAGTAGGCGTTTTCGAGCTCGAGGTTGGCGATAGCGAGCGCGCGCACGACCTCGGTCATCTCCGGCATGCGTTCGTGGTAGGCCTTGAGTGCCGCCGACAGGTTGTCGAACATGAAGTCGTGCAGGGCTTTGTTTTGCACATCCGCCAGGCCCGATGCAAAAAACCTCTGTGATTCGAGAACCGTCAGTGCCGAGCGTATGCGGTCGCGACGTTCCGCGGGGAGGCGGTTGTGTGGCGTGGAGTTCTCGAGCACCTCCGCCATGCGTTCGAAGTCGAATGCTTCCTTGTAGCGTTTGCCCAGCGTCGTCCTGAGTTTCTGTGGCGTCCGCGACGCACCGCCCTTGAGATCATCGACCTTGAGGATATTGCGCAGCCGTATTATCCGATTGTCGATGCTGTCTGCCGATTGCTGGCAGCGACCCGCGAGACGGCTCCAGGCGTGCTCGATGAGCCGCGCCGGCAGATGTTCGTCACAGTCGATGACCCGACCGTCGATACGTAACGCGAAGCGCGCCGTAGCAATGCTGTTGCCGAGCCACTCGGCCTCTGCCTTGCCGCAGTTTGCCAGCAAGGATTTTTCCGCCTTCCTCCAGAGATCCGACAGGGCGAGCCCCGACGTGTCGGCGGCAAGCTCGCGCATACGACGTTCGAGGCGCAAAACGTGCTGTCGTAGTTGCTCACCGGTGTTGCCTTTGGGCGCGATGTCCCGCAGCAGTCGATTGATCACACCGCTTAAAGTGTCGACGAATGCCCGCGTCTCGGGGCCGTCGACGAGAACCAGGGGGTAGTCGTAGCGAAGCTGCGACAAGTCGCGGTACGGAGCCAGCAAAGCCGGCACGGCGTCCGTGGTGGCGATCGTCTGGGACTCATCGCGCTTGCCCGTCAGATGGAAGGTGATCAGTTCCTGTAATGCAACGCTCATGATCAATCTCGCGGCCGAATCGTGAACTTGTCCAGTTCGGTATCCAGGCCCTGCTTGACGAGCTCCGGCGTAAAGAGACGTTCGGGTGCCGTGAGGTCCTCATAACAGGGTACGTCCGGGTTCCGATAAATGATGCCGACGGGGATTTGCTCACTCGTGCCGACAATGCGGCGTGCGTCGACCAGGTCGGCCGGATCATGCTGTTCGCTATTCTTGTAGACCTTCGCCAGCGCCGGGGATAGCTGCACGCCGTTCTCGTGAGTCAGGATCAGCAACTTGCCGGGGTCGTGAATGCAGGGCTCCCAACGATTCGCCTGGAATTCCGGGCAGCGCTGCAGGATTCGAATGAAAGAGAACCCGCGATGCTTGAACGCCTCGTGGATGATCTGAAACAGCAGTTCCGGAATCCAGTCCGCCGCCTGCGCAACGAATGACAGGTTGGACATGCCGAGCGTTGCCTGCAAGGGGTCGAACGGCGGCAGTACCGAGCCTCTCGGCGTGGTGTTCGATCGCGTGCCGATGGGTGAAGTCGGCGACGCCTGGTTCTTGGTAAGACCGTAGATGTTGTTGTCGTGCATCATCACGGTCATGTTCATGTTGTAGCGCGTCGCATGCACCCAGTGTGCGGCACCGATACTGCAGCAGTCGCCATCGCCGGTATTGACGAAAACGTGCAGATCCGGTCGCCGCATCTTGATGCCCTCGGCTATCGGCAACGCGCGGCCGTGCAGGCCGTGAAAACCGTAGCTGCCCATATAGTGCGGGAATCGACTGGAACAACCGATCCCGGAGACGAACACGAGTTTTTCCGGGGGCAGCTGTTCTTCACGGCAGACTTTCTGCACAGCGGCGAGC
>JBFELT010000103.1:0-11337 GCA_041552015.1 Woeseiaceae bacterium
CACACTTTTGCCGGGCTACGCGTAATCCGCGGCCGCGTCTTCGAGCGACTCGATGGCTCTGATACTGCCTTCCTCGGCCAGCGTGCCCGGATCGGACTTGATCGCCCGGTACAGTTCGTCACCGCTCCCCTGCCACGCGATTCCGTCGATACCCACCCATGCGTTGCGCTTTTCCTTCGCCTCGTACATCGCCGCATCCGCAACGCCAAGCACCTCTTCCCAGGACAGCAGGTCCGGTCGATCCTTGAGAAACGGGTAGGACGCGTAGCCGATGGACGAGGTGACCCTTGCGACCTGCCCGTCACCGACGGGAAAGACGCGATCGGACAGGCTCGATCGAATTCTCTCGGCGAGGGTTGCCGCAAATTCCCGGTTGGTCTCTCGCGCCACGATCAGGAATTCGTCGCCGCCCCATCGAATGACATCGTCGGACTTGCGGCAGGCTTCGAGCAGGACATCGCGAATCTGCAACAACAAGCGATCGCCGGCCTCGTGTCCGCAGTTGTCATTCACGGGTTTGAAGTTGTCCAGGTCGACCATCAGGAACGACAGGTCGTTGTTGCCGTCGGGCCGCATGGTTTCCGTACCGTCGCGATAATGCCGCAGCACCAGGTCGACGTCTTTTGCCACCTGCTGGAACAGGTAACGCCGGTTCCGTAGGCCCGTTAACGCGTCCGTCGTGCTTGCCTCCATCAACCGGGAGTTGGCCGTCTTCAGGTCGCGATTACGGTTGTTGAGTTCCTCGGTGCGCTCCGCGACTTCCTGCTCGAGACGACGGCTGTATTCGGACTCGCGTTTGAGTTTCTTCTCTTGGTGGCGCCAGAAAGCAAATGCCGCCGCCAGGAGCGCCGCAACGTATAAGAGGTACGCCCACCAGGTCTTCCACGGCGGATGCGCTACCGTCAGTGGCATTTCGATCGCCTCATAATTCCACACGCCATCGCTGTTTGCGGCGCGCACTTTCAGGGTGTAGTCCCCGCCGTCCAGGTTGGTGTAGGTGATGCGACGCTCGTTGCCGGCGTCTACCCAGGTTTGATCAAATCCCTCGAGCATGTAGGAGTAGCGATTTTCTTCGGGCGCGGTGAAGTCCAGTGCGGCAACGACGAAGGTGACGACGTAGTCGCGATAGCCGAGTTCCAGGCTGCGTATGAGTTCGTATGGCTGCTCCGAAGCGACGGGCTCGTTGAGGACTGCCAGCGATGTCAGCGCGACGGCGGGTGGCCTGGAATTCAATTCGAGGTTGGCGGGATTGAAGCGATTGAATCCATTGCCGCCGCCGAAATAGAGAGTGCCATCGCGGCCGGCGTAGCTTGCGCCGAAGTTGAATTCCTCACCCTGCAGCCCCTGGCTTTCATGGAAATGCCGGATCAGCCCCGTATCGGGGTTGAACCGTGCAAGCCCCTGGTTGGACGAAATCCAGATGTTGCCGGCGGTGTCCGACTGGATACCGAAAGCGGCGGTTCCGTTCAGGTCGGCAATACTCTCTATGCTTACGTCGCCAAGCCGGCGGCGCATGGAAACGCGATCCACACCCTGACGGGTTCCGACCCAGAGACGTCCAACCGTATCCACATGCAGCGAATACACCGTATCGGCGCTCAGGCTTTCCGGATTGTCCGGGTCGTGTTCGAGGTGCCGCCAGACTCCGCTTGTCGCGTCCAGGTAATTCAAGCCACCGCCGTCGGTGCCGACCCAGATGAAGCCATCTTTCCCTTGAGCGATAGCCGTCGCCCTGGGGCTCGACAGCGTCGTGGCGTCTCCAGGGTCGTGCGAGAAATTCGTGAATCGCCCGTTCTGCGGGTCCAGCCGGCTGACCCCCCCGCCGAAGGTCCCCACCCAGATGAAGCCGGCCCGATCCTGCATCAGCGACATGACACCGTTCGCCGCCAGGCTGTTGGAGTCGGACGGGTCGTGACGATAGGTCTGCACCTTGCCTGTCTCAGTGTCGATGCGGCTTAACCCGCCTCTCATCGTGCCCGCCCAGACCTGCCCGGCCCGGTCCGTTATCATCGCCATGACCCGATCGCCGCCGATACCAGCGGCATTATCGGACGGCTTGTGCCGAATCTGACGAATGCTGGCGTCGTTGCGGTCGATAACGTTGATGCCACCGCCGAAAGTCCCGACCCAGGTGTTGCCCTGGAGGTCCTCGGTGAAAGCCGTAATGTTGGCGCTACTGAAGCTGCGCGATCCGCTGGTCGCCGGCTTGTAGTGACCGAATGACCAGGAACGCGGATTCCATTTGCTCACCGCCCCGGTGAGCGTGCCGAACCACATGAGACCGCCCTGATCCTGGAAGATCGAAAACACATGGTCAGCGCCAATGCTCGTCGCATCGGCCGGATCGTTTCGGTACACCACGAACTTGCCGCTTTCGCGATCCATCAGGTTCAGGCCCTTGTCGGTACCGACCCACAGGCGCTGGCGATCGTCCTCGAAAATCGACTTTACTTCGTTGCTGCTCAGGCTCGCCGGAGACTCGGGATCGTGCGTGTAGCGCTGCAGCGTTCCGGACTCCGGGTCGAGGGCCAGCAGTCCGGCGCTGTCAGTTCCGATCCAGAGTGTTCCGTCGTCGGTAATGGCAAGACTCCGCACGCTCGTCACGTTCCTGTCCGAGGTCTCCAGTGCCACACGCGAGAACAGGCCGGTAGCGAGATCGAGCCGGTTGAGCCCGGAATTTCCGCCTATCCAGAGCGAGCCCCTGTCGTCGTGCGCCAGTGCGAATATCTCGTTGCTGTCCAGGGATGCGGGATCGTCGGGCCCGGCGGCATAGTGCGTGACATCGCCTGTCGCAACATCAAGCCGGTCGAGGCCGGAGTCGCGTGTACCGATCCAGACGAATCCGTCACTGGCGGCAAGAATCGTACGAATCTTGTCGGTCGCCAGGGTGGTGCTGTCGGCCTCTGAGTAGCGGTGTGTCGTGATCCTGTCTGTCGCCGGATCCCAGCGGGAGATGCCGCCGCCGTCGGTCGCGATCCAAAGAGAGCCATCCCCGGCAACGTCGAGATCGCGGATGAAATCGCTCGCCAGCGCGTTCGGGTTGCCGCGCTCCTGGCGATAATGTTTGAAAGTGAAACCGTCGTAGCGGTCGAGCCCGCCTTCCGTGGCAAACCACAGGAACCCTGACCTGTCCTGCTCGATGTCCAGTACCGACCCCTGCACCAGGCCGTCGGCGACGGTGATCCGGTCGAAACGCATGGTGGTCGGTTCGACGGTGTCGGCATACACAAGTCCGACAGCCGACAGCACCAGCATCACTGCCGGTGCCGCATGCCGCGTGAATTTCGGAACTATCGTCGTCATCACTTCCCGATATGCATTGAACCTCATCAAGCTCGTGCAGGACTTATCGGCGCACAGAGCCAGATCTTGAGTTCGGCAGAGGTCCTTCAGCCACGCTCCCGGACTCGCCAGCGCCGAATATCTGCAACGCGCCACGGTGTCCCTGCGCGCGTCAGTCGTCGTTGAGATGAATGGACTGACTCGACATATTGAAGAGCGAATTGAAATCCGTTACCGCATCGGTCCAGAGGTAACCGTCGGTCCAGAGGTAGCCGTCGGTCCACAGATAACCGTCGGTCCACAGATAACCGTCGGTCCACAGGTAGCCGTCGGTCCACAGGTAACCGTCGGTCCACAGGTAGCCGTCGGTCCACAGATAGCCGTCCGTCCACAGGTAGCCGTCGGTCCAGAGATAGCCTGCGCCCCACGTCGCATCGCCCCAGAGCACGGCGGTGTCCTCGACGAGGAGTACCGGGCCTTCGTCAGAACGCGCCATTAGCGGCGACAAGGCCTGGCCAGCAACGTGGCCGTTTTCGTCGAGCGCCGCATCGATATCGAGGACGCCCGCACCGGCAGCCGTCATCTCCGCGTCGATCTTCCGGGCCGAACGCATCAGGCGTGCCTTGATCGTTGCCGGTGACAGGCCCGGATCCTCGGTCAGCATCAGCGCCGCGGCGCCGGAGACCATTGCCGTGGCCATGCTCGTGCCCGAAAGCTCGAGGTACAACTCGGAACAGACGGCCCCGCAGTCGGGCGCGCGATCGGGCAATTCCTGCTTCAGCCTGCTCTTTTCGGGAACGGCCGCAACCAGCCTGTTGCCCGGGGCAATCAGGTCCGGCTTGAGTACGTGATCGCCCAGCGTCGGGCCCATCGACGAGAACGTCGAGACGTAGTCATCCGCAAGATTGAAGCCGGATCCATTGTCCGTGAGCGAGCCGACGGTAATCACCTTGCGAGCATTACCGGGGCTGGTTACCGTCATGTAGCCGTCGCGTCCGTAGTTACCGGCCGACACGACAACCACGATACCGGCATCCCATGCGGCTTCGACGGCCAGCACCAGCGGATCCAGCTGATTGGACTCCTCGATGGCCTTGCCGAGGGACAGGTTCAGTACCCGGATTTTCTTTTGCGCGGCATTGGCAATCAGCCAGTCGATGCCGGCGATCGCATCCGACGTGACACCCATGCCGGCCCCGTCGAGGACACGTATCGAGTGAATCTTCGCCCCAGGCGCGACGCCCTTGTAGACACCGTTGGAGTTATGGCCATTGCCGCCAACGATGCCGGCGACGTGGGTACCATGGCCGAAGCCGTCCTTCGGATCCCGCCCATCGATATCGATCCGTACGTTGTCGATATACAGGTGTGCCTCGGGATCACTGTCTGTTACGCGGAAACGAATCCGCGTGTTGGCCGAGAGGTAGGATGTCAGGTCGACAGTCTCACCCAGGACCAGCTCTTCATTCTTGTACCTGGCGAGCGGATTTCCGTCCCAGGTCACGCCGCCATCCGTCGACGCTTCCAGGACAAACTCGGCCTTGTTGTCGATGTCGTAGAGCCGATAGTCGAAGCTCATCTCGGCCGTATACGCAGCGCTGAGATCGACGCCGCGCTCAAGCGTGTCGTCGACGCCGCCGCGCGCGTCGAATTCGACACAGCGGCTGGCAGGGTCCGGACAGTGATCGACTTCTACCGTGATGGAGCCGCCGGATGGGTCGTTATTGTCACCCGTTTCGATCCAGGGATTGCCGGACCAGTCGAGCGAACCATCGCTGTTGCTGTAACTGGTCGAGTCGAAGTCATCGCGGTAGGACCCGGACATGGCTGTGGTCGTATCCGCTGCACAGGATGCGGACGAATCGCCATAGCTGATACTCACGTTGTCGATGCGCACGTATTGATCGGAGACGCCGAAATTTTCCTTGATGCGAAAACGGATCGTCGTTTGATTGCCGAGCGCAATTGCGTTGCCGAGATTGTAGCTTCGGGAAGCGCTCACCTCGCCGACGACCGAAATCGCCTCGAGTTCGGTGTAGTTTGCGCCGCCATCGGAGGACGCCTCGACAACGAACGTGTCCAGACTCTGTGCGCCATAGCCCCAGAAATCGAAACTCAGGATTGCGGTGCTCACACTGGCGAGATTCGCGCTGCGGCGGACCGCCGGCTTGTCTCCGCCGTGGTAGTTGTTCATGTACAGCGACGCGCCCTGTACGAACGCATCGCCACCGGTCGATGTCGCCGAGCCGTCGTCGTTGGACTCGATCCATGGGCCGCTCCAGCCTGCCGAGCCGTTGCTGTTCGAGTAAGAATCCGTCTCGAACCAGTCCTCGATGGTGCCGCTCGTGGCAACCGAGCTTGTGCAATTGAGGCGCGTAGCTACGTTGAGATCCTTGTGCTCGGCCACGCCCGTGTCCAGAACGGCGACGCCGATATTGGCGCTCACCGGGAAGTAGTTCGCGGACCCAGGATTGGGATTCCTTGCCGTCTGGTGTGCCGACACCGAAGCCGAACTGATCTTGCTGTCCAGCGCCATCATCGTGATCTCGGTATTGACGGCCAGGGCCTCGATCGCGCTGGCCGGAAGACGCATGGCCTGCATGTTCAGGCTCTTGTAGCTGCGGGTCACGACGCCGCCCAGACGCTGCACGCGGTTCGCGTCGAATAACTCGGGATGGCTGTCGAAAGTAACGATGACATCGACCAGTCGATTGCTGCCCGAGAATGCCACGCTGGCCAGCGACGCGCTCATCTTGTCCCTGGCGCGTTCCCTCGCCTCGGGATCGGCCACATTTTGGGTCGCGCGCGGCTTTGCGCTCTCTTCGATCCGGGCGAGGCGCTCCGCGGCACTCACGCTGCTGTTTTCCTCGGTCTCTTCGGGTCGCGGCTCCGGCGCAGACTCGGGCCCGGGCGACGTCGAGTCCCGTGCAGCGACGATCTCGCTTTCGATCACGTCGACAACCGGGCTCACGATCGTGCTGACGACAGCAGATGATTCCTCAACATCGGACCCGGCATTGAAGTCTGCTACGAGTAATGCGGTAGCCGCTGCGGCGGTGACGATGATTGCGAGCTTCTTCATGACTGTCTTCCCGGAGTCGATTGCTGCGTGCATCCGGCACGCGACTTGATCATGGGAGGTATTTCAACAGGAGACAGGGCTTATTGGAGGTGCGGGGCCGAATGCGGCGGGGGTCGCGAGTGTGACGCAGATCACATAATGGCGCCGTTAAATCAGGGGGAGGTTGCTCCGGACCCCTGTTCTCCTTGGGCTTGCCATCGCAGGGAGCAGGGTGTCGCCGCCAGTGCCAAGTTCCCGACGAGAAGCGGCACCCCCATTACCAGGGGCACCGCTGCTTCAAGGGGTCTCTGCCAGGATTATTCCTGCTCAACCCATACGTTTACCGTGGTCGGCTCGGTCAGCGTATTGGTCCAGAGATAACCGTTCGTCCAAAGGTAGTTGTTCGTCCAGAGGTAGCCATTGGTCCACAGATAGCCGTCGGTCCAGAGGTAACCATTGGCGTCAACGCTGCCGTCAGTCCACAGGTAAGCATTCGTCCAAAGATAGCCGTTGGTCCAGAGGTAGGCGTTCGTCCAGAGGTATCCGTTGGTCCAGAGATAGCCGTTGGTCCACAGGTAGCCGTCCATGCCCATAACGTAGTAGTTGCCATCGTCGTCCATGTTGGCGGGGCCGCCATAATGGCGCTGACCGGACAGATCGAGATCGATATCAAGGCCTCGATTGGCGCAGTCGACAGTCCCTTCCGCAACCGCTGCCCCGGCGTTCACGACGCCAGCACCCTGCTGAAAGATGCTGTAGGCAAGCTCGCCGTTGCCATCGACAGCAGGCCTGGCCGAGGCCATCAGCTTGCATTTCACCTGATCCGGTGTCAGCCAGGGTTGAGCTTCCAGCATGAGTGCAACGGTACCCGTCACTACTGCGGCCGCCTGCGACGTTCCTGACATCGTGAAGTACTTGTTCAATTCGTGAAATTCAGGGTGTTCCCCGGCCAGGATGCTGTTGCCACTGGTTTGAGCGGTCACATGACCGCCGGGCGCGACAAGGTCTGGCTTCACGAATCCCTCTACCGTCGGGCCCGCCGACGAGAAAGACGCAAGGTAATCGTCGGACGCGTCCGTGGGCGTGTAGTTGTCCGACATTGCGCCCACGGTAATAACGTAGGGGTTGTTGCCCGGAACGCCGATGGTCATCGCCTCCGGCCCCTTGTTGCCCGCCGACGCGACAACGACAACGCCCGCCTGCCAAAGGCGCATGACGGCCTGGTTGATGGGGTCATCCCAGTAGTGCGATTGTGCCGGCGCGCTGAATGACAGGTTTACCACGCGGATGCCATAAGTATCCTTGTTGCCGAGGATCCAGTCGAGGCCTCGGATTACCGTCGCGTAGCTTCCATCGCCATTGTTTCTGAACGACTTGACCACGACACCCTGCGCATTGGGCGCCATGCTGTTGTACAGAGTAGTGTCATCCTCGGCTTTGTCGCTGTCGAGAATGATGCTGGTCATGTGCGTGCCGTGACCGTACTTGTCGCGGCCGCCGCCCATGCGATCGGCGACGGCATTGTAGGTTGCAAGCAGGCGCGGGTTCCCATTGATATCGTTTTCGATGGATTTTGGCGTATTCAGACCCGAGTCTACGACCGCAACCGTGACGCCGGCGCCGGTAATGCCCTGCGCGTGGAGTTCGTCGGCGCCAAGGACCCGCGGGAAATCAACATATATATCGCCACTTCGAGTGTAACTGACCGTGTCGACGAGGGCGTTCGGAAACACACTGAGAACCGATGCATTTCGCTCCAACGCCTCGAGCTGTGTCGCCGTGAGACTTGCAACGACTGAATCAATAATTCCGAGTTCGTCGGTGACTACGCCGTCCACCTCGCGAACGGCGGCAGCCGCTATGGCGACCGATTTGCCCTTGAGAATATAGGAGGTGGTCTGCTCAGAAACAGTGGACGAGCTGGTCTGGTCACTGCTGCCGAAAAAGAACGTTGCTACCGCGAGCAGACTGTAAACGGCGATGAAAGTGAGTAGTGATTTGCGATCCATGAATATGTCCTCGTAGCTTGAGTGCATTTCATCAGGATCGGCGCGTTCATGGAGGTGCGAGGCCGAAAGCGGTCACGGCTGCAAGTGCGACGTGCATCACATAACGGGGGCGTTAAATCAGGTCTGCATTGGTACGTATCCTGTCGTGATACGCCGCAAGGGGGGCCGTCCCGATCAGCTAACTCGCTGTTTTCTGCTCGATCTGGTGGCGCGCCGTAACCAGGTCAATGACCGTCGTCTCGTCCAGCACCTCGCCGCAGGCCTGCAGAAACGCCGGCACCCTGTCGACGGGGAGCGGCTTCGTGTAAAGGAAACCCTGCACCGCGTCGCAGCCGCGCTCGCGAAGAAATTCGACCTGCTGCTGGCTTTCGACACCCTCCGCAATCACCGAAATCCCGAGTTCCCGCGACATCGCGATCATTGCCGAGCAAATCACCTGTTTCTCACCGGGCTCGCGAATGCCGTCGACGAACGACCGGTCGATCTTGATGGCCTTGATCGGAAGGCTGGTCAGCGTCGCGATCGACGAGTGTCCCTGTCCGAAGTCATCCAGCACCAGCCCGACGCCAATTCTGCTGAGTTCGGTAAGCATTGCGTGAGACTGGCGATTGCGCATCAGCATTCCCTCGGTCAGCTCCAGTTCGAGCTGGCTCGGCGGCAGGCCGCTTTCGCTGAGTGTACGACCGACCAGGTCGACCAGGTCGCTGCGCGTGAACTCCTGCTGCGACAGGTTGATTGAAACCGCCGGCGCGTGCCTGTCCTTGCCGTGCCAGTCAGCCGCCTGCTCGCAGGCCGTGCGCAACACCCATTCGCCGATGGGAAAGATCAGGCCGGTAGCCTCGGCAAGCGGCAGGACTTCGCTGAGCGGCACACTGCCACGAAGCGGATGCATCCAGCGAAGCAGAGCCTCCAGCCCGGCGACCTGCCCTGTCGTCAGGTCGATTCGAGGCAGGTAGTGGAGTTCGAGTTGCTGCTTTTCGATCGCCCAGCGCAGCTCATTCTTGACGTCGAGGCGCTTCAACGAGCGGTATTTCATCGTGCTCGAAAAAAACTCGCGGCCGTCCACGCTCATCACTTTTGCCTCGTCGAGCGCGACCCGCGCGTTTTTCACGAGGTCTTCGACGCTGCTGCCATCCAGCGGATAGATCGCAATGCCGACACTCGGCGTTACCTTGAGCTGGTGCCCCTCGACCGAGACCGGCTCTGAAAACGCGTCGCGAATGCGCCCGGCGACGGTACCGATGTCGTCCCGCGACTCGATGTCCGCGAGTACCAGTACGAACTCATCGCCACCCAGTCTTGTCAGGGTGGACTTTTCATCGTCATTCATGCGAGCCAGCTTGTCGGAGCTCCTGAGGCAGCGCGCGATTCGCTGTGCCGTTACTTTCAGCACCGCGTCCCCCACCGCCCGGCCCAGCGTGTCATTGATTCGGCCGAAGCGATCGATATCGATGCAAAACACCGCGACACCGCGCTCACGAAGCTTTGCGTCGGCAATAATCGAGTTGAACTGCCTTTCGAAAACGCTGCGGGTCGTCAGGCCGGTCAGCGTATCGGCGAGATCGTTACCATCGATACCGGGCCGCCCGTTGACGGCGTCCGTCATCTTGCGGATCACCAGAAGAACCTTGTCACGACCCTGCACGAGCAGGCGCATCTCGTAGGCGTCGCTGCCACCATCATTCTCGAGCCGGACCTCCAGGGCGTCGCCCTCTCGAGACCTGAGAACGCGCTTGATGCTTTGCAGCACTTGTCTGACCACATCCGCCGGCCAGACGTCGGCTATGTTCCTGCCTTCGATGTCCTCCGGGGCCAGTATCGGATCGTCATTGGCGCCGCCCAGGTACTGCCGCAGCAAACCGTCGTTTCCGGCGATAAAAAAAGCATCGGGCATGGTCCGCAGCACATCTGACTCGGGCATCCGGAGTGCACGAATGCCACTTAGCGTGCGTCCGGTATCTCCGAGCGAGCGGATGGTCTTTCTAAAGACGCCCTCGTCAACGGGCTTGGCCAAGACGCTCGTGACATTCTGCGCGTACGCGCGTTGCGTCTCCGATTCGTCGCGATTGTCTGCAAGCAGGATCAGCGGAATGTAATCGCAGCCAGGCAGTTTGCGCAGCTCGTTGCAGAGCGCGAGCCCACCGCCCGGCGACATGGCCTGGTCAACAACGATGACGGCGGGCGAAGCGTCAGCAATCGACACCGCCAGCTTGTCATAATCCTCGTATTGAACGGTATCGTAGCCCTCGGACCTGAGGAGTCTCGTGACAAGTCTCGACAAGGATCGGTCACCGGATATGACCAGCGCCTGACCGGCTTCCGGGGTTGGCTTGGGGTGCGACATCGACGCCGTTCGCTGTTGCAATTATCGAATGGGTTATCGACCGATTGCCGGCGTTCTTTAGGCGAAAGCCGTTGCCTCAGACCGGGGCGGACGCGGGCAGCACGTGCCAGACAATGCTCAGGAAATGGCAGACGCCGCCACCGAGCACGAACACATGCCAGATCGTGTGATTGAACGGCATTCTGTCCAGCGCATAGAAAATCGCACCGATGGAATAGCACAGCCCTCCCGCCAGCAGCCAGGCCATGCCGTTGGCACCGATGGCCGCGGCCATCTGCGGGGCCGCAACGACGATCAGCCATCCCATGGCGAGATAGCTCGCCAGCGCTATCCTGGGAAATCGATGGCGAAACCAGAGTTTCTTGAGGATGCCCGCCGTTGCCAGCGCCCAGACGGTACCGAACAGCCACCAGCCGGTATTGCTGCGCATCGCGACCAGCAGGAACGGCGTGTAAGTGCCTGCGATCAACAGGTAGATCGCGCAATGGTCGAGCAGCTTAAAGATCTCGCGGTGGCGCGACGCGAACATGGCATGGTAGACGGTCGACGCGAGGAACAGGGCGATCAGCGTGGCGCCGTAGATCGAGCTGGCCACGATGCGCCACGGGTCGGCGGCGCTGATCGAGAGGTAGAGCATCCAC
>JBFELT010000104.1:0-11124 GCA_041552015.1 Woeseiaceae bacterium
CGACCGGCCGAATGTAGGCGCCGTAGGCGGATAGCTGCGCACCTGCAACCTCATCCATCCCGAGCACCTGCACCGCATACAGCGAGTAGTTGTCCAGGCCCTTGTAGGCGCAGTAGGCACAGACGATGACGGCTGCCTGGGCCCAGACCAGGGGACGGGTGAAAACGACGCCGGCGCCTCTCATGACGCTGCGACTGGAGTCGCCGGCATGTGTAGATGGAGCAATGAGAAACCAGGTCAGTGCTGCCGTTGCAATCGCAGCGAAGGAGTAAAGCAGTATGACGGCGCGAAACGCGTAGCGACGTTCGTCGGCGCTGACCGTCGCCGCCTCTTCCGGAAACAGTTGAGCAAGCAAAGCCACGCCCAACCCTGCGAACAGCGCGGCAGCGACCCCTCGCCCGCCCTCTAGAATGCCGAATGCCCTGCCCTGCGACGTGGCGCCGCCCCACTCGCGGGTCGCGCGAATGAGCGCGGCCCAAAACAGCAGGATAGTCGTAATGCCCCAGTAGCCGTATAGCAAAGCCATGCCCATCGCGCCCGGATAGGTAGCCATGTAGAAACCGCCCGCACCCGTCGCGATCAGCGAGATCGTCAGCAGCCCTCGTGCTGAGAAACGATCCGCGAGTACACCGCCGGGAAAATAGGCGAGCATTGCCGCCACGCCGTACACGGCAAATACATCGCCCAGCTGCGTGTTGCTGAACTCGAATGCCTCGAGCAGGGTTGGTCGAAAAAACCGCGCCGTATGAAACGGCAGACCGAATATGATTTCGCCCGCGAATACCAGCGTGGCCATCAGCAGGTAGCGTGACATTAGCTGTAGTCTTCTTCTACGAGCCGCCGCGATACCCACCAGAGGTTTTCGAAAGGATCGGCGATACCTCCTTGCCTGTCGCCATACGGCATGTCCATGGCATCGAACAGCTTGGTGGCGCCGCGTGCGACGGCTTTTTCAATGGTGCCATCGACATCCTCCACGTAAATATAGTGTGCACAGGGCATTGGCTTGAGCATTGCCTCGTCCGGCTCGGCGATCATGAAGTTCGACGTACCGATACGGACCGTCATGTTTGCAATACGACCGTCCGGCAGCTCCGTCCGGCCGAGTTCATTCGCATCGAAGACCTCGCGCAGGAAGTCCATGAACTTACGGGCATCGCTGACCATGATGTAGGGAAACACCGTTCCGTAGCCTTCAGGTATGTACATTGCTTCACCTCATATGAATTTTGGCACTCACTACGCCGCCTCGTTACTTCGCATTGCCGTGATCGATGATGATTGACGTAAGAACCGCGACGTACTCGGACATGCCCATGCGGGCGGTTGCTTGTTTCAGCGGGCGGCTAGTTGAGCCTGTCCTCGAGCGGCCTGCCGTCCTGCTTGTAGATCACGCCGCCTTTCATGACGAAGTCCACGTTCTGCAGCAGGTTGATGTACTCGAGCACATCGCCGCGCACCGCGATGATGTCTGCCTTCTTTCCTGCCGAGACGGTACCGAGCTCGCTCTCAACGCCCATCATGACGGCGGGCCAGTAAACGGCTGCGCGGATAACGTCCATGACCGGCATCCCCATGACGCGAACCAGCACATCGAGTTCGTTCCAGGTCGACTGACAGTGAAATTTCATCGGGATACCGCTGTCGGTACCTACGAGGAACACCACACCCGCTTCACGCAGCTGTGCGATCTTGCGCTTCAGGGTCGGCTTGCGCAGCGGCGTCAGACGCGTATAGCCCAGCTGCCCGGGATTGGCGATGGAGGCGCGAATGTCGGCGATAGTGTCGTCTTTCAGCCCGCGCTGCCAGCAGCTATCGTCTAGCTTCTCCGGATTGGCCACGGTGCGATCGAAGTTCCAGAGTCCCTCCACCGTTGGCGTCCAGTACAACGGCCCGCCGGCGACGCGGCCGGTCGCGGTGCGCTCCTTCAGGGCCGCCATGACATCCGGCGGATACTCCGGCGCGGTCGTCAGTCCCGTGTGTTCGAAATTGTCGATGCCGATCTCGAGACCGACACGTATCTCATTCGGTCGATGCGCGTGTCCGACCACTTTCATGCCACGTTTGTGCGCTTCGTCAACGATGGCTTTGGCGATATCGATCGGCAGTTTGTCCTGGTCGATCAGCTTGACGATGACCATGCCGGCTTCGTCGAGCTTGGCGACCTTGGCCCGCGCGTCCGATACGGACTTGACCGGCCAGCGATACGCCACCTGCCAGTCCTCTATCTCTGCCTGCAGAAACGGGCCTGACATGAAAAGCCGCGGCCCCGGAATTTCGCCCCGGTCGATGCGTTCCTTGACAGATTTTGACGGCTCCAGCGGCGCCCCGAGATCGCGCGCCGAGGTTACCCCGGCCAGCAGCAGGTGGATGGCCGTCGCCGGCATGATTTCGTCCGCCAGCCGATCGAGATAGGTCGCCTGCCAGTGCGGGTAGTCGGCATGGCCCGTGAGCATCAGGTGCGCGTGGCTTTCCCACAAGCCCGGCAGAACGTCCATACCCTCGGTCGAAATACGCGTGTACCCGTTGGGCACCGGCAGTGTGCCCGTAGTACCGACGCGTACGATCGTGTCGCCTTCGACCAGGATAACGCTGTTTTGAATCGGCGCGTGCCCGAAGCCGTCGATCAGCCGGCCGCCAACCAGGGCGATTCGTTCTTGCGCGACGGCCACGCCGGCCGTCAGCATTGCGATGGCAAGCGCCAGCGTTGTTGTTATTTTTACTGTGGCTCGCATGGCATTCTCCGTTCGGATTAAGGCGGTATTGCTGAGCTTTCCGAGTCTGACGATAGCACAGTGCTACAGCGCTGTTCGTCAGCCTCCGCCGGCTCTGAAGCATGGTACGATCGCGTTGCAAAACAAACAACGATCGCCCTTCCTTGCAGTTTTCCCAGCGAGTAATGCATGAGTCACCAGGAACACCACAGAGCCCACCGTATCGGCTGGCTGCGCGCCGCAGTGCTGGGTGCAAACGACGGCATAGTATCCACTTCGAGCCTGATCATCGGCGTCGCAGCCGCGAACAGCTCACATGACAGTATCCTGCTCGCCGGCGTCGCCGGGCTGGTAGCCGGCGCGATGTCCATGGCCGCCGGCGAGTACGTATCGGTCAGCTCGCAGGCGGATACCGAGAGTGCGGATCTGGAGCTCGAGAGACGGTCCCTCGAGCACGATTTCGAAGCAGAGAAAGAGGAGCTGGCTGAGATCTACGTCGATCGCGGACTTGAACAGGGTCTGGCATTCCAGGTGGCCGATCAACTGATGGCTCATGATGCGCTGGGTGCGCACGCCCGGGATGAGATCGGAATATCTCACGTCATCAGCGCACAGCCCGTGCAGGCGGCCGTTTCGTCTGCTGCGTCCTTCGTAGCCGGTGCGGCCCTGCCATTGTTCGTTGCCTGGGTGATCGCCGGGCCAGAACTCATTGCTTCTGTCGCCGGGGCATCCCTGGTTTTTCTCGCCCTGCTGGGTGGCCTCGCCGCTCGCACTGGCGGCGCGCCGATCTTTGCCGGGGCGCTCCGGGTGACGTTCTGGGGCGCCCTCGCGATGGCTATCACCGCCGGCGTCGGTCGGCTTTTCGGTGTGATCGGCTAGGCCGGGGAGAAAGTAAATGAGCAGATACCTGAACGCACTATTGTTCGCTTTCCTGCCGTCGCTGGTGTTGGCTGGAGAAATTCCGGCAACGATGCGCGTGGATTACTTCCACAGCGGCAATCATGCTTCGGAGCTGTTCAGCCTGGACCAGGTCGTTGTCGAGCCGCTGCCCTGGACCGGCAATATGGCGCAGCCTGTCGACCGCACCTTGCGCGGCAAATATCTTTTCGAAATTATCAACGGCGGTGAGACCGCGTGGTCGCGTAGTTTCAGCAGCATCTACGGCGAGTGGGAGACCACCTCCGAAGCAAAAATCATCAATCGATCCTTTCATGAATCGCTGCGCTTTCCGGCGCAGCAAGAGGCATTCGAACTCGTATTGAAAAAGCGCGGCGCGGAAAACCGTTTCGAGGAAATCTGGCGGATTGAACTCGATCCGAACGACCATCTCGTGCACCGGGAGTCGGCGCGATACGAGGATGAGGTCGTCGCCATACACAAGGGTGGCGACCCCGCGACCAGCGTGGATCTGCTGTTGCTGGGCGATGGTTACACCATCGACGAGCATGACGCCTTTGTCGCCAAAGCCAGGGAAATGACCGAGATCCTCTTCGCGACCTCCCCTTTCAAGGAACGCAAGAACGATTTCAACATCTGGGCGCTGGCGCCCGCTGCCGCGCAGTCCGGTGTCTCCCGACCGTCGACCGGGATCTACCGTGATTCACCCGTCGGCGCCACCTATGATGCCTTTCGCTCGGAGCGCTACATCCTTACTTTTGACAACAAGTCGATGCGCCGGATCGCCTCGTCTGCGCCGTACGACTTCATTGAGATCCTCACCAACACTGAAGTCTACGGCGGCGGCGGGATATACGGGCTGTTCAGCACCGCGGCGGCTAACAGCGAATGGGCGGCGTATCTATTCGTCCACGAGTTTGGTCATCACTTTGCCGGTCTGGCCGACGAGTACTATACGAGTTCCGTTGCGTACGAGGCGCCAAGCAGCATCGTCGAGCCATACGAACCGAACGTCACCGCCCTGCTCGACCCGAACAATCTGAAATGGAAACACTTGGTCACCCCCGGCACGCCCTTGCCGACGCCCTGGCCAAAAGCCGAGTTCGAGAAACATTCGATCGCCGTGCAAGAACGTCGTAAGGAGATGCGCGCGGCGAACGTCAGTGAAGACGAAATGAACGCATTATTTCGTTACACGAAGAAGTACGCCGAAGAACTCTTCGAAAAGTCAGGTCAAAAAGGAGTGGTTGGCGCTTTCGAAGGCGCGAACTACCAGGCCGAGGGCTATTACCGATCGGCGCAGAATTGCCTGATGTTCACGCGCTACGAAGCGTTTTGCGCCGTGTGCGCCGAGGCCATAGAGAAGGTCATTGACGAATACACGGCAACAAACTGACGGTCAATGCCCGGTTTCGTCGGGACGGATATTGCCGCAGATCGGGCAGTGAAAGCCACGCCTTCGGGCCGCAGGCGCGCTCAGGTGCGAAGCTTGTAGCCCGTCTTGAATATCCAGCGCACGATGAGCAGACATACGACCAGAAACGTCGTCGCCATGCCCAGGCTCAGCGCGACGCTGACATCGGCATTTTCGTAGAAGCTCCAGCGAAAGCCGCTGATCAGGTAAACGACAGGGTTGAAGAGGCTTATGGTCTGCCACACGGGCGGCAGCATGCTTATCGAATAGAAAGTGCCGCCGAGGAAGGTGAGCGGCATGATGACCAGGATCGGTACGATCGTCAGCTTTTCCCAGCCGTCCGCCCAGATGCCGAGAATGAAACCGAACAGGCAGAACGAAACACAGGTGATCAGCAGGAAAAGCGCCATGATGAGCGGGTGGGCAATCTCAAGCTCCACGAAAAAGCTCGCGGTACCGAGAATGATCGAGCCTATGATGACGGACTTGGTGGCAGCCGCACCGACGTAGCCCAGCAGCACCTCGCCATAGGATACGGGCGCGGACAGCACTTCGAAAATCGTGCCGGTGAATTTTGGGAAGTAGATCGCGAATGAAGAGTTCGAAATACTCTCGGTCATGACCGACAGCATGATCAGGCCGGGCACGATAAACGCGCCATAGCTGACGCCGTCGATTTCGGTGATGCGCGAACCGATAGCGGCGCCGAAGATCACGAAATACAGCGATGTCGACAGCACGGGCGCAAAGATGCTCTGCACGACCGTCCGAAACATACGCGCCATCTCGTAGCGATAGATCGCTTTTACGGCATAGAAATTCATTTTTGCTGGTGCACCAGGTCGACGAAGATGTCCTCGAGCGAACTCTGCGACGTCTCCAGGTCGTTGAAGCGAATCCCGACCTCGCGCAGCTCCTGGATCAGGTCCGTGATGCCTGTGTGTTCTCCCTTGGTGTCGTAGTTGTAGGTCAGGGATTCACCATGCTCGCCCAATTCGAGCTGGTAACGGTCCAGCGATGCGGGAATGGCGCCGAGCGGATCGTAAAGGTGCAGCGTCAACTGCTTCTTGCCCATTTCGCGCATCAGCTTGTCTTTCTCCTGCACCAGAATGATCTCGCCGTTGTTGATGACGCCGACCCGGTCGGCAAGCTGCTCGGCCTCTTCTATGTAGTGCGTCGTCAGTATTACCGTCACTCCCTCGGCGCGCAGTGCCTTCACCACGTTCCACATGTCCTGGCGCAGCTCAACGTCGACGCCGGCCGTCGGCTCGTCGAGAAACAGGATCTCCGGCTCGTGCGATAGCGCCTTTGCGATGAGGCAACGGCGCTTCATGCCGCCGGACAGGGCCATGCCTATGGTGTCTTTCTTGTCCCAGAGTGACAGCGACCTCAATACCTTTTCGACGTGTTCCGGACTGGCGGGCTTGCCGAACAGTCCCCGACTGAAGTGACAGGTATTCCAGACCGTTTCGAAACTCTCAGCAGGCAGCTCCTGCGGGACGAGGCCGATCTTCGCGCGCGCGAGGCGAAAGTCACTGACGATGTCGTGTCCGTCCACGAGCACTTCGCCGTCGGTCTTGTTGACGATGCCGCATACTATATTGATGAGCGTGGTTTTGCCGGCGCCGTTGGGCCCCAGCAGTGCGAAGATCTCCCCACGATCGATCGACAGGCTGACGTTTTTCAGCGCCTGGAAGCCACCAGCATAGGTCTTGGTGAGGTTTCTTGTCTCGATCACGGCTGACATGCCGCAATCATACGATGAAATTGCACTGCAGGGGCATACGCCTCTACTTCTCCAGCTCGATAACTTCATGGGCCAGTTTGTCGACGAATTCGAGGTGCTCCGGCTTTACGCGGATCAACCGGATCGGCTCACTGTCAAAGATATCGTCGTTGCCAATATTTCGCTTCAGAACCCGCTCATAGGCGCGGCGAGTCTTGGCCACACCCTGGAATACGTCGTCCTCGCCGTCGACCATATAGAGTTCCATCGTGTTCGCGTCCGGTCGTATGAGCTTGAAGACCAGCCAGTACTCCGGGGCGAATCCGTCTTTATCGATCAACCCCTTCGGCTCCCAGGTTATGAACCATTCGCCTGCCATCTTACTTAGCCACGCTTTGTACATGATGATTGACGTCGCAGTGACGCCGTCCGCGCCGACACTCACGTTGTCGACAAGCCTTTCCAGGCCTGCATACGTGTCGACATCGAAATTGCCAGGATCCGCATTGCGGCCTGCCTCGATCGGAATGCCCGTCAATAACCAGGTACGTTTGTCATAGGGCTCGAATGCGTAAAAAGCGTCGTTACCAGGCCTGAGCGATGCCCAGATTCCGGTGATACCGGAATCAATGCGGCTGCGCTCCGGATCACCGATAGGTACCGGCAGGCAGGCGAAAAGGCCGGCGATGGCGGTTATGAACGCCAGCATGCGCGCGGCACGGCCAGCGGAGTAGTCAGTCGTTTTCATTGAATCACCTCCCTTTGTCGCCGAGACACTATCGAGTGGATCCCACACTAGGCCCGCCGCTGCCAAGCGGCATGAGGAATCGGTGATTTTTCGCCGATGATGCGGTCACTGACAACGCTATGTGCTGGACCCGGAATGTTATTTCGCTATCAGCGCATCAAGTGCCTTGCCGACTCGAGTCATCACCTCTCCGGTCATATCGAGTTCTTCGTCACTCATGACCGACGCCATCGCATCAATGATTCGGTTTTGGCGCTCGAATGACTGCTGCACGAGCTGTTGCCCGTCGTCGGTCAGACTCAGGCACTTGTTGCGGGTGTCGCAGGGATCGCAGTCGCGATGAACCAGACCGCGAGCTTCGAGCTTCTTCAGGAGTGCAGAGACATTGCTCTTTACGACGAGCAGATTCCTGGCCAGCTGCTGCTGTGTGATGCCGCTTTTCTGGCAGATGGCCAGCAGAATTTCGTGCTGCGCCAGCGACAGGTCCAGCTCTGCCAACGACTGGCTCAGCGCGCGGTGTACCTTGAGATTTGTTCTGCCGACCGCCAGCCAGACATCAAAACCCCTTGTTTTTGTTAATTTTTTTGTGCTTTTCACTAAGCTAGAATAACAGTTCACTTGTGAACCGTCCAGCCGAACGTTAGACTCGATTTAGTTCATAGATGAACTATAGGAACAGAGATCATGCAGAAATACGTCGCAGATTTTGAGCCACCGAGCCGACTCGCCACCCTGATGGAATTGCGTGCGCCACTGGACTGGGCGTCGTTGCTCTACCGTGCGCCACAACTCGCCGCCGCGCCAAAGGGCGATGGACGGCCCGTCATGCTGATTCCCGGTTACGGCACAGACGAGACCTCGATGCGACCTTTGGGTCGTTACCTGGGGTACCTCGGCTATGACGTTTACGACTGGGCGCAAGGTCGTAATCGGGGTGACGTGGAAAAGGACATAAGACGCGTCGGCAAGCGCACTCAGGAAATCCATGACGCTCGGGGCAAAGAGCCCGTGACGCTTATCGGCTGGAGCCTGGGTGGCGTGGCGGCCAGGGAAGCGGCAAGGTTGTTCGAATCCTATGTCCGCGAAGTCGTCACGCTGGGCACGCCGATCATCGGCGGCCCAAAGTACACGTCGGTTGGTCGCCGTTTCGCAGAACAGGCGAATCTGGACCTGGACGCATTCGAGCTGGAGGTCCATCAGCGCAACTCCATTGGCATCAAGCAGCCCGTAACGTCGATCTATAGCAAGGCGGACGGCGTGGTCAGCTGGCGCGCCAGCATCGACACATACAACCCGCAGGCCAGAAACATCGAAGTCAACAGCTCCCATTTTGGCTTGGGCGCGAATGGCAAGGTCTGGCATCTGATCGCAACGCTGCTGGCCGAAACGTCGATCACCAGAAATTAGAGGACGCATCGCAATGAAAGCAATCTGGAAAGAGACCGTAATCGCCGAGTCCGACGACACAGTTGTCGTTGAAGGCAATCACTACTTCCCGTTGAACTCAGTCAGTGAGGCACTCCTGAAGGCCAGCGACACGACAACGGTTTGCCCGTGGAAAGGCACGGCCAACTATTACACCTTGGTTGTCGACGGCGCAGAAAACAGGGACGCCGCCTGGTATTACGCGAAACCGAAAGACGCCGCGAAGAATATCGCCGGCCGCGTCGCCTTCTGGCGCGGCGTCCAGGTCATCGACTGACACAAACTGTGACCTCTGACGTGGCTGCGACTCGCACGCGGCGCCAGAATGATAAGTTGACACAGTGAAGGCGGAGTCCACCATGCGTAAGGCGGCAACGTTTATCGTGCTATTGGTGACAGTACTCGCGGCACAAGAAGCGATGGCCGAGGCCAGTCGGGACACGCTTATCGAGGCCTGGGAATCGCATATCGCGTCCCTCCCGGGTACCGCGAACTTCGAAGCCCTCGGCGACGGCGTATATCGGTTCGAAGATACCGATCTACCCTACGACGGTGAACTCACGATCGTTGGCGCCCTGGTCCGGCCCGCCGAGTCGGCCGGTTATGAAACCGGCTATTCGCACATCGGCATGATCGATTTCAGGCTGACCGACCTGCCGGAAGACCGCATGTCCTCGCAGGTGTATTACTACTGGCTAACTGATCGCCAGTCGCTGTACTACTCGGAAGCTCAACAGCGCTGGGTCGACACGGCCGCTTTTCAGGAATCGATCACGAACATGTATGACAACGGCACGTCCTATGGCGGACTGTCGTTCATGCTGAACTACGGTATCTGGATTTTTCTCGTTGCGCTCATCGGATTCGTGTTCATCGCCGTGGCACGACAGGCGAAGAAAGCGCGCTCACTGATGGACGATTCGGCTTCCATCAATGAGAAGGCGCGACAGAACATCGATCGGGCCGAAGGGCTGCAGGATGAGTTGCTGGCTATCGCCCGCGAGAACCGCGACCTGCAGGCGGAAAACAACGCGCTGCTGAAGCAGCTGGTCGAGGCCCTTAAGAAACAGGCGGTGAAATAGTCGGACTAGCGCCTGATCGCCGCCGCAATGAGCAGGGGCGGCATCACGACCAGTGTCGCCAGCGACGCCGTAACGCCCGGATTGCCGAACGTGAACGTGGACATCGGAAACAATTCGGCGCCCTTGAAGAACAAGCCGAAGTGGATCACAAGGGCAGCCGCCGATCCCAGCCAGACCAGCGCGATCGAAACACGATTGAATAGAACGCCAAGCAACAACGGTGGTGCGGCGGCCGCGGTGAGTCCATAGACGCCGGTCTGGCCGAAAATCCCCAGCAGCTTCGGTGGCTGCAGATTGATCAGGAACGCGGCGACCGCGATTAGTACGAGCACCACGTGGCTGGCTTTCAGTGCGAGCGCCATCTGCCGCTCTTCATCGTGTTGCTGTCGACGTTCGACCAGGTTCAGCACCAGGTCATTCGCCGTGATTGTGGACATGGACACCAGCAGGCCGTCGAGTGTCGACATGGCGGCCGCGAGCAAGACGACGCTTACGACAGTAAATATCCACGGCGGAAACATCGCTTTGAGATATTCCGTCATCACCAGGTCCTGGCGAAACTGCCCGCTCGCTGCATCGATCAGCGCTTCGGGCGTTACCGTCAGGTGGGTGACGAATCCGACCAGCCCGAGCATCTGGAACAGTGTAAACACCACGGCAAAAACGATCAGGTAGTAGCGCACGTCGCGATCGTCTTTGACGTAGAGCGCTTTTGTCAAAATATGCGGCTGGCAGACGATAATCGCGCCGACGACGAATCCCGCGATGTAGATCGAGTAGAAACTGTTGAACAGCCTGCCGTCCGAATTGATCGGTGCGACCAGGTTTGGGTCGACGGCGTGCAGGGCATCGACAACCGACCCGGGTTGCTGCATTGCCACCCAGACGCAGGAGCCGACGACCAGAATAGTGACGAGAATCATCAGGCTGCCCTGCAGCATATTGGTCAGCACATGCGCGTACGTGCCGCCGATGAAAACGTAACCGGTGACGAAGATCAGGGTTATGGACAGGGCGAGCTGATTCGAAATGCCCAGCAGGCTTTGCATCACGATCGAGATGCCGCCGACGAGCAGCACGACGAAGGCAAATGACAGCAGATTGAGAATCGAGAAATA
>JBFELT010000105.1:0-11054 GCA_041552015.1 Woeseiaceae bacterium
ACCGCCGCCGGCAACCCGGCGATGAAGATGCCGATGATGGGCGCCCACATGGGACTGCCAAACCTGCTGACCGCGGTCCCGGGTGTGGATGCCGCCTGCACCAAGATGATGAAGAACCTGATGAACAAGAAAGGCGTGGCATCGATCGAAGAGTTGCGTGAGCTCGCCGTCGAGGCCGAAGTCCGACTGATCGCGTGCCAGATGACGATGGACCTGTTCGAATACACGCTTGACGATATGATTGAAGGACCGGAGCTCGGTGGCGCCGCAACGTACATTGAAGTTGCTACCCAGGCCGACATCAACCTCTTCATCTAGTACCTGCACTGGCAGAAAAATTCGGAGAACAACACCATGGCTGATCATACTCTCGACGCAAAAGGACTGAATTGCCCTTTGCCGATCCTCAAAGCGCGAAAGGCCCTGAAGGAAGTGCCGGCGAACGGTACCCTTGAAATCCTGGCGACCGACCCCGGCTCCGTGGCCGACTTCGAGGCTTTTTGCCGCCAGACAGGTAATGAATTGATGGAGCATTCCGAGGACGGCGGTACCTACCGCTTCCTGATCAAGAAGTCCGCCTAGACAGGATCCGCAGGGCGCGACCCGAATTTCGCGCGCCGCGTCGCGAAACCATGAATCACGCTGCAGCGTCAGCGAACCTTAACTGGCTGACGAGTCCCGTCGCGCCGGACAGTCGGTGCAGCATGTAAACCGGACGCCCCCGGGCCTCAGTCTCGTCGATCCCCTTGCGGAGGTCGACGGCGACGCTGGGCATGATGCGCGCTTCTGTGCCGGCCCATTTGCGTTCGATCGGCCAGTGGACATGTCCGCAGACCAGGCCCGCAACCTGCGGGTTGCGGCTGACGATATCGGCGAGCGCAGCGGCCTCCTCGGGCCGGCGGTAGCCACCGACGTAGTGCTCATCGACATCGAACGGCGGATGGTGGATAAACAACAGGGTCGGCTGATCCGGCCGGCCGCGCAGTACCTCCTCCAGCCAGGCCTGTCGCGCCTGGCAAAAGACGCCCTTGCGTTCTCCGCGCGACGTCGAGTCTATCGCGACAAGTCGCAGCGCATGCTTCTCTATCACGTATTGGACAAAGTCGCCGCTGTTCGGCAGGTAGGTGCAGTCGCTGAACGCGACACGCAGTTCGTTCTTGTCATCGCGATTGCCCGGCACGAGATAAAACGGTACTTCGAGCGGCGCCAGCAATTCGCGCAGTCGCGCGTACTCCCCCGACTGGCCATGCTGGACCGTATCGCCGGTGAAGATCACGGCATCGGGTTCTTGCTGATTGATGTCTGCGACGCAGCGCCGCAGGCAGTCGGCCCGCAGACTGGCGGCGGGCTGGTCCGATGCTGGCGTCAACAGATGCGTATCGCTGATCTGGGCGATAAGCATTAATCGACGATGTGATACACGGGGGCTTTTTCCATGGCCCACTCGCCGGATTCCCGGTCGTACTGGGACAAGGTAAAGCAATGCCAGTCTTTATCATCGAGCTTCATGTGATCGCCACGATAGTAATACCCCGGCCAGCGCGTCTCCTTGCGGAACATGGTGTGATGTGTCACGGACTCGGAAGCCAGAACCCGGTGCTGAAGTTCCCATGCGCGCTGCAGCTGGTGAAGGTCTTCGGCGCCAAGGTGATTGAGGTCTTCCTTGAGCATACCGAGCAGCTCCAGTCCGCGGGTCAGCAATGGTTCGTTGGTCATGTAGTGCGAGCTGATGCCTCCGACGTACTCGTCCATGATTTTTTCCAGGCGCTGTAGTCCATGGATGGGCAACAGGTAGCTCGGCGAAACAGTTCCCGCGACGATTTCATTGCGGCCTACTTCGTAATTCTCCATCGGCTTGAAAACCACCTTCTTCAAATTCTGGTACTCGGCCTCATTCACCTGCGGCCGCTCCTTACCCAGGTCTTTCACATAGTTGACTGCGGCCTTCGCGGCGATCCGGCCCTCGGTAAACGAGCCTGATGAGAACTTGTGGGCCGTGCCGCCGATGGTGTCACCGGCACCGAAAAGCCCGTCTACGGTCATCATGCGGTTATAGCCCCACTGATACTCGGACGGTGCATAGTCCTCCGGGCCGCTCGCCCATGCGCCCGAGCAAGTGGCGTGCGAGCCCATGACGTAGGGTTCGGACGTCGTGAGTTCCGGATTGGTGTGCTTGGGGTCGATATTCTGCGACGCCCAGACGACCGCTTGCCCGATTGTCATCCCGAGGAAGTTCTCCCAGCCGATGGTCTCCTTGTGCGGATCCTGGAACGCCTCCTTCGTTACCATTCGAATCGGGCCTCGGCCTGCCTTGACCTCTTCCAGAATAGCGTGATTGCGCAGACAGGTCGGTACCGGGTGCCGGTCGATGTAGTCACCAACCAGTTCCTTGGTGTTCTCGTACCAGGTGGACTCGTACTCTTTCCCGTAGGCATTCTCGGTGTACGTCTTCAGATGCAGGAAGTACGCACCGACCGGACCATAGCCGTCCTTGAAACGGGTCAGCACAATCCTGTTCTCCATCTGCGTCATCTTGGCGCCGACGTCTATTGGCAACGCATAAGCGGATGCACTGCTCCATGGCGCATACCAGGTACGGCCCATGCCCTCGCCAACCGCCCGCGGTTTGTAAATGTGCGATGCGCCGCCGGCGGCGACAATGACGGCCGGCGCCCGGAAGACGTAGAAGTCACCCGTACGGACATTAAAACCAACAGCGCCGGCGACACGGTTCGCTTTCGTCTTGTCCATCAAGAGGTGCGTCACCATGATGCGGTTGTAGACCTTGCTGGCCGCCTTGCGCGCGGCCTCGGCAACGATCGGCTTGTAGGACTCGCCGTGAATCATGATCTGCCATTTGCCTTCGCGCATGTATCGCCCGGTTTCCGGGTCTTTCATTATCGGCAGGCCCCACTCCTCGAACTTGTGTACCGAAGAGTCCACATGCCGGGCTATGTCGTAGCCCAGGTCTTCGCGCACGAGACCCATCAGGTCATTGCGCGCATAGCGGACATGGTCCTCGGGCTGGTTCTCGTCCCACTGCATGCCCATGTAGCAGTTGATCGCATAAAGACCCTGGGCGACGGCACCGCTGCGCTCGATATTCGCCTTCTCTACACAGACGATATTGAGGTCACGCCCCCAATGGCGAGCTTCGTAGGTGGCGCCACAGCCGGCCATGCCACCGCCGATGACCAGAACGTCGGAATCCACAAATATTGTTTTTCTTCGTGCGAACAAGCCCATTACACCACTCCCTGCTTGAGTTGCCCCGGAGTTAATGCCGGCAACTCATCGATATTCAGTGCGCCCGGTTCGTGCGCGAGTTCCTGGCTCTTGTAGTCGGCCTCGCTCGGCGGCGGCAGTTCCGCCGGTGACGGTATTGTTCCCCATTTCGTCGTGCGGATCGGCGACTCGAAATTCTTTTCATGGCCGTTGCGGAACTTGACCTTCCAGGAAATGGTGCCCTTCTTCTCTTCGCGAAGCACCCGAACGCTGTGGCCCAGCGGGGCGAAGTCCGCGTATCCGCGTACGTCGATTGCGTTCTGCGGACACGCCTTCACGCAGGAGTAACACTCCCAGCACATATTGGGTTCGATGTTGTAGGCACGGCGATTGGTCTTGTCGATGTGCATGATGTCAGACGGACAGATGTCGACGCAGTGTCCGCAGCCGTCGCAACGAGTCATGTATACAAAAGTAGGCATAGCGTTCCGTCCTTTTAGTAGTTACGCGGCTGATAACTGACCTTGCCAAAGTCCTCGGGTTTGTCGGCGGGAGCTGGCAGATTGTTTCTTGTGCCATTGGCGGCCGACAGGCGCTTTTCGAAAGCGGCTGCCGGCTTGAAGAACATGTGTGCGAACTTCGACCACGGAACGGATCCGAACAACACGGTCGTGAAAATGACGTGCAGCCAAAAGCCTGTCATCGCCCAGGCATGACCGTTCGCCTGCAGAAAGGCCCAGATCAACGCGAACGTCGCACTGCCGAGCAATGAAAGGACGAACAGGTCCGCGCGCATGATACGAAACGGCGAGTTGCCTTCAGCCGCGACATCGGCGCGTATGAAAAACCAGAACCAGTAACCGCCGACGCATACCATCGCGGCGCCGAGCCACCAGAGCAGGGGCCAGATAACGGGGGTAGCGATTGCCGCCGTGGGATACCTGAACACCATGACCGCGGTTGAAACCGCAAAGAAAACGAAGCCATACATGCCGAGAAGATGTGCAATACGGCGCTTCTGATTGCAGAATTCACCCGAGGCGGCGACATCCACCAGGGCCGTCTTTATCGCCATGGAAACCATCGCCCCGCCGCCGACCCGGGTTCCGGATTCCTTCGACTTGCGCATGTTCTGCCGGAAATATCGGGCGCTCTTCTTGTGCAGGACGTCGTAGATTGTGCCGGCAGCGACCAGGATGATCATGACGACGATGTATGTCTGCATGACGGACGGTGATATGAACGCCGAAAGCCCGGCGAACGGATTGGTCGTTAACATTTCGTCTCCCCAATGTGAGTCGTGGCCGACTTGAGCATATTCGATTTTTCTAATTCTTATAAATCCTATCGGGTTCTGCTGTCAATGCCGCAAGTTATTGACGATTCAGACCGTCATAGTATTCCCGCAATACCTCAACGACCTCCGGACGGCTGAATTCAGGCGGAATCGGCTCGCCGTTGGCGAACATTTCGCGCAGCCGCGTACCCGAGATTGCGAGCCGGTCCGCGGGCTCATGCGGACAGGTCTTGCCCGTCGCCATGCCGTTGCATTTGTAGCAGAAAAAGGTGATATCGATCTTCAGTGGCTCCGTCTTCATGCTGCCAGGCGGCAGCGTGTCGAAGATGTGATGTGCATCGTGGGGACCGTAATAGTCGCCGACGCCCGCATGGTCGCGCCCGACCACGAGGTGCGAACACCCGAAGTTTTGCCGGAAGACGGCGTGCAGCAGGGCCTCGCGGGGCCCTGCGTAACGCATCTCGATCGGGTAGCCCGCCTGCAGGATGGTGCCCTCCACGAAGTAGTTCTTGGCGAGCGCGTCGATCGCGCGAACCCGCACGTCGGCCGGGATATCGCCGGGCTTCAGCGCGCCGAGTACCTGGTGGATCAGCACGCCGTCGCAGATCTCTATTGCGATCTTCGCCAGGTACTCGTGGCTGCGGTGCATCGGGTTACGCGTCTGAAAGGCCGCCACTTTCGACCAGCCCCTCTCCGAAAACAGCGCCCGCGTATCGGCCGGGCGGTGATAGAGACCGGCGTAGGTGTCCGGAAAATGCCCCTCCGACAGGGTGCGCACGGGACCGCCAAGATTGATCGGACCCTGGCTCATCACCTTCCCGACTCCGGGGTGCGCCGGGTCCGTCGTTCGAAATACGTGTGAACACTCGAAATCGCGGTCGATCGCGTATTTTTCCTCCACGGTAAGTATGCCGATCAGATCTCCGCCCTCGCCGTCGACCAGCGCTACATCTTCGCCAAGGCCGATGCTGTCACCGGTGTCCTGTGCGCAGGAAAGTGTTATGGGTATAGGCCAGAAAAGCCCGCTGGCGAGCGTCATGTGTTCGCAGCAATTGCGCCAGTCCGCCTCACCCATAAAGCCGTCCAGCGGTGTGTAGGCACCCATGCCCAGCATGAACAGATCGGAGACTTCGCGGCTCGATACAGGCAGCTGTTTCAGGCGCCTTGCGCGTTCGGCCTCGTCGGCTCGCTCGGCCTCCGGCAAGAGTAGGGGCTTCAGCGAATCCGCGCCGTGTGGTGGAACCAGTTTTGACATGAAATCGCCTACCTCAACAGCCATGCGATCTAGATATTCGACTTGGCAACAGACTATCTGATCAGTGCGACACCGCCAATCACGAACGCCGCAAGAAAGACGGTCTGAGCCACCATGACAGCCACCGGTGCCGGGCCAACATCGGCCAGCGCCTTCAGCGAGGTCTTTACGCCGAGCGCCGCAACAGCCGTCAGCAGGCACCAGCTCGAAACGGGTGTCAACAGGGTCCGCGCATCGTCCGGAACCCAGCCCAGGCTGTTGACGATGACGAGCGCGACGAAAGCGACAAGAAACCACGGCAGCAGGGGCGCCTGGCCCGATTCCACGGATCGGCGACGATGCATGATCAGCGACAGGGATAATACGACCGGTACCAGGCAGGCGACGCGAATGAGTTTTACGAGTGTCGAGATCTCGCCGCTCTGGTCGGAGATGATGTAGCCCGCACCGACGACCTGCGCGACGTCATGAATCGTCGCTCCAAGAAAAACACCTGCCGTAACGTTGTCGTACTGCAGGTACGTCACGAATACCGGGTAAAAAACCATCGCGACCGTGCTCAACGCGGTGACGCCCGCAACGGTCAGAATGGTGTTGCGCTCATGATCTTTATGCGACGGCAGTACCGACGCAATCGCCAGCGCCGCCGACGCGCCGCAGATCGCGACCGCTCCTGCCGAGAGGACGGAGTGGGCGTTCTTCAAGCCGAAGGCACGTCCAATGAGTGTACCGACCAGGATCGTCGCTACCACGCTCACGACGATCAGCGCGACAACGGACCAGCCGAGCTCCATCACATCGCCGGTCGTGATACGCAGACCCAGTAGCGCAACCCCAATGCGGAGAATATTTCGACTTGCAATACGAATGCCGCGGGCAAAACGCTCATCTTCGGTGAGAAAGTTAAACGCCATTCCGAATAACAGGGCGTATAGCATCGCGGGACCGCCAAGCCGGTCGCTGACGAACCTCACGGCAAGTGCTATGGTCGCGCTCAACAGCAGCCCTGGCAGCGCATCCCGAAAGATGTCAGTCGTCTTGTTCATTGTCTCGGCGAAACCGGGCGGGGAACGCAGTCGCGAAATTGTTGATCAGAGGTCCTTTCGTTCGGATGCCAGCCTGTTATCGGCGACTGGCATTGGCGAGAAGATAACATGCCACTGACAGAACCCGGACAGAAAAAGCATGGGCTACCGGCTGATGCATGCTGCACTTCCCGGATTCGTCCGTCTCAGCTATTGTCGTCACGATCAGCATTCTGTGAACCTGTGTTTTATACTTACAAATCCACGCAAATTGTATTGACAGTACTCCGGGACCAATCGTGAAATACAGAACAAAAGGCATTCATGCGCTTTACGAAGCCGATCCGCTCGCCGCCGATGCGACATTGTGGGGGCGACAAAGCGACCCGATAAGCCGCCGCGGATTCCTCACCAGGAGCAGCCTGGTTGCAATGTCGGCCGCCGTCGGCGCGAGCATACCTTTCGCGCACCTGATGCCGGCCGGACTTATTCCAGCTGCGCTGGCGCAGAGCGATGAACCCTTCGAAATTCCGGGCAAGGAAGGCCTCGTCATCCTCAACGATCGGCCGGTGAACGCCGAAACGCCGGCACACCTGCTCGACGACAGGGTAACACCGGCCAAGCACCTGTTCGTTCGAAACAACGGCACACCGCCGCTGACGGACAATATCGACGCCGATGCCTGGGAGCTTTCTTTCGGCGGCGAATCGGTCGAGCGCGAGCTCACGTTCAGCGTTGCCGACCTCAAGAAACGATTCAAACACTACACTTATCAGCTGCAGCTCGAGTGCGGCGGCAACGGTCGCAGCGAATTCGTCCCGCCCGCCTCCGGCAACCAGTGGTCGGTCGGTGCCGTCGGCTGTCCGCAATGGACCGGTGTGCGTCTCAAGGACGTACTGGCGTCCGTTGGCGTCAAGGACGACGCTGTCTACGTCGCGTACTACGGAGCCGATCGTCACCTGAGCGGCGACAGAACGAAAGTCCCGATTTCCCGGGGCGTGCCGATAAGGAAGGCGCTGGAGGACGAGACACTGATTGCCTGGGCAATGAACGGCGAGGACATCCCACCGATAAACGGCTACCCGCTGCGGCTGGTGTGCGCCGGATGGCCTGGATCGGTCAGCGGCAAGTGGCTCAACAGGATCGTTGTGCGCAACCAGGTGCACGACGGACCGAAGATGACCGGCACGTCCTACCGGGTACCCTGCAAGCCCGTCGCACCCGGCACCACGGTGCCCGACGATGAGATGTGCATCATCGAGTCGATGCCGGTGAAATCGCTGATCACGTTTCCCAGGTCGGGCATCGAGCACGCCAATGGCAAGCCCCTCTCGCTACGCGGCCACGCCTGGGCCGGCGACCTGGCGGTCGGGGCGATGCATGTGTCGACGGACTTCGGCGCGACCTGGAAGAAGGCGACACTCGAGACGCCGGCAAATCGCTTTGCATGGCAGCACTGGAGTGCAGCCGTCGATTTCCCGGGAATCGGCTATTACGAAATCTGGGCGAAGGCGACCGATAGCGAGGGGCGCTCGCAGCCGATGGTACTGCCGGGCTGGAACCCGAAAGGCTACCTGAACAACGCCTGCCACAGAATCGCGGTACAGGTCGTCTAGTGCGCTCACTGCTTCAAACGCTGGCAATCATCTCGCTGCTCGTGCTCGTTGCCTGCAGCCGGGAGCCGGCTGAGGAAGTCGGACGGACTGCGCAGGAGACGCCGGCAGCCGTCGCGGCCGGCGGCGGCAGCATCGACGACGCATCATCCGACGCGATGCGGATCGATCCCGTCACGGGCTTTAAAATGACCGGGGACTGGGAACTGGTGCGCGCTCACTGCACCGGATGCCATTCGTCCAAACTGGTTACGCAACAGCGCGGCACTGCGCAGCAGTGGCTCGCGATGATTCGCTGGATGCAGCAAAAGCAGAACCTGTGGCAGTTCGATTCGGGGACGGAGGAAAGAATCATTGCCTACCTCTCTGAGAATTACCCGCCCGACGCGGCGCGACGCCGCGCGGCGATTCCGCTCGACCTGATGCCGCCAAACCCCTACGCCAGTTCAACCGTTAACTAACAGAAGGTCAGACCCATGCTAGTAGCCCCCGCCGATGTCGTTGCTCGTGCCAAAGCGACCATCAAGGAATGCACCGTCTCGGAAGCAAAAAAACGCCTGACGCCGAGCACGCTGCTCATCGATATTCGCGAGCCGGCAGAATTCTGCCGCGCCCACATTCCGGGCGCTATCCTGTCGCCGCGGGGACTCCTCGAGTTCGAGATTCACGCGCTGGTTGAGCGTACGGCAGCGGCCTCGGACGTCGCCGCCGAAGACCGGCAGATCGTCCTCTATTGCGGTACCGGCGGTCGTTCGGCGCTGGCCGCGGAGACGCTGACCAATATGGGCTATCGCAACGTGATGTCGATGGACGGCGGCATAGTCGCCTGGTCGGCCGCCGGGCTGCCGGTCGATATACCGGCGTGACTTCGCGTTCGGCGGCTAGCCCCCGGCGGTGACGCAGCCCAGATCCTCGGCGAGAATGATCTTGCCGCCGTAGCCCTCACCTACCAACGCGACGTTGCTGTCGATGTCGCGCAGGCTGCGCGCCATGAAATGACTGAGCACCAGCTGTTTCGCTTCGGCCATTGCCGCCACCTCACCGATTACACTTGGAGGTGCGTGCAGTCGGCGCCCTGCTCCGCTGACATCCTCCGGTACCACGAGGTGCATGACGAGGATCGATGCGTTCTTCGCGAACGACGGAAACCCGGCATTGCTGCCGTTCTGGTCGCTCGCGAAGACGATTGTCTCGCCGTCGGCAACCAGCCTGAACGCGACAGCGGGTACGATGCCGTGCGGCACATGCATGGCCTCGATCGTGAAATCCTCGTTTCTGTAAACGGTAGCCGGCTCACCTTCTGCGATCTCCCTTACGACGAGCATCGGCTGACCGCCCGTGCCATCGAGAAAACCGGACAGGTAAGCATAAGCGCCGGATTCCGAATGCAGCATGCGAACGAGCCAGGCCTTGATACCGGGAAACGGTCCGTCCGCGTCGGGCCCGGCCAGGTGCAGGGGACGCTCTCGCTGTGAAAAACTGCCGGACTTCAACAGCGCCGGAAAATCTGCGGAGTGATCCGTATGAAAGTGGCTCAGGCCGACGAAGTCCAGGTCCTCGAAACGCGCGCCGGCCTCGCCGAATCGCAGGAAGGAACCGCCGCCGGCATCGATCAGGACGCGCGCAACGCCATCGATCCATACCAGGTAGCTGGACGATGCGCGCGCATCATCCGCGATTGGACCGCCGGAACCCAGAACCTGCAAAGCCACGCCTTCTGTCGGCGGACACGCCTGCCGTGGCTTCGCACAGGCACTGGCGAACGTCAGAAGGACGAAGCAGAGCAGAAATGTCCCGAACTGGCCTCGTGTCGGCGCAGCCAATACTTTCTCAGCCTGCATTCCCGGACTCTCCCGCGTGCTCCAGTTCGACGCGCAGCAACGTCAGCTCATCGCCGGCAATGACGCGGGTCCTGAAATCGCCACAGCTGCCGCAAAGCAGCTTGTTCGCGCTCACCGTCGTCTCTTCGTCGCACTGGCTGCAACGAACGACAATGGCGGCGTTCTGCACGACGAGTTCTGCGTTCTCGGCGACCGTGCCGGCAGCGGCCAGGGGGTAGGCGTTGCGAAGCAGCCCGGCTTCGACACCGGACAAGGGACCGATGTCCAGGACGATCTTCGTCACCCGGTATGCGTCACGCTCTCGCGCAATGCTTTCGACCTGCTGCATCAGGGACAGGCACACCGAGAGCTCATGCATCAGCCGCCCCGTAATCCCGTCAGCAGCTCGCGACGACTGAGCGAGCGCCTGTTGCCGGCGGCAACGAACAGCTCTTTCATCACCTGTCCCGCAATTTCTCTCGCCATGGTCTGATCCGGCACATCGGAAACGCTTCGAAACAGCACGGCGGTTAGATAAGTGCCGAGTAGCTCGTCGTGGCTGGTCGTGAATTCGATCGGGCCGGAGGGAAACGCGATCGTGCACGCCTCGCCCTGCGCACGGTCCGAGTAGTCCTTGCCGGCCGGTAACAACACCAGGTTCATGAACCACGGTGTTATCAGCACGCCGAGTTGGTCGCCGTCGAAATCCTGGAAGCCGACCGCCTCGACCCGGATGGCCCGGTTGACGATCGGCAGATCCTGCATGTGCTCGGCGTAAATGTGCTCGAAATGCCGAACCAGCTCGGCGACGATGTCGGC
>JBFELT010000106.1:0-11040 GCA_041552015.1 Woeseiaceae bacterium
CACTCTGCTCTTAGATGCTGCAGGCTATCAAGTGGTTTCCCTTGCTATGGATTTATTTTCGCCGAGATCAGAATGAAAATTGCGGGGGCAACGCTCCGTCCACCAGTGGCGCGAGCGTCGTCTCGAACAGAGAAATCGTCTCCCAGTCATTTTGCTCGGTCCGTCGCACCAGTTTTGCTTCCATAGCAGGTGGGTCGCCGACGACGATAAACAGCTTCCCGTCGGGTGTCAGTGCGTCGACGAATCGTGGGTCGAAGCGCTGCAGCGAACCGGTCACCGCGATAGCGTCGAAAACGCCTTCCGGCAAAGCGTGCATCGCGTTCATTTGAGACAGCTCGATATTCGCAATCCCGCAATCGGCAAGACGATCGGCAGCGGTCTGGAGAAAATCGTCATAGAGATCGATGCTCGTGACATGCGCGGAAAGACGTGCCAGGCACGCGGTCAGAAAGCCGCTGCCCGTGCCAATCTCGAGGACGCGTTCCTCGCCCGTCAGGCTCAACGCCTGCAGCACGCGGCCTTCGATCGTCGGCGTCATCATGTGCTGGCCGTGGCCAATGGCGATTTCAATGTCGGCGAACGCCAGGGCGGCGTACTCGGACGGCACGAAGTTCTCACGCGGCAATGACTGCAGCACAGACAGGACGTCTTCGTCGTAGACATTCCAGCCGCGAACCTGCTGGTTGACCATTTGCCGGCGTGCAAAATCAGTATTCATGATTGCCCTACTCGTAACATTATGATTTGGAAAAGAAATAAGCTTTCGAAAAAATGGAGGCCGTGCTTTCCCCGCGAACGAAGCCGGCCGCGCGTCGTGAATTATGGTGAATCGCGGCAGCGGCGTCATGTTGCTGGGATATGCTTACAGATGGTTGGTTTTTTTGAACTTTTTGAGTGCCATATCTCCGGTAAGGGGATACCAATCGATTGCCAATAATAACAAATGACCTCAACTAACTTCGCTGTTTCGTAACCCGGGCGCTCGATGTCGACTACCGCCATAATTCTCCTGCTCTGCGCCCTCACACTGCTGGCGACCGGGATGGCTGTGGCGCTCTGGCTCGCCTGGAAACGTCTTGCCGGGCGCATCAAGCGACTCAACGAGGAGATGCTGGAGGCATCGCGCGATGCCTCTGTCGGGCGACGCATGACGATTCCCGACGATCCGGACACCGGCGAGCTTGCGCGCACGGTCAATCGACTGTTCGACGCACTGGCTGAGCGAGACGAGAAGCTGCAGGGCCGGGATCGCCTGTTCAGGGACTTCGCGAGAACGCTCCCGGAAATCGTGATCATTCACGACGAACGTATTCTGCTCGCGAACGAATCCGCGGCTGGCCTGGTCGGCATGGACTCGGCGCAGCTGGTTGGACGCGAGATTGCCGACCTGGTCAAGCCCGCCTATCGCGCCTTGTTTCGCAAGACCGTGGCGAAGCGACTGGCCGGCGAGAATGCGCCTCAGCGCATCGAAATGCAGCTGATAAACGGCAACCAGACCGGGCTATGGGTTGAAGCGCAAAGCTCGAACATCGAGTTCCGGGGCCAGCCCGCAATACTGACGGTTGCGCGGGACGTGAGTCACAGGAAGAGTCTCGAAGTCTCGTTGTCGCGGAGCAAACGGCAGGCGCAGTACACGCTCGAATCCATCTCGGAAGGTGTCATTACGACCGACAACGACGGCCGTATCGACTACATGAACCTGGCGGCGGAGGCGCTCATCGGCACCAACCGGGACGAGGCGGCCGGCCATCGGGTTGGCGAGCTGTTTACCCTGGTGGATGACGCGGACCGGCGACCGCTGGGTGACCCGGTCGAACGCTGCCTGGCCATGCGGCGGCGCGTCAACATGGGGCGTCGGGCGGTGCTGGTCAGCACGGATGGTGAGCACGAGCATTCGGTAGAGATAACGGCATCGCCGGTGCGGGGTCCCAGCAACAGTATTTCAGGAACGGTCGTCGTCTTTCATGACGTCAGCGAGCTTCGCGGCCTGACGCGCAAGATGTCCTACCAGGCCACCCACGATCCGTTGACCGGGCTGATCAATCGGCGGGAATTCGAGCGTCGACTCGACGAGGCGATGGATACGGCGCACGCGGACGAGGCGGTGCACATCGTCTTTTACATGGACCTGGATCGATTCAAGGCGGTAAACGACACCTGCGGTCACCTCGCCGGCGATAACATGCTGCGGGAGGTAGCGACGCTCATCAAGGAACAGGTGCGTGATTCGGACTTCGTAGGCCGGCTGGGCGGCGACGAATTCGGCGCGCTGCTCATCGGCTGCCCGATCGAAAAAGCCCGCCAGATTGCTACGGATATCTGCAACGCGGTTGCCCATTATCGATTCGTCTGGAAAGACAAGATCTTCAATATCGGCATTTCCGTCGGACTGATCGAAGTCAGCCACACCAGCGGCACGCTCCAGGACGTCATGAGCGCAGCCGATTCGGCCTGCTACATGGCGAAACAACAGGGCAGGGGACAGGTGCACGTTTATTCGGCACGCGATGAGGCAGTCGCGAGGGAACGCGGCGATATCCAGTGGCTTCGACAGCTGCAGACGGCTCTGCATGAGGACAGCTTCGAACTCGCCGTTCAGCCCATTATCGCCATGAGCGGGCGCACCGAATCCGGCCCGTCGGTCGAGGTTCTCATTCGGCTCAATGACGGCCAGAGCAGGGCGACGAATACCGCGGAATTCCTGCGGCCGGCAGAGCGCTACCAGATGATGCCGCAAATCGATCGATGGGTAATCAACGCAACGCTGGCCGCGATCTCCGGCGGTGAGATCAAATTGACGACGAATCGAAGCTGCGCCATCAACCTGTCCAGTCAGACGCTGGGCGACGAGGCATTTCTGGGCTTCGTCGTGGACGCCCTGGATCGTTCCGGCGTGGCGCCGTCATCGATCTGCTTCGAAGTGACGGAACCGGCCATACTCTCGAATGTGCAGCATGCGCAGCGTTTTATCGAAGTGCTGCACGGCATCGGTTGCGAGTTCTCGCTCGACGATTTCGGCAGCGGCCTGGGTTCTTTCTCCAGCCTGAAGCACCTGCCGATCGACTACCTGAAAATCGACGGGACCTATACGCGCAACCTTCGCTCGGATCTGGTCAACCAGGAAATGGTGGTGGCGATGATCAAGCTGGCACGCACCATGCAGTTTCGCGTCGTCGCCGAACAGGTGGAGCACCAGGAAGATTTCGACTGGCTGCGCGACGCGGGCGTCGATTTCGTACAGGGCCATTTTGTCGAGGCGCCCACATTGCTGGGCACGTCGACGACCGGCACCTATCGCGCGCTCAATCCCTGAGCGGCCAATCCTTCTCGTCGGGTCGCTTACTGCCGCAGGTAGAGCTGATCGGTGCCGCTCCGATTGCAAATATACAGGTCAGCATTTCCGTCGCCGTTTGCGTCGAATACCTCGAAGTCAAAGGCGCTCCCGGCCGGCGCCGCGGAGAAGATGCCCGTAGCGGCATTCGAGAACTGGCCGCTGCCGTCATTGATCCATGCTTCCACCGTTCCGCCGCTGCCCAGGTTATTCCTGGGCACCAGTAAGTCCGGGTCGCCGTCCAGGTCGATGTCAACGAATTTGATCGTGAAGCTGTCGCCACTGTTATTGACGTTGGCCAGGCTGATCGCGGAGGCATCGCTGAACACGCCCGTGCCGTCGTTAAGCAATAGCTGATTCGCCGACGGCAGATTGGTATTGAACCGAACATTCGCAACAATGACATCCAGGTCGCCGTCGTTATCCACATCCGCGGCATCGGCTTCGCGTGATTCCTGGGTCACCGTCGGCAGGCGCGCGTTCGATTCGTCGGCAAAAAAACCGTTGCCGTCATTTATCAGGATCGCGTTGGCGAATTCATTGGCGATGAACAGATCGGGATCCGTATCGCCATCGATATCGAGCAACAGCAGGTCCTGGGTCGTACCGGACCCAATGGGACGAACCGCGGAAGCGTCGGCAAACGTGCCATCCGCTTGTTGCAGCAAGGTACTGTTGCTTCCCGCGTTGCCAATAAGTATGTCGAGGCGTCCGTCAGTGTTGACATCGAGTACCTCGACGGCATTTGCGGTCGTGTTGACGGGTATCAGTGCAGAATTATCGAAGAAGATGCCGGCCCCGTTGTTGAAAAGCAGCGCATGCACCGCATCGTCTTCGTGAACCGAGATCATGTCGAGACTGCCGTCGCCATTGAAGTCGGCCAGTCGCAGGTCTTCATTGTCGCCGTTGCCGGCATTGACGGCGCCCGCGGCGAGCGCGAAATTTCCGGCCCCGTCATTGAGAAGTACCAGGTTTCTTGCAAACTCCTGGGCAAGCGCCAGGTCGAGGTCGCCGTCGCCATCGAGGTCGCCGTGGTCGGCATCCATGCACATCCCGCCCAGCGAAGCTGACGGAAGATTGCTATCGGCATTGACGTAGATCGCGGTGACGACGGGTGGCGGTGCCAGCGGTGGCGCTGCGCCGGATCCACCGCCGCCACATGCGGGCAATGTCAGGACGGCTGCCGCACAAGCCAGGTTCAACACGATAGAAGGCCTTTGTTCGAGCGGGGATCGAAAAGCCCAATGTGATATTGCTTTCATGTGAGGATTCACTTCCTGTCTGCTGTCCATGCTCCAACAGAGACCGGCCTTGTGTGCAGATAGCAGGCCGGTGCTGGTGGCGAAAACCGGACGCATACTATGGGCGCAGTCCGGTATTCGAGCAACAAAAAAAAGTCGCCGGACGGCAGTCCGACGGCTTTCGCGATGCAAACGGCGGGTGCTGTCGCTTACAGCAGCGGCACCATCAGGAGTGCAACGATGTTGATGATCTTGATGAGCGGGTTGATCGCCGGACCCGCCGTATCCTTGTACGGATCGCCAACCGTGTCGCCCGTGACGGCGGCCTTGTGGGCGTCCGACCCCTTGCCGCCGAAGTTTCCGTCTTCGATGTATTTCTTGGCGTTGTCCCATGCACCGCCGCCGGCCGTCATCGAGATGGCAACGAACAGGCCGGTGACGATGGTGCCGAGCAGCAATCCGCCCAGTGCTTTCGGCCCAAGTACCAGGCCGACGATCAAGGGAACACCGATTGGCAGCAGGCTGGGCACGATCATTTCCTTGATCGCCGCCTTGGTCAGGAGATCGACGGCACGGCTGTAATCGGGCTTGCCGGTGCCTTCCATGATGCCCTCGATCTCGCGGAACTGGCGACGCACTTCCTGAACCACGGCGCCGGCTGCGCGGCCGACGGCCTCCATCGCCATCGAGGCGAACAGGAACGGCACGAGTCCGCCGATGAACAGGCCTATGATGACGAGATGATCGTTCAGCAGGAAGACGGCATCGATGCCTGCCTTGTCGAGCGCGTTGGTGTAGTCAGCGAACAATACCAGGGCGGCCAGTCCCGCCGAACCGATGGCGTAGCCCTTGGTCACGGCCTTGGTCGTGTTGCCGACCGCATCGAGCTGGTCGGTGATATTGCGAACCTCGGGCGGCAGCTCTGCCATCTCGGCTATGCCACCGGCGTTGTCGGTGATCGGACCGAAAGCATCCAGTGCGACGACGACGCCTGTCATCGACAGCATGGTCGTTGCGGCGATTGCGATGTTGTAGAGACCCGCGAGGTTGTCGCCTGCAGGAGCCAGCGCGAATGCTCCCCAGATGCTGGCACAAACCGCCAGCACCGGCAGCGCGGTGGCTTTCATTGAAATGCCGAGACCGGCAATGATGTTGGTCGCGTCACCGGTCAAAGAGGCTTCGGCAATCGTCTTCACGGGTTTGAAGTCGGTACCCGTGTAGTACTCGGTGATTACGACCATGGCCGCCGTCAGCGCGAGACCGATCAGTGCGGAAAAGTAGATGCCGGTTACGTTGCCGCTGGCGCCCATCATCATGTCCGTGATGAACCAGAAGGCGATTGCGGCGAGCACGCCCGAGACGATCATGCCGCGGTATAGCGCGCCCATGATCTTGCCACCTTGAGACGTCTTGACGAAGAACGTACCGATGATCGAGGCGACGATCGAAACCGCCCCCAAAACCAGCGGGAATACGACGGCCTCTGCACCGAAGTTGATGGCGACCAGGCCACCGAGCAGCATTGTCGCGATGATCGTTACCGCATAGGTCTCGAACAGGTCGGCGGCCATGCCGGCGCAGTCGCCGACATTGTCGCCGACGTTATCGGCGATGACGCCGGGATTGCGCGGGTCGTCTTCCGGGATACCGGCCTCGACCTTGCCAACCAGGTCGGCGCCGACGTCAGCACCCTTGGTGAAGATACCGCCGCCAAGTCGAGCGAAGATCGATATCAGCGAGCCGCCAAAGGCCAGTCCGACCAGGGCATGAATCGCATGGTCGATCGTGGAGCCCATCTGCAGCAGGATCATGAAGTAGCCGGCAACGCCCAGAAGGCCCAGGCCGACGACGAGCATGCCGGTGATGGCGCCCCCGCGAAACGCGATATTGAGCGCCGGGTTGACGCCGTTCTTGGCGGCTTCGGCCGTGCGCACGTTGGCGCGCACTGAAACGTACATGCCAATGTAGCCGGCGAGGGCAGAGAAGATCGCGCCGATGGCAAAGCCGATGGCAGTGGCCCAGTCGAGCGCGAAGCCGAGTACCACGAACAGTACGAGACCTACGACGCCGATAGTCGTGTACTGCCGGTCCATGTAGGCTTTCGCGCCTTCCTGGATCGCGGCCGCGATTTCCTGCATGCGTGCGTTGCCGGCCGCCTGCTTGAGTATCCAGCGCGTCGAAATTCCCCCGTACACGATAGCCGCAACGCCGGCGGCGATCGACAGCCATAGGGCCATGTCGTTAGACATCAGATATTCTCCTGACTTTGTAGCGAACAGATCAAACGAACCCGCTATCGCCAGGCGCGGGCGCCAGCGTCAGAGCTTCGTTCGGTAAAACACTCATTGTTTTTATCAAGGGCGCCGCGGGTGCTCCCTGACTCCGGAACTGCTACAGCAGAAGAGTCCGCCCGCGACAGGCGGCGCATCATACCACAAATTTCACGCCTGTCTTCGGCTTCACGGGACGGTACTTGAGCTTCGCAGTCTTCGGTAAGCCGTTGATATATGGGGGATAATTCTCACCCTTGATAAGGGGTTCGAGGTAACGGCGCGCCGCCTCGGTGATGCCAAAGCCGTCCTTGCTAATGTAGCGGCGCGGCAGCTTCTTCTCCTTGTTGGCGATGCGGCCGAGCGGCGCTGACTCGATTTTCCAGCGGTAGGGCTTGTCGGACAGGCGCTTGATGACCGGCATTACCGCCGTCTTTCCCTGCAGCGCGAACTGCACGGCCGCCTTGCCAACGGCGTAGGCCTGCTTGACGTCGACATCGGAGGCAATGTGGCGCGCGGATCGCTGCAGGTAGTCGGCAATCGCGTAGTGGTACTTGTAACCCAGCTCTTCGCGAACCATGTTCGCGACAACCGGAGCGACGCCGCCGAGCTGCGCATGCCCGAACGCGTCGCGCGTGCCGGCCTCCGCGAGGAAGGTGCCGTCCTCGAAAGCGGCGCCCTCACTGACGACGATCACGCAGTACTCGTATTTTTTTACGCAGTCGTCAACGCGTTTCAGAAACTCGCGCTTTTTGAAGGGTATCTCGGGAAACAGGATGATGTGCGGCGCATCCCCGGGCTTTTGTCCGGCAAGGCCACCTGCGGCGGCAATCCAGCCTGCGTGACGACCCATGACCTCGAGGATAAAGACCTTTGTCGAGGTCTTGGCCATGGACAGCACATCCATGGCTGCTTCCTGCGTCGATACCGCCACGTACTTGGCGACCGAGCCAAAGCCCGGGCAGGTATCGGTAACGGGAAGATCGTTGTCGACCGTTTTCGGCACGCCGAGACAGGTCACCGGAAAGCCCATGCTCTGGCTGATCTGCGACACCTTGTGAGCCGTGTCCATCGAGTCGTTGCCGCCGTTGTAGAAGAAGTAGGCAATATCATGCGCCTTGAATACCTCGATGAGGCGTTCGTACTCGGCGCGATTCTCGTCGATACCTTTGAGTTTGTAGCGCGCCGAGCCAAATGCACCGCCGGGCGTATGCATCAGCGCCGCGATCGTTGCGGCGCTTTCCTTGCCGGTATCGATCATGTCTTCGGTTAGCGCCCCAATGATGCCATTGCGACCCGCATAGACGTTGGCAATCTTGTTCGGATACTTGCGTGCGGTCTCAATGACGCCACAGGCGGTGGCGTTGATCACGGCGGTTACACCGCCCGACTGGGCATAAAATGCGTTCATTGCAGACATATCGTTGCTTCTCCGGAGGCAAGTTCGAGAGGCGAAGAGCATAGCGGAAAGGTCGTCCGGGATCATCGGCAATTGCCGATATTGCCGCTTCGCACGCATTGACCTCCCGGGACGGAGCCGGTAGCGTACCTCGCCCGGCTGCAGCAGGCGCTCGCGCCGGACAGCGCGGAAAATCTGAACTGGAGACACATGAACATGCGTATCGTTTTGTTGGGCGCGCCCGGATCGGGCAAAGGCACGCAGGCCCAGAAGCTCTCGGCGGACAAGCACATCCCGCAAATATCGACCGGCGATATGCTGCGCGAGGCGGTCGCTTCCGGTACCCGCTTTGGACGCAAGGCCAGGTCAATCATGGAGGCCGGCGAGCTCGTCCCGGACGACGTCGTACTCGGAATTATCAGTGAACGACTCATGCAACCGGACGCCGCCGATGGCTTCATCCTGGACGGATTCCCGCGGACGACTCAGCAGGCGCTGGATCTGAGTGAGCTGCTCGATCAGCTTGGCACGCCGCTGGATACTGCGGTGCTGCTGGATGTGGATTTCGACATTCTTATGAAACGACTGACGGGTCGTCGCACATGCTCGCTGACAGGCAAGCTACTGAATATCTACCTCTCGTCGCAGGAGGAGCTGGATGAATGCACCAATGCCGGCGGTGAGCTGATTCAGAGAGACGATGACAACGAAGAGACGATCGCCAATCGCCTCGACGTCTACCGCGAGAACACGGAGCCGCTGATCAGCTACTACGCGAAGCGTAACAAACTCACGACGATCAACGCAGAAGGTACTATCGACGAAGTCTATGCCCGTCTGCTTGCGGCGCTCGCCTAGCCGGAATATTTCACCACTATGACGCGCTTCTACTGACAGGTGCTGAGTCCGTTCACCCAGTCTGTCAGCAGCGTCACACCGGCCGTATCGACCACGGTGGAGCCAACCGGCGGCATGGCGACGTTGTCGCCGCGCCGGTTCGTTCGCGCGACAAGCGTCGAGCGGGCGGCGTCGCCGGGGGCAATGATTCGCGCGTTCTGGATTCCCAGCATGCCGGCCTGTGGCAGCGTGTCGCAGGCGCCGGTGTCTTGCAACGCCGTGTCCCGGCGCAGGTCGATATCCACCGGTGTGCCGCCGCCCGACCGATGGCAGTTCGAGCAATTGCTGTGCAGGTAGGCCCGGGCCCGGTCGCTGACAGTGGCGCTGCTGTCCGCGGGATCGGCGAGGCGTGGCAGCGTGCCCGGCGTTCCGGCCAGCGGCGATGCGAACATCATCACGTGATCCATCGTCTCCAGCTGATTGTCGGTGACCGCGGTGCTCGGATACGTGAAATCGCGATTCATTTGCGCCGTCTCCGGACCCAGCGCAAATGCCGCCGCCGCCGTGTGGCACTGCTCGCACTGTGCGCCGCTCGGAAATACCCAGTCCTGGCCGGCGATGTCGACGGTCTTGCCGCCAGTCACGAGCGTTGCTTCGGTTTGCTGCGCATTCCACTCGTAGGTATAGCCCGCCCAGACGCCGTCCGGGTGTCGCATCAGGTGACGCGTCTCGACGAGGTCGCCGCCGAGACGGAAATTCTTGACGATCACGGTGCCCGCCGGGAATTCCCAGTCGTCCTCCGCATTGATCGCAATTGCCGTGCCGTTCGGCAGGCCGATGTAGCGGGACTTGTCGGCACCGTCTGACCAGAATCCTGCGTTGATGTCATAGGGCAGCAGGCCGGCGTAGGCTGCGGTGACATCGGCCGGGTCGACGCAGCCGGTGTCGGACAGCAGCTCCGGAATCGATCCGCCGCCCGCGCCCGCGCCGGGCACCAGCTTGTAAATCCGGCCGTTGTTGATGTTGGCGAAATAGAGCTCGCCTTCCGCATCGGCAGCGAAAGCGACCGGGCCGCCGGGCTCATCCAGCAGCTGTTCGTTGCTGTAGCCGCCCTGGCCGTCGGGACGGAGCGCCCAGATTCGACCGGAGCCGTAGTCGGCATAGATGTATTCGCCGACGCGCCCGCCGATCGCAGAGCCGCGATAGACCATTCCACCGGTGATCGAGTTGCCTTCGCTGCGCGGGTAGTCGTGCACCGGATCGGTATAGACCGCGTTGCAGCCGGTGTTTTCGAAGGCCTGGAAACCCTCGCGGCAGTCCCAGCCGTAGTTGTTGCCGAGCTCGATGATGTCGATCTCTTCACGGGCACCCTGGCCGACGTCGCCGGCCCATAGCTGCCCGGTTGCCGAATCGAAGGACCAGCGCCAGGGGTTGCGCACGCCCCAGGCGTAGATCTCGGGGCAGTTGTTCGGGTTGCTCAGCGTCGCGCCACACTTCGGTTCAGCGGCGAACGGGTTGCCCCCGGCGCCCGCGGGGATCAGGTAGGAATTCGCCGGATAGCTGATCGACGGATCGGTCACGTCGAGCCGCAGGAAAGCGCCGAGGAGGTTGGTCGTATCCTGCCCGGTCTCCTGTGGATCGCCGCCGCCACCGCCGTCGCCCAGGCCAATGTACAGAAGCCCGTCCGGCCCGAACGCGATGTCGCCGCCGTTGTGATTGCTTGCGAACTGATCGACAGTGATGATCTCGTGCTCGATGGAGCCGGCGCCGATCGCACTCGGCGCCGTCACATTGTCGAGGATCACGCGAGAAATAACCGAGCGCATCGGCGAAGAGTCACGCGTGTAGGAAAAAAAGATCTCAGGCGTCGCGGGGTAGTCGGGATGAAAGGCCAGGCTGAGCAGGCCGCCTTCACCCGAAGTATTGACCACGCCAGAGAAGTCGAGGTAATCGGAAACGACC
>JBFELT010000107.1:0-10868 GCA_041552015.1 Woeseiaceae bacterium
CCCACCACGCCCCAACCAGCGTGAGCGATTTCCCGTGACCACGGCACCGCTCGCGCGCACGACGTAGATGAGTTTCTTGTCGGCTCGCCGCGTCAAACCGCCGCTCTTCTGGATATAGTCGTCGCGGCCCAGGCCGGGCTGATACAGGTGCGACGTATTCTGCTGGGTCTCCCCGATCACCGTAACTTCCTGGGCTTTCTTCGACACGAGCAGCTGATCGCCATCGCGCAATTCCACGTCGGCAAGACGGTCGCGGTTCGCCGAACCTGCCACAAGGCGATCAAGATCGATCACCAGGCGGCCGACGGCTTCGGTTGCGCGCAGCTGGGCCAGCAATTGCCGGCCGGTATCCAGGGTTTCGGATCCGGACGTATCGATGTTTTGCAGCGACAACGATGTCAGGTCGGCTTCAAGCCGCCGGGTAAGTACCTCGATCTGTTCCTGCTCTCTTTCACGCAATGCGTCACGCAGAAAAACCGCACCTTCGGGAAACGCCGCGTCGGTCAGGCCACCGGCACGCTCCAGTACCTGCCCAAGCGTCTCGCCCTGGCGAATCCGGTAGTCGCCGGGGAACGTGACCTCTCCGCCAAGGGTCACGGTCCATAGCGTGTCCCAGTCGGGGATCTTGCTGATACGGAGGTTATCGTGTTCGGCGAGCGCTATGTTCGCCGGACCGTCGCCCCGGAGTGCGGCATCGAGATCGACGTTAATTACTTCCGTATTGCGATACTCGTTGTCAATCACTTCGTATCGGGCTATCTCGGCCTTGAGCGCATAGGCCTGTTCCGAGAGGCTGCCGCCGGCGCGCACCAGGTCGCTGACACGCATACCGGGCTCGAGCGGATACGTTCCCGGCGCCTTGATCTCTCCGGTTACGCTGACTTCACGATACGGTTCCCCCGAACGCCCCTGCAACTTCAATTCCTCGAGCAGCGAATCGATGACGCGCTGCCGCCCGAAGGCGAGATTGAATACATGCACGGTGTCGCGGGCCTGCAGCGAAATATTGTCGGGCGAGTTCGGGTTGGCCAGCGCATCGCTGAGATTCGCCGATATCGCGCTGACCCGACGCGTCTTCGGATCCTCGCGGCGCACCAGAACGTAGCCGGAGTCGGCGCCGGGCTGCAACGCCAGCTCCGAAGTAATCAGGTTCGAAAGCCGCATCCCGGTTCGCCACTGGTACGGGCCGGGCCTGTGGACGTGTCCGACGAGTGTCACCGTTTCCTCGAACTGCGGCAAGATGTGCGGAACGAAAACAACATCGCCGGCACGCGCCTGCATCGCAGCTTGTTCCCTGCTGCTGACATCGAGCGAAAGCACTCGGCGTTCCTCGTTGCCTTCGATGCGCTCTATGCGGGCGCCTTTCGGATAGGCATCGGGCAACAGCCCACCGGCCATGCGAATCGCGTCGCCAATAGACGTTTCACCGCGCAATTCGTAGATAGCCGGTCGCTTGACCGCGCCGCTGACGCTGATCTGTACACCGATCGACGGTGCGAAAATTACGTCACCTGACTGCAGCCGATGATCGCCCGAGGTATCGCCCTTCAACAGCGCGTCATACAGGTCGAAACGGGCAACGGTCTTGCCGTCGCGTTTCAGCTGTATATCGCGCAGTGATCCGACGCGACTAACACCCCCGCTCCGATACAGGGCGCTGCTGATCGTGCCGAGGCCACTGACGAGATAGGAGCCGGGTCGGTTCACATCTCCCAGCACGAAAACCTGGATGTTGCGCAGCTGACCCATCGTGACGCTGACCTGCGTACCCAGCAGCATCTGCTCGACACGACGGTTGACGTCCTTGCGAAACTCGGAGAAGGTCAGCCCCGCCACCGTAACAGGTCCGAGTTCCGGCAGGTTCAGGATGCCGTCACGCGTCACTTCGTATTCGTAGATGCCGGTCTTGTTGCCGTAAAGCTGAACGCGCACGCTATCGCCCGGACCCAGTACGTAATCCGGCGGCACCGGACCGGTTGTTACCGTCTCGAAACCACCGCCCTCCTCGGCCTCGAACAGGTCATAGCCGAAAGGTTCAAGCGCCGCCACGCCGGTAGTTTCGCTTTCGAGGATCGTCGCGGAAATCTCGAACACGCTGAGGGCAGGTTCTGCACCGAGGCGCTGTACGATCTGTTCGACCGTCAGACCCAGCAGCGGAATCGACGGCAGGCCGGGAAGGTTCAAGACGCCGGCGTCGTCGAGTTCGTAGAAATGGCTGCCTTCGATTCGTTGCAGCGCTTCGTCGCGTTCGAATTCGCGCAGCTGCTCGCGCTCCAGGTCCTCTTTCAGGTCCAGAGTGACGATCAGCGGTGACGCGCGCATGGCGCGCAGCTCTTCAGGTTCCTCCGCTACTGCAGGGCGCAGCTGTGAGGGCGTCAGCTCCGCCATTTCGTCGGTTAGACTCGACAATTGGGATTCATCGCCCCCCTTGCGCTGCAGCTGTTCAATTTGCCGCAGCGCCTGCTCGCGCTGTGCGGCAGGCAGCTGGTTGAGCATCTGTTCCTGCTGGGGCGTCAGTTCGATTGACTGCGCCGACGCGCCAAACGCAAATAAGGTCGCATGCCCGGCAACAAGAAACACGAAAAGCCATCGAAGGGCTTTGCAGCGATTTTTCATACTGTGATTTCGCCGTTTTTTGGCAATTCTTCTGATGACGCCCACGAACCCCGTGGACGGCTACTGCTTCCGAACGCGGAATTATAGCAGCGATCCTCGAATAGCATTAGTAAGAACTCCGCCATTGCAGGTAGAAGCGGCCATCAGAGAATGAGCCGCCAGTCGCATCGTCGTCCACCTGCTCGAAGCCGGCGCCGACGTCAATCACGCCGAACGCGAATACCCGGCTGTGTGACACATCGAGACTGACGATGTCCTGGGGTGTCGGCGTGAGGCTGTTGCGCGAATCGACCGCTGCACCCCTGTTCAGGTTTCCGTATCGCAGCGTGGCGCGCCATTGACTGTCTTGCGCATCGACCATGCTCCATCCGGCCGACAACAGGCGTGCATCGTTGTCCGCGCCGTGGCCTATCGCTCTATTCCGGTACCGATACCCGGTCTGATAGATCGTGTGGTTATAGGCACAGTTGAAGCCCTCGCTACCCTTGTAAAACTCGCAGCTGGTACCGGCGAATTCGACGTAGGCCCGGTATGACCAGCGATCGGCCAGGAAACCCGATAATTCCATACCTGCCTGACCCAGCCATCGGCTGGGCAGCCCGCCGGCCTCATCCTCGCCGATGAATTGCCCGTAAAAAGCCAGGGGCAATTTCGTAAAGCTCGGAGACCACCGGAAATCCAGACCTGCCAACTGATTGCCCGGCTCATTGTCCGGGTCGATTCCGCCGCCGCCGCGATTGTCGTTGCCGAGAAAAAGATCGACAAACGTACCGGCGTCACAAGGCCGGCCGTCGCCGCACCATTGCGCGGTCCGGGACAGTCCGATCTCCAGCGACGGTATCGGCCTGAAATTGAAACGCATGCCAAAGAATTGCGCGTTCGGCACGACGCGCTCTTTCTCGAGCTGACCAAACATCATGCTGAAATCCCAGGGTCCGAGCCAGCTCAGCCATCGCGTAGCGAATGCGTCGTTGAAGACGCGGTCGACGGTCAGCGCGGGAATCGGTCGCGCATTATTGGACAGAATGAGGCTGCCATCTGACCCGGGGCCCCACCAGCGCTGCTGCGTGCTCGCGGCAATCGACCAGTTGCCGACAACCACGCCGATCAGGCTGTCGTCGGCCCGCAATTCACTGCTGTCCTGATCGGAGTCGACGCCCTGCAGGTTCAGATCAAAGCTGAACCACTCGCCGATCCAGCCGAACCCGGCTCCGATCTCCAGCTTGCCCCTGGGCGTATTCTGAAACGAACGTATGCGCGTCGGTTTTTCCGCGATCCCGAGCTGCGCCTTGAACATCAGTTCTTTCGTGCGCGTTTCCCATCTCGCCCTGGCCTCGACCCGCGCCAGCGCATCGGCAACACCGGGACCAAGGTCGATACTGTTCGCGTCGCGAAGATCGTCGAGGATCGGCCCCCAGGCCAGCGGCCACGTCGTAGTCGGGCCCTTGATGACGCCGGCGTCGGCAAGACGCTGGATATCCTGGCGCAAGACGAGATCGCCCGCCGGCATGTAAGGGCCGGCCAGGGCGGCCGAGGCAGTCAATAACAGGATCAGGACGGCGCGTTGCATCGCGCGGATGGTAGCAGATGGCATTGGATGTCGCGCGCAGGGGCGCACCGCAAGGGTGCCCCCTTCGGGACACGCTCCTACAGGAGGGCGTTGATTCGCTCGCGGAGGGCGAGCGTTGAGAGGTTGGTGCTTGCCGCCGCCGAGGCAAGCTTCTTGCCCAGTTCGACGCCCCACTGGTCGAATGAATCGATGCCCCAGACTACCCCTTCGACGAACACCTTGTGCTCGTAGAGCGCGATGAGCTGACCCAGCGTTTCGGGTGTCAGCGCTTCGAAAACAAGGGTGTTCGACGGATTGTTGCCCTTGTGCACGCGATACGGCGCGAGGCCCTCTTCGCTGTAACCGTCCATCAGTGCTTCTGACTGGGCGAGGCAATTCCTGATGGCCAGGTCCTGCTGCGACTGCGCCGCGCCGGACGACCTGGCAGGCAGCAGGAAATCCACCGGTACCAGCCGAGTGCCCTGATGCAGCAGTTGGTAAAACGAGTGCTGGGCATTGTTGCCCGCCTCGCCCCAGATCACCATGCCGGTGTCGCAGCGCACGGGCTTGCCGTCCATGCGAACACTTTTGCCGCTCGACTCCATCTGCAGCTGCTGGAGGTAGGCGGGAAAGCGCTCGAGACGATTGTCATAAGGCAGTATCGCCTGGCTTTGCGCGCCGAAGAAATTGTTGTACCAGATCCCAAGCATGGCCAGCAGCACGGGCATGTTCTCGTCGAGAGGCGCCTGGCGGAAATGCAGATCCATGCGGCGGCCGCCGGACAGCAGGCTCCGGAAGGACTCCATGCCGATGACCAGCGCCAGCGAAAGCCCGACGGCGGACCAGAGCGAGTATCGGCCGCCTACCCAGTCCCAGAATCCGAAGCGGAAGTCGCTGCGAATACCGAACTCGTCCATGGCTTCGTGATTCGTCGATGCCGCGACAAAATGGTCTTGCACGGCCTTCGCGTCCAGCTGTTCTACCACCCATTGACGCGCGGCGTGCGCGTTGCTCATCGTCTCCTGGGTCGTAAAGGTCTTCGAGCAAATAACGAACAAGGTAGTCCTGGCGTCCAGTTCCGCCGTGAGATCCGCGAGCTGCGTACCGTCGACGTTGGACACGATGTGAAAGCACATGCCGTCTTTCCAGTAGGGCTTAAGCGCGCGGCTGGCCATGACCGGCCCGAGGTCCGAGCCGCCGATGCCGATATTCACGATATCCGTCAGGCGCTCGCCGGTGCTGCCCTTTATCGCGCCGCTGTGCACAGCGTCAACGAAGGATTCCATGCGTGTGAGTACTTCCCAGACTTCGGGCACGCCAGGCGTTTCGAGGGCAACCGTATCCGAGATCTTCGCGCGCAGCGCGGCGTGCAGGACGGCACGATCCTCGGTCTTGTTGATGCGTTCACCCGCAAACATCGCCTCGATGGCATCGGGTACGTCGGCCTGCCTTGCCAGTTGCACCAGCAGCTTGCGCGTGGTGGCGCTGACGTGAGTCTTCGAGTAATCGAGAAACAGGTCGTTCGCCGCCAGCCCGAAGCGCTGCGCGCGCTTCTTGTCGCGCGCGAACAAGTCACGCAGCGATCGACCGCGCATGTCCTCGCGATAGTGCGCCTTGAGCTTCTTCCAGGCGGCGAGATCGGTCGGATAGCGGGTGGAGAGTTTTCGGTCGGTGTAGGCGTTGGGCACGCGGCTCGCTCTCAGGCAGTTCTCTTGATGTCGTCCTTGTAGAACTCAAGATACCACTCGATGAAGTTCTTCACACCGACTTCGATCGGCGTGCTCGGCTGGTAACCGACATCGGCGGCGAGATCCTCGGTATCCGCCCAGGTATCCGGAACATCGCCGGGCTGCAGCGGCAGCAGGTTCATTTCGGCCTTCTTGCCGAGGCAGTCCTCGATGGCGCCGATGTAGTCCATCAGCTCCACCGGCTTCTGATTGCCGATGTTGTAGATACGGTACGGCGCCCGGCTCGTCCCCGGGTCCGGCGTCGCCGGGTCCCAGCTCTCGTTCGGCATCGCGGTATTGTCCATCGTGCGTATCACGCCTTCGACGATGTCATCGATGTAGGTGAAATCCCGCTTGTGCTTGCCGTAATTGAACACGTCGATGGGCTTGCCCTCGATGATGTTCTTGGTAAACAGGAACAGCGCCATATCGGGTCGCCCGAACGGCCCGTAAACCGTGAAAAACCGCAAGCCCGTCGTTGGCAGCTTGTAAAGGTTCGAGTAGGTGTGCGCCATCAGCTCGTTGGCTTTCTTGGTTGCGCCGTACAGCGCGAGCGGATGATCGACGTTCTGGTGAATGGAGAACGGCATGCTCGTGTTGGCGCCATAGACCGAGCTCGACGATGCATAAACCAGGTGTTCCACGTCATGGTGTCGACAGCCCTCGAGGACGTGCAGCGTGCCAACGATATTGCTCTCGATGTAGGCGTGCGGGTTCTCGATCGAGTAGCGGACACCCGCTTGTGCCGCCAGGTGAACCACCTTGTCGAATTTTTCTTTCCTGAACAGTTTTTCCATGGCATCGCGATCGGCGAGATCGATGCGAACCATCGAGAAACTGTCGTACTTGTCGAGAACGGCTGCGCGCGCCTCTTTCAGCGCGACGTCGTAGTAGTCGTTGAAATTGTCAAGGCCGACGACGGTCTCTCCGCGCTCGAGCAGTTGTTTCGCCGTCGTGGAGCCTATGAAGCCGGCCGCGCCTGTAACGAGAATTTTCATGTCACTGTTTGTCTCATGGTTGGTCGCGGCCATTGGCCGCTCCTACAAGAAAAAAGTCGCGCGCCGGGGCGCACCCCAAGGGCACTTCCTTCGGGGCGCGCTCCTACAGACACTCCGCCCATCTAGAGGCGGTCGTCGACTTCATCGGGCGACAACACATACTTGATGTCGTACAGCACCGCGTTCTTCTTGCCGAAGGCGCGAATACCCTTTGCTCCCATCTTGCGGAACTGATCGTGCGCGACGGCGATGATAACGCCATCATACGCGCCTTTCTTCGGTTCCTTGACAACGTCAAAGCCGTATTCGTGTCGCGCCTCTTCGGCATCCACCCAGGGATCGTGCACATCGACCCTTGCGCCATAGGACTCCAGCTCTTTCTTGATGTCGACGACCTTGGTATTGCGGAGGTCCGGGCAGTTCTCCTTGAATGTCAGGCCCAGAATCAGCAGCCGGGATGTCAGCGGTTGCAGGCTCTTGGACAACATTTTCTTGATGACCTGCGAGGCGACGTAGAGTGACATGTTGTCGTTGATGCGCCGGCCGGCCAGGATCATCTGCGGGTGGTAGCCCAGTTGCTCCGCTTTGTACGTCAGGTAATACGGGTCGATGCCGATGCAATGCCCGCCCACGAGACCCGGGCGAAACGGCAGAAAGTTCCACTTGGTACCCGCGGCTACAAGCACCTCCTCAGTGTCGATGCCAACGCGCTCGAAGATCATGGCGAGCTCGTTGACCAGCGCAATGTTTACGTCACGCTGCGTATTCTCGATCACCTTCGCGGCTTCAGCGACCTTGATGCTGGACGCTTTGTGTGTCCCGGCCGTGATGATTGATTTGTAGACCTGGTCGACGAAGTCGGCGACCTCTGGCGTCGAGCCGGAGGTGACTTTCAGAATGGACGGCAGGCGATGTTCCTTGTCGCCCGGATTGATGCGTTCGGGGCTGTAGCCGACGAAGAAATCCGTGTTCATCGCCAGGCCCGAGCCCTTTTCCAGCAGCGGCACGCAGAATTCCTCGGTGGCACCGGGATAGACGGTCGACTCGTAAACGACGATGTCGCCTTTCTTCAGCACTTTGCCCAGGGTATCGCTGGCAGCACGCAGCGGTGACAGCAAGGGTCGATTGCTGTCGCCGATAGGCGTCGGCACGGTAACGATATAGAAATTGCAGTCGGCGATGGCATCGACACTCGATGCATAGCTTAGACGCTTCGCCTCGGCCAGTTCCTCGCTCGAGCATTCCAGCGTCGAGTCGGTGCCACCTTCCAGCTCCGCAACACGGGCCGGGTTGATGTCGAATCCGACGGTCGTATATTTCTTGCCAAACTCGACGGCTAGCGGCAGGCCAACGTAGCCCAGGCCGACGACGCCGATGCGCAGATTGTTCTTGTCAAATGACATTGGGGTTCTCGCGAAAATACAGGCGCCTGTTTATCACATCGGTCGCCGCTTGTCTGTGCGGGACATCACGAGCAACCAGGTGATGTCGTCGCGGGACCGGTTTCGAACAGGTGCGCGCTGCCTCGTAGCGCCTACAGATACCAGAGCGCAAGCAGGCCCGTGATGCTCATGGTGATCGTGTAGGGAATCGCCATGAGCACCATGCGCCCGTAGGACAGGCGGATGAGCGGCGCCAGTGCCGAGGTCAGCAGGAACAGGAAAGCCGCCTGGCCATTCGGCGTCGCCACGCTCGGGATGTTGGTGCCGGTGTTGATCGCGATCGCCAGCGCGTCGAATTGATCGCGGGTCAGGCTGCCGGCCTTGAACATCTCCTCGACCTCGCCGATGTAGACGGTCGCCACGAACACGTTGTCGCTGATCATTGAGAGGACGCCGTTGGCAAGATAGAAGAGGGCCTCCTGGGTCTTGCCGTCGTAGGTCATGACCCAGTGAATGACCGGCGAAAACAGGCCCTGGTGGTGGATCACTGCCACGATGGCAAAAAACACGACCAGCAGCGCCGTGAACGGCAGCGCCTCTTCGAAGGCATGGCCGATGCGATGCTCCTCCGTAATACCGTTCAGGGCCGTCGCCAGCACGATCACAAGAAGGCCAACGACACCCGGTTCAGCCAGGTGCAGGCCGAGCGCGACTATCAGTACCAGGGCGACCACGGCCTGCACGACGATCGCCGCGTTCTGCTGACGCGTACGCTGCGAAGTCATGGCCCGGTCGTATTCCTCCAGCACCTCGCGCACCTTGGGTGACAGCTGCGCGCCGTAGCCAAAAGTGCGGGTCATCTCGAGACCGGCACAGGTCAGCAGGCCAACGACGAGCACTGGCATCGAGATATGCGCCATGCGCATGAAGAACTCGACGAATTCCCAGTCCATGACTTCGGCAATGAGCAGGTTCTGCGGTTCCCCGACCAGCGTGGTCACACCGCCGAGCGCGGTGCCGACGGCGCCATGCATCATCAGGCTGCGCAGGAATGAGCGGAAGTTTTCCAGGTCGCCGCGGTGCAGTTCGACGACCTGGTCGTCCGTTGACGGGTCGTGATCGTGGTCAAATTTCTTGCCTGAGGCGACCTTGTGATAGACACCGAAGAAACCGGTCGCCACCGTTATGATCACGGCCGTTACCGTCAGGGCGTCGAGAAATGCCGAGAGGAACGCAGCGGTAAACGAGAACAGCAAAGACAGCAGCACCTTCGAGCGTACGCCGAGCAGGATCTTGGTGAACGAATACAGCAGCATCTCGCGCAGGAAGTAGATGCCCGCCACCATGAACATCAGCAGCATGATGACCGGGAAATTGGTCTCGGCCTCGTGAAATACCATCTCGGGGGAGGCCAGTCCCAGCACGATGGCTTCGATGGCCAGCAGTCCGCCCGGCTGCAACGGATAGCACTTGAGCGCCATGGCGAGCGTGAAGATGAACTCGAGTACCAGCACCCAGCCGGCAACAAACGGGCTGTAAATCACCACGATCGGATTCAGGATCAGAAAGCCGATAATCGTGAGCTTGTACCAGCTTGGTGAATTGCCGAGGAAGTTCTGGCGAAGTGCGTCTGTCATCGTTTGGGCCATGGACAATTTATCCTGTTTATTTTTTTTGCTGGGTTCTGGCAGCGCGAAAGGTCGATTCTAGTCAAAATCCCAAACGCACGCACCGGATTTGCGTATTTTATCGAGTATCGCGTTGTGCGCGGCGGCTTCCGCGTCTGTGGCGCGGATCACCGGCAGCTCGAGCCTGGCGGCGTCGCTGGTCGCTTTGGTGCCCGCACGCAAGGCGTCACGTTCGGTGGCCGACCCATCCGTCGGCTCTTCATCAAGCAGCAACGCCGTTTGCCCGCCCGTCATGGCGAGATAGACATTGGCCAGCAGCTCTGAGTCGATCAGCGCACCGTGAACGTCACGCTTCGAGGCGTCGACTTCGTAGCGCTTGCAGAGGGCGTCCAGGCTGTTGCGCTGCCCCGGATGAACCTTGCGCGCCAGTGTCAGCGTGTCCAGCACGGTCGCGTGCAGTTCGATCTTCGGCTGCGGGTGCTTCATCAGCCTCAGCTCGTGCTCCAGGAAGCCAACGTCGAAGGAAGCGTTGTGAATGATGAGCTCGGCACCCTTCAGGAATTCGAGCAGATCGTCGACAATCTCGGCAAAGCGCGGCTCGTTCTCGAGGTCCTTGCGACTGATCCCATGCACGGCCTCCGCGCCTTCGTCGATGTCCCGTTCCGGATTCAGGAAACGATGGAACTCGCGGCCGGTCAGGCGGCGATTAACCAGTTCGAGGCAGCCGATTTCGATGATGCGGTGCCCCTGCGCGGTGGAGAGTCCGGTTGTTTCGGTGTCCAGTACGACTTGTCTCATGCGGTTTCCTGTTTTCGCGCGCCGGGGCGCGCTCCTACACGTTCTTTTTCGACCAGGGCGTACCCCAAGGGCACTTCCTTCGGGCGTACCCCAAGGGCACTTCCTTCGGGCGTACCCCAAGGGCACTTCCTTCGGGCGTACCCCAAGGGCACTTCCTTCGGGCGTACCCC
>JBFELT010000108.1:0-10847 GCA_041552015.1 Woeseiaceae bacterium
GACCGAAGTCGATGTCGACTGCATCAGTGACGGCGAACGCGTCCTGATCGGCGGCATAATGGAACACATCGAGCAGGCGGGTGTTCACTCGGGCGATTCCGGGTGCTCGCTGCCGCCCTTTTCGCTGTCGGAGGAAGTCCAGAAGGAGCTGGCGGAACAGGTCGTCAAGCTTGCAATGGGCCTCAAGGTCCTCGGACTGATGAACACGCAATTCGCGATTCAGGGAAACGTCGTCTACCTTCTCGAGGTCAATCCGAGGGCCTCGCGTACTGCGCCATTCGTTTCCAAGGCCACCGGGCTGCCGCTCGCGAAGATTGCCGCCAAGGTCATGGTCGGGGAATCGCTGGCCAAGCAGGGATTCGTCGACCAGCGCGTGCCAGCGTATTTTTCCGTCAAGGAATCGGTTTTCCCGTTCATCAAATTCCCTGGCAGTGACCCGATTCTTGGGCCAGAGATGAAATCGACGGGCGAAGTGATGGGTGTCGGCAGGACGTTTGGCGAAGCCTACGCCAAGGCGCAACTCGCGTCCGGCGTGATTCTGCCGCGGCAGGGGACCGCGCTGCTTAGCGTTCGTGAACGCGACAAGTCATCGTCGATCGAGCTTGGCAAGCTGTTGCACGATATGGGTTTCGATATTGTCGCGACCCACGGCACAGCGAAGTGCCTCACGGAAGCCGGTGTATCATGCCGGCGCGCGAACAAGGTTCGCGAAGGGCGTCCGCATATTGTAGACATGATCAAGAACGGTGAGATTGATTTGATAGTCAACACGACGGAAGGCAAGCAGGCAATTACCGAATCGCTTTCAATTCGCGCGGAGGCGGTGCGCAAGGGGGTTACCTACTACACGACGCTGGGGGCCGCAATTGCGACCTGCCGCGCGATAGAGCATCTCGATGACGGCGACGTCAATCGACTTCAGGATTTGCACAAAGAGGTGCTCGCATGAGCAAAGTGCCAATGACCGTTCGGGGTCACGAATTGCTGCTCGAAGAACTCAAGCGGCTCAAGAGTATCGATCGACCTGCGGTGATCAAGGCGATCGCTGAAGCGCGGGCGCACGGCGATCTCAAGGAGAATGCCGAATACCATGCCGCGAAAGAACAGCAAGGGTTTATCGAGGGTCGCATCAAGGAGATCGAAGGCAAGCTCTCGCACGTACATGTTATCGACGTGACCGCAATCGATGCACGGGGCAAGATCGTTTTCGGATCGACCGTGGAACTCATCGATGAGGACAGCGGCAAGGAAATCACCTACAAGATCGTTGGTGAGGACGAAGCCGATATCAAACAGGGCATGCTGTCATTTACGTCGCCGATCGCTCGTGCGCTGATCAGCAAGAACGAGGGCGATGTCATCGAATTCCAGGCGCCGGACGGCCTGAAGACCTACGAGGTCGTCGAGGTACGCTACGAGTAGGCGCGCAAGCGTGCCTCAGCGCGAGGGCAGACGGATTCGCTTTTCCAGCTTCTTGTTAAGATTGGGCCGGTAAATCAACGCTACGTTGCCGATACGCTGGATCAGGTTGACGTCAGCGTCGGAGCACAATTTGTCAATGATTTCGTCCCGCGCCGTCCGATCGCCGACACGCACCCGAACCTTGATGAGTTCGTGGTGCTGCAGTGTCGACTCGAACTCGGCACGCACCGCGTCTGTGAGGCCCGAATCGCCGACCGTAACGACGGGCTTGAGCGGGTGGCCGAGACCACGCAGATGTTTCTTCTGGAATTCGCTCAATTTCATGGGCGCGCAGTGTAACAGCGTGTCGATCGCGAGTCCCGGGGCTTTGGGTGGCGGCCAATGAGCGGTCCACGTCGCAGCAGCGGTAGCTGGTACGAGCGCCAGCAGCGTGACCCCTATGTGCAGCAGGCGCGCAAGGAGGGCTGGCGATCTCGCGCCGTCTACAAGCTCGAGCAGATCGACCAGAAAGAGCGCCTGTTGCGGCCGGATATGGTCTGTGTCGACCTCGGCTCGGCGCCAGGTAGCTGGAGTCAGTACGTTACGAAGGTCTTGAAGGGCAGGGCACGCATCGTGGCCATTGACCTGCTGGCAATGGATTCGCTGCCGGATGTCGAATTCCTGCAGGGGGATTTCCAGGACGAGGCGGTTTTTGCCGAGCTGCTGGAGACCATAGGCGATGGCGGTGTCGACCTTGTAATGAGCGATATGGCCCCCAATATCAGCGGAACGAGAGCAGTAGACCAACCCAAATCGATGTACCTCGTCGAGCTGGCCCTCGATATGGCGCGCCGGGTCCTGAAGCCCGGCGGCAGCTTCGTCTGCAAGGTGTTTCAGGGCGAGGGCTTCGACGCGCTGGTGCTCGATGCCAGACGATCCTTTGAGCGGGTCCGGGTCATGAAGCCGAAGGCATCGCGGGCCGGAAGTCGTGAGGTTTACTTGGTAGCGAGGAACTACCGATTGTAGTAGTGTCAAAAACTACTGATTCGCCGAGGAAAGCTCGGTCCTGGCGCCCCAACCGTACGGATATTCATAGTGAATGATTTAACAAAAAACATACTGGTCTTTATTGTCATCATCGTGGTGCTGCTGTCGGTGGTGCAGGGCCTTTCCGGCGTTAGCGGCGGTCAGCCTCAGGAGAAGAGCTACTCCGAATTCCTGACGCAGGTTCGCTCGGGACAGGTGTCGATCGCGGTGATTGATGAGGATCAGATCCGATTTGGAAAAAGTGAGCCGCTGCAGTTCTACACGGTCAGCCCGGAGACGGACAACAATACGTTGATCGGCCTGCTGGACAAGAACGGCGTCGATTTCACGGGTGCGAAGAAGAAGCAGCAGAGCCTGATCAGCAGCCTGCTGATCAGTTCGTTCCCGATTTTGCTGCTGATCGGCGTCTGGATCTACTTTATGCGCCAGATGCAGGGCGGCGGCGGAGGCCGCGGTGCCATGTCATTTGGCAAGAGCAAGGCGCGATTGCTGGGTGAGGACCAGGTGGGCGTGACCTTTGCCGACGTGGCTGGTGTCGAAGAGGCGAAGGCCGAAGTATCGGAAATCGTCGATTTCCTGAAAGATCCGAGCAAGTTCCAGCGCCTGGGCGGAAAAATACCCAAAGGCGTGTTGATGGTCGGTTCGCCGGGTACCGGCAAGACCCTGTTGGCAAAAGCGATTGCCGGCGAGGCGAAGGTGCCGTTCTTCACGATCTCGGGCTCCGACTTCGTCGAGATGTTCGTCGGTGTCGGCGCCTCACGGGTACGTGACATGTTTGATCAGGCGAAGAAGCAGGCGCCTTGCATAATTTTCATCGACGAGCTTGATGCTGTCGGTCGTCATCGGGGAGCCGGCCTCGGTGGTGGGCACGATGAGCGTGAGCAGACACTAAACCAGATGCTTGTGGAAATGGACGGATTCGAGGGCACAGAAGGCGTCATCGTTATTGCCGCGACGAACCGCCCCGATGTACTCGATCCCGCCCTGTTGCGCCCGGGCCGCTTCGATCGTCAGGTCGTTGTTCCGCTGCCGGACGTCCGCGGCCGTGAGCTGATCCTGAAGGTCCATATGCGCAAAGTTCCTCTCTCCGAGGATGTTCGGCCCGGAATCATTGCGCGCGGGACGCCAGGCTTTTCGGGTGCGGACCTGGCGAACCTTGTCAACGAGGCGGCGTTGTTCGCCGCACGCTCGAACAAGCGTGTGGTTAGCATGGATGAGTTCGAGAAAGCCAAAGACAAGATCATGATGGGTGCCGAACGCCGGTCCATGGTGATGAGCGAGAAAGAAAAGCTCAACACGGCCTACCACGAGGCGGGTCATGCGATCGTCGGTTATCTCGTGCCGCAGCACGACCCTGTTTACAAAGTGACGATTATTCCACGCGGTCGGGCATTGGGCGTGACGATGTACCTGCCTGAAGAAGACCGCTACAGCATGTCACGCCAGCAGCTCGAGAGCAGCATCTCCAGCCTGTTTGGTGGCCGTATCGCCGAGGAAATGATTAACGGCATTGAAGGCGTCACGACGGGTGCTTCCAACGACATTGAACGAGCGACGGAAATCGCTCGAAACATGGTCACCAAGTGGGGGCTTTCCGAGCGCCTGGGGCCACTGACCTACAGTGAGGACGATGGCGAGGTATTCCTCGGCCGCTCGGTAACACAGCACAAGCAGGTGTCCGACGACACGGCGCACGCAATCGATGAAGAGGTTCGCCGCATTATCGACAGCAACTACGAACGGGCCAGGCGACTGCTCACCGAGAACATAGACAAGCTGCACATGATGGCGAAGGCGTTGGTCAAGTACGAGACCATCGGCGAAATCCAGATCAAGGACATCATGGAAGGGCGCGAACCCCGGCCCCCGGAAGACTGGGATGATTCCATCGAGCCGCGGCGCCCTGACGACGACGGAACCGCGACTGCGGAATCCGACACCAAAGGGGTGATCGGAGGTCCGGCAAGCGAGCACTAGCCCGGTGAGCGAGCGGGTTTCGATCGAGCGCCGTCAGGCGCTCGTTCTGTTCTGACGGCCAGAACATGTTGCGGCTAGGTTTACTCGAACTTCCGGTGCCCTCGGTCATGGGCATCCTCAATGTAACGCCTGACTCCTTTTCCGATGGTGGCCGTTTCGTCGGCCCCGAAATTGCGCTGCGCCAGGCCCTGAAAATGGTGGAAGAGGGCGCTGCCATTATCGATATCGGTGGAGAATCCACGCGGCCGGGAGCAGCGAGCGTCGGCGAGCAGGAAGAACTGGATCGCGTCCTGCCCGTTGTCGAGGCTGTCAGGTCGGCGACGCATGTCCCTATTTCGGTCGATACGAGCAAACCCCGCGTCATGCGCGAGGCGGTTGCCGTCGGCGCTTCCATGATCAATGACGTACGTGCGCTCCAGGTCGACGGCGCGCTGGCCGCCGCGGCGGATCTCAAGGTGCCGGTCTGCCTGATGCACATGCGCGGCGAGCCCCGTACGATGCAGGCGGCTCCCCGGTACGCGAACGTCGTTGCGGAAGTGGCGGCGTTTCTCGGCGAACGCGTCGATTCCTGCGTCGCTGCCGGCCTGGACCTGGGTCTCATAATCGTGGATCCGGGCTTTGGCTTCGGTAAGTCGCACGCGCATAATGTCGAGTTGCTCGCCAATCTGGGGCAATTGCATGTTCGCGACCGGCCGTTGCTTGCCGGTATCTCGAGAAAATCGACGCTCGGCAGGCTGACCGGACGTGATACGGACGAACGCTTGCCCGCGAGCTTGGCCGCGGCGGTTATCGCGGTGATGAACGGGGCCGATATCATCCGGGCGCATGACGTCAGGGCGACGGTGGATGCATTAAAAGTGGCACAAGCAGTACTTGAAACAGGCGGATAAAGATGAGTAAGAAATACTTTGGCACCGACGGGGTGCGTGGCACCGTGGGCAACGACCCGATGACCGCGGATTTCGCCATGCGCCTTGCCAGCGCCGCGGCACAGGTGCTGGTCCCTACCGGCGGTACGGTGGTCATCGGCAAGGACACCCGCCTGTCCGGCTACATGTTCGAATCGGCGCTCGAGGCCGGCTTCGTTGCGGCGGGCGCGGACGTATTGCTGCTCGGGCCGCTGCCCACGCCGGGCATCGCACACCTCACGCAGCAGTTCGACGCAAATCTCGGTGTCGTTATCAGCGCCTCGCACAATCCGTATTTCGACAATGGCATCAAGTTTTTCGACAGCACGGGATCGAAACTGAGCGATGCGGTTGAGCGCCAGATCGAGGAGCAGCTGAAGAACCGCGCGATAACGCTCGAATCGCAGGCGCTCGGCAAGGCGAAGCGTATCGACACCGCCCGCGTTCGCTACCAGGAGTTCTGCATGGCCAGCATGCCGGCAAACGTCAATCTCGATGGACTCAAGGTGGTTTTCGACGGCGCAAACGGCGCGGGCTACAAGGTGGGCCCGAGGGCGCTGGCCGCGCTCGGCGCGGAAGTCATTCCGATCGGATGTTCTCCGAACGGTCGAAACATCAATGATGGCTGTGGCTCGATGGTGCCCGACCTCCTGAGGCTTACCGTACCGGCCGTGCGTGCCAATGTGGGCGTGGCACTGGACGGCGATGGTGATCGCCTGGTCATGGTCGATGAGCACGGCCAGCTGATCGACGGTGATCAGCTGCTGTACGTGCTGGCCACGGCGCGCCATAACAAAGGCACGCTGCAGGGCCCCGTGGTCGGAACGGTAATGAGCAACCTGGGGCTAGAGCATGCCCTGAAAGCCCAGGGTATCGAATTTCTGCGTGCCAGCGTCGGCGATCGCTACGTGCTCGAGACGCTCCGGAAGTGCGGTGGTGTGCTGGGCGGCGAGACCTCCGGACACATGCTGGTGCTGGACAAGACCACCACCGGTGACGGTCTGATCTGCGCGTTGCAGATACTCGCCATCATGCAGGAGACAGGAAAACCGCTCTCAGAGCTCGCCGCGGCGATGCCAAAATACCCCCAGACCATGGTAAACGTGCGTACCGCAAGGCGCATGGATCCTGGCAAGTCCTCCGAGGTCCGGAAAGCCATCGAGGTGGCGGAAAGCGAGCTGGCTGACAAGGGTCGCGTCGTGTTGCGCGCTTCCGGCACGGAGCCGGTCATTCGGGTGATGGTGGAAGGCGAGGACGAGACGCAGGTGCTGGCCCTGGCCAACCGCCTGGCCTCGGTTGTCGCCGCAGTAGCGGCCTGATCAGGCCGTTTTGTGCGTTGATTTGCTGTCTCTGCCCCGGTATCCTTGCGCGCCTTTTGAGCCTTCGGATTAACTGACATGCGCGAGTTCCTGGTTGCAGGCAACTGGAAAATGAACGGCAGCAACGAGGCCAACAAATCGTTGCTGGCGGACATCGTCGAGGGAATCCCCGAGGGACGGGGATTCCGGCTGCTCGTATGTCCGCCATTCCCGTACCTGGCCGCGGTTGGTGCGCAGCTGGCTGGTTCGCCGGTCAGCGTCGGCGCGCAGAACGTCTCGGAAAATGAGTCGGGTGCTTTCACAGGCGAGGTTGCGCCCGCGATGCTCAGGGACGTTGGCTGCGACTACGTCATAGTCGGGCACTCCGAGCGGCGTGCGCTCTACGGTGAAACCAGCGAACAGGTCGCGGCGAAGTTCATGGCGGCCCAGGTGGCTGGATTGACACCGATTCTGTGCGTTGGTGAGACGCTCGAGGAGCGCGAATCGGGTGCGACCGAAGGTGTCGTCGGTGAGCAACTCGCGGCTGTGGTCAATGCCGCCGGCATCGGCGCATTCCGTCGGGCCGTGGTCGCCTACGAGCCCGTCTGGGCGATCGGCACGGGCAAGACGGCGACGCCGGAGCAGGCCCAGGACGTACATCGCTATATTCGCGGGACGCTCGCGGCGGCCGACAAGAGCGTGGCGGAGCGGCTGCAAATACTGTACGGCGGCAGCATGAAAGGGGAAAATGCGGCGGGGCTCTTGTCCATGCCGGATATCGATGGCGGCCTGATAGGTGGCGCATCCTTGAAAGCACACGACTTCCTGGCGATCGCCAAAGCGGCGGCCCGATGTGCGCAAGACGACTGAGGATTAAATGGATACTCTACAAAAAGCAGTTTTGATCGCACACACGCTGATTGCGCTCCTGATTATCGTCCTGGTGCTATTGCAGCGCGGTAAAGGCGCGGATGCCGGGGCAGCATTTGGTGCCGGGGCGTCCGGCACGGTTTTCGGTGCGCGCGGCTCCAGCAGTTTCTTCTCCAGGGCCACCGCGGTTTGCGCGACGGCCTTTTTCGTCAGCAGCCTGACCCTCGCTTACCTCAGCAGCCAGGGATCGGCGGCGCCGGAGAGCCTTCTGGAGGACGCGCCTGCGGTTGAGGCAGAGGTCGACGAGGTGCCCGGACTCAGCGACGAGATGCCCGTATCGGATATGCCTGCACTTGAGCCAACGGGCGACAGCGTCGAGCTGCCGACGCTGGACGAATCGCCGGCGGAACCGGATCAGGATTAGACGATCGACTACGCTCTGGTGGTGGAATTGGTAGACACGCTGTCTTGAGGGGGCAGTGGCGCGAGCCGTGCGAGTTCGAGTCTCGCCCAGAGCACCAAATTCGAAGCGGCCTGTTGTTGCGTTTGCAGCAGCGGGCCGATGTTCTTCAGGGTGCAGATCGGCAGGTCGGCTCAAAAACGTAACAATCCCGATATGGGCTGTATTCCTGCATCGTGACACTGATACAATCGCGCGCTGATTCAGTCGCGATGCCAGCCGCCGGACCAGCGGAAAAAAATGCTTCAAGAATACCTTCCTATCCTGATTTTTCTCGGCATTTCGACCGGGATCGGCCTCGTATTGCTGGCTCTCGGATTTCTTATCGGACAGGGCACCAAGGACGAAGAGAAGCTCTCGCCCTACGAGTGCGGATTCGAGGCTTTCGACGACTCGCGCATGAAGTTCGATGTGCGCTACTACCTGGTCGCCATTCTCTTCATTATTTTTGACCTGGAGATTGCTTTTCTCTTCCCCTGGGCCGTATCGCTGGATACGGTCGGAAAATTCGGCCTGCTTTCGATGGCATTATTCCTCGCCATCCTGGTCGTGGGGTTCATCTACGAATGGAAGAAAGGGGCGCTCGAGTGGGATTAGCCGATACAGCAGTCACCGCAACGGTCACAGAGGACGCCGAGGCGGCCGGTGGCAGCCTGCAGGAGAAGGGCTTCGTCGTCACCAGCGTCGATGCCGTCATGAACTGGGCGCGAACCGGTTCGCTGTGGCCTATGACCTTTGGCCTGGCCTGCTGTGCCGTCGAGATGATGCAGGCGGGTGCCGCGCGCTACGACCTGGATCGCTTCGGCATTATCTTTCGGCCCAGCCCACGCCAGTCGGACTGCATGATCGTCGCAGGCACCCTGACCAACAAGATGGCACCGCCTCTTCGAAAGGTCTATGACCAGATGCCCGAACCACGGTGGGTGGTGTCCATGGGCTCTTGTGCGAATGGTGGTGGCTACTATCATTATTCGTATTCCGTCGTGCGGGGCTGTGACCGGATAGTCCCGGTCGATGTCTACGTCCCAGGTTGCCCCCCAACCGCAGAAGCCTTGATCTACGGGCTGATCCAGTTGCAGAACAAGATACGCCGCACCAGCACCATAGCCAGGTAATCCGCATAACAATAAGACAATGAGCGAGCGTTTAAATACATTAGCGGGCAGCTTGGAGGAGCGTTTTGGCGCGCAGATCCAGCGGGTGCCGTCAATTTGTGGTGAGCTGACGTATGAAGTCGGCAAAGACGATCTGATCGAGGTTGCGACGGCGTTACGCAACGAAGCGGAGTTTGGCTTCGAAATGCTGATAGACGTCTGCGGCGTCGATTACCTCAACTATGGCAGCGACGAGTGGAAGACCAATGACGCCACGGACTCCGGATACAGCCGGGGCGTGGAGCGCGAACCCGTCATACTGGATGAGGCTGACGAGTTCGATCCGCGACGCTTCGCGGTTGTCTACCACCTGCTGTCGTTGCAGCATAACTTCCGTCTCAGACTGCGAGTCTTCACCGGCACCAGCAACCCGCCGATCGTGAAGTCGGTGGTCGATATCTGGAACGGTGCGAACTGGTTCGAACGCGAGGTGTTCGATCTTTTCGGCGTGCTGTTCGAGGGGCATCCGGATCTCCGGCGCATACTCACGGACTACGGTTTTATCGGTCATCCGTTTCGCAAGGACTTTCCGCTTAGCGGCAACGTGGAGGTGAGCTACGACGCCGACGAAGGACGCGTCGTCTACAAGCCCGTCAGCATCGAGCCGCGCACGCTGGTACCTCGTGTCATTCGCGATGACAATCGATATTCCGCCGACCTCAAGGATGCGGGCGATGGCTGAGATTCAGAGCTACACAATGAACTTCGGTCCGCAGCATCCGGCGGCGCACGGTGTGTTGCGTCTGGTGCTGGAAATCGAGGGCGAAGTTATTCAGAAAGCGGATCCGCACGTGGGCCTGCTGCATCGCGGCACCGAGAAGCTGGTCGAGAGCAAGCCTTATAACCAGAGCATTGGTTACATGGATCGCCTTGACTACGTGTCGATGATGAGCAACGAACACGCCTATGTGATGGCGATCGAGAAGCTGCTCGGCGTCGAAGTACCGCTGCGCGCCCAATACATTCGCGTCATGTTCGACGAGATCACCCGAATTCTGAATCACCTGATGTGGCTGGGTGCGCATGGCCTCGATATCGGCGCCATGACGATGTTCCTTTATTGCTTCCGCGAGCGCGAGGATCTCATGGACTGCTACGAGGCAGTATCCGGTACACGAATGCATGCGACCTACTATCGACCGGGCGGTGTCTACCGTGATTTGCCGGAATCGATGCCGAAGTACCTGGAATCGAAATTCCGCAACCAGAAAGAGCTCGATCGCATGAATGCGAGTCGTGAGGGATCGCTGCTCGATTTCATCGAGGCATTCACGGATCGCTTCCCGGCCTGCGTCGACGAATACGAAACCCTTCTGACCGACAATCGAATCTGGAAGCAGCGCACGGTGAATATCGCGGTCGTGTCGCCCGAACGTGCGATGCAGCTTGGTTTCACCGGGCCGATGCTGCGAGGCTCGGGCGTGGAATGGGATCTTCGCAAAAAACAGCCCTACGAAGTCTACGACAAGATGGATTTCGATATACCGGTCGGTGTAAACGGCGACTGCTACGATCGTTACCTGGTCCGTGTCGAGGAGATGCGGCAATCGAACCGCATAATTCGGCAGTGCATCGAGTGGCTGCGCGATAATCCGGGGCCGGTCATCGTCGACGACAGCAAGATCGCGCCGCCGACACGCGTCGAGATGAAAGACGATATGGAGTCGTTGATCCATCACTTCAAACTGTTCACGGAAGGCTACTGCGTGCCCGCAGGGGAGGCCTATGCCGC
>JBFELT010000109.1:0-10778 GCA_041552015.1 Woeseiaceae bacterium
CGGCTCGAGGTCCTGCCGCGTCACTAGTGTCCTGCTAGAGGGGCGGGCCGGAGTGAAAACGAAAATCCGGATCAGGGTCTGACACGAGCCCGGCCTCGATCTTCTTCAGTTCGCGAAGGCGCGCTTCAATCTCGTCGTCACAGACCCCGCACTCGGAACGCGCAAACGCAATGTAGTGTTCGAAGTGGCGCGCCTCGGACGCCAGCAATCCGGCATAGAAGCGGCCTAGTCTCTGCGGCAGCCGCGGCGCCAGTCGAGCGAAGCATTCGCAGGACCGCGCTTCGATCAGTGCGCCGATCAACAGCAAATCGAGCAACTTGTGGGGCTCCGTTGCACGCGCCTCATCCCGTAACCGACCCGCGTAGCGCGAGGCGCTGAGACGCTGAAACGGAACCTTCATGTCATCTAGCAGTGCGCGCACCTGCTCGAAATGCCTTAATTCTTCGCGCGCGAGCCTGGACATTCGTTGCGCCAGGGCTGCCCTGTCCGGATAGCGGTAAAGAAAACCGAGCGCTGTCGATGCGGCCTTGAGTTCGCAATTCGCGTGATCGAGCAACACCTCGGGCAGCCGTTCACACGCCTCGGCAAGCCATGCTTCCGGCGTCGCCATGGGCAGGAATTCCGCGATAGCCGTTGGCACCTGGCAGGCTATAGCCACTCTTCGACCTCCGCAGCGTTTTGCAGGCGGTCACCGGGTTCCTTGGCAAGCATCAGGTTGATCAGCATCTGGTGTTCCGCAAACCTCAGCGGCAGCAGCGGAATTGGCGCCATTGCATGCTTGTAAATGATGCCCATGGCGGAATCTGCCATGTACGGTTTCTCACCGGTCAGCATCTCGTAGAATACGACGCCGAGGCTGTAGATATCGCTGCGCTCATCGACGCCGTTGCCATGACCCTGCTCCGGGCTCATGTAGTAAGGCGTGCCGAAGATCTCGCCCTTGTCGGTAATTTCACTTTCGAGTTTTGCACGCTTCGCCAGCCCGAAATCAATGAGCGCGATCGAACCATCCTTACGCAGCATGATATTGCCGGGCTTAAGGTCCCGATGCAGCACGCCATGCTCGTGGACGGCCGACAAGCCGCTCGCGATCTGACGCAGGTAGCTTACGGCCTCCGTGCGCTCGATGCCGGTGTCGATCTTGTTGCGCAGATCGCCGCCGTCCAGGTATTCCATGGCGATATGAGCGTGATCGTCCGCCACCCCGAGGTCATAAATTCTGACGATATTGGGATGGCTCATCTCGGCGATAGTTTCGTACTCCTGGAGAAAGCGATCGAACGCGCCGATACTGGCGTCTCGGCCCGTCGGCTGACGAAGCACCTTCAGCACAACTAACAGGTTCTCGGCGGTTCGTTCGGCAAGGTACACGCCCGAGTGCTCGGTGGAGCCCAGTTTGCGGATGAAACGGTAGCCTTTGATCAGCGGGTGAATACCTGTCCTGAGATCGCCCACGAACAGCGAATTCGTCGAGGAACCGCGGTCCTTTGCAAGCAGCAGGTCACTCAGACGAACCATCAATGAGGCGTGGTTGAAGTGCTCGCGCATGAACCAGGCGTCCGGCGCAATGCGTCGAATCTCCGGCAACTCGTCCTCGGAACCGAAGTAAATCACCGGGGGCAGCCCTTCTCTGCCTGCGAAGCGCCGCAGCGCGTCGATGCCCTCGCGGTCCTCACCCTGTCTGTTGCCGATCAGCAACAGGTCGTTGCCCGCGCCGGAAAACTCATCGGGCAGGTGGCCGGCGACGGTCGGATCGTATTCAGTCAGTATGGCGTCAGGCCAGTGCGTGGTGACGTGGTGCGCGAGCAGTCGGCGGAAATCGGCCTGCTCGTCGATGATCATGACCCGGATACTCATGCGTGACGAATTGCGAAGACCAGCCGGGCGGCAGGATGAAACCTACAACGCGACGACGTTGGAGGCCCGCTTCTCCTTTCCGTGCCGGGACTGCTTGGCAGCATCGTTACGCCTCGTCTCCAGCTCATCCAGGTATTCACTGGTTACGTCGCCGGTGACGTATTCGCCGGAAAAACACGAGGTATCGAATTCACGAATGGCCGAGTTGCCGTGCCGCACGGATCGAACCAGGCCATGCAGGTCCTGGTAGATCAGGCGGTCTGCTCCGATGATCTCCTGGATCTCCTCGATGCTTCTCCCGTTGGCGATCAATTCCGAGACGGCGGGCATGTCGATGCCGTATACGTTGGGGTAGCGTACCGGCGGCGCCGCCGACGCAAAGTAGACTTTGCGGGCGCCCGCCTCCCGCGCCAACTTGATGATCTGCTGCGAAGTGGTGCCGCGCACGATCGAGTCATCGACCAGCAGCACGTTCTTCTTGCGAAACTCGAGGTCGATGGCATTCAGCTTGCGCCGCACCGACTTCGCCCGTTCAGCCTGGCCCGGCATGATGAAGGTGCGTCCGATATAACGATTCTTGATAAAGCCTTCCCGATACTTGACACCGAGATGGTAGGCGACCTGCAGCGCCGCGGTGCGGCTGGTGTCGGGAATCGGGATAACGACGTCAATATCGTGATCGGGGAAATCGCGCACGATCTTGCCCGCCAGCTGTTCGCCCATCCTGAGCCGCGCCTTGTAGACCGACAGGTCGTCGAGAATCGAATCGGGCCGCGCAAAATAGACGTATTCGAATATGCACGGCCTGTGCTGTGTCTCGCCATCGAAAGCCCGCACGTGCAGGGTGCCGTTGTTTTCGATGAAAATACATTCGCCCGGAGCCACATCACGCACACGCTTGAACTGCAGGGAGTCGAGCGCCACGCTTTCCGAGGCGACCATGTAATCTTTCTGCCCCTTGGTCTTGCGCTTGCCCAGGACCAGCGGCCGGATACCGTGCGGATCTCGAAATGCGACGATACCGAAGCCGATGATCATTGCCACAACGGCGTATCCACCTTTGCAGCGTTTGTGCACCGCTGCGACCGCCTCAAATATGTTCTCCGGCGTGGGGTTGCCGTTTACGACCTGCTGTAATTCATGGGCAAACACGTTGAGCAGCACTTCGGAATCGGAATTCGTGCTCAGATGGCGACGGTCTTCGTCGATAAGCAGCTCCGCGAGCTCGTCGTAGTTCGTCAGGTTGCCGTTGTGTGCCAGGCAGATTCCGTAGGGCGAATTCACGTAAAACGGTTGCGCCTCGGAGGACTTCGCGCCGCCCGCGGTCGGGTAGCGAACGTGGCCAATGCCGACCGTGCCGGTCAGACGCAACATATGGCGGTGGCGAAACACGTCCCGCACGAGGCCGTTCGCCTTGCGCTGCGTGAGCCCGTCCTGCTCGCTCCAGGTTACGATTCCGGCGGCGTCCTGGCCGCGGTGCTGCAAGACGGTCAACGCGTTATACAGATCCTGATTAACCGCTTGTGCACTGACAATTCCAACAACGCCACACATCGCCTATTCTCTCCGTGACCGTCAGGTCACACCAGGGTTTACAAGGTCTTCCGGGATCTCAACCGGCAATGTTTCCGCCGCATCCTCGGGCATTAGCAATTCCAGTCCCCTCGGCGCCATCACCTTGATCCAGTCGGCCACAACTTCGACATGGGGAATCAGTCTTGAATGCAACCACCAGTCGTCATTATCAAAACCGGCGAACTGGCCGCCAATGATAAAGACCGCCAGCAACAAGACGCCGCGAACGGCGCCGAACAGGGAGCCGAAAAACCGGTCCATGCCACTGAGTACGGACATGCGCACCAGCTTCGATATACCCCACCCCAACAGGCCGCCAAGCGACAGAATGATGGCGAATACGAGGAGTCGCCCAAACCACATCTGCAGCCCTTCGGAACTCAACCAGCTGGAGGAAACGTCGCCAACGGCCGGCCCAAAATACAGTGCGGCCCAGATTGCGATCAACAGGGCCGCGATCGATATCGCCTCCTTGACGAAACCACGCATCAGGCCAACGACGACGGACACGAGAAGTGCAACCGCAATGATTATGTCGATGATCGGCATCGGCGATGTTGATTCAGTTCAGCCCGGAGAGGGACGTTGAGGCGTCGCAGTCTATCACGGGTGCGGAACCACCTGCCCTTCCTGGCCGACCTTGCTCAGGCGGCGTGCCATGGCTTCGGCGCTCTCGCGATCTTTCTGCGGTCCGATACGCACGCGATGCAGCTGGCCCGAGGACGTCGTCAGCTGGCTGAGAAACGCAGCGTAGCCCTGCTTTCGAAGGTCCGCCGCCAGTTTTTCCGCGTTCTCCTTGTTCGAGAAACTACCGAGCTGCACCGCCCACATACCGGTCGGCGAGGTCGTTGCCGCGCTGGCGGGCTCGGTCTTCGGCGCGGATACGGCGACGTCCGGCGCCGCTTGTGACTGTTTCTCGACCACCGCGGGGGCTTTCTCTGCCGCCCGCGTCTCGGTCGGCACCGGCTCTTGCGCCCTGGGCGTCTCGACCCTGTCCTGGACTGCGTCCGGCTCTGCTGCCGGCGTTTTTGCGCTGGCGGCCGGCACCGGTTCAGTGCGATTCCTCTCGAGCACCACTGTCTGGGTTTTCTCGGCTTCCTGCCCCGGCAGCAGCACCGGCTCGGAGACAATCTCGTCGTCACCCGGCGGGCCGTCCAGGAATATGGGCACAACCAGAACCACAAACAGCACGAGTACGGCTGCGCCGATAATGCGTTCTTTCAAGGCTCGTTCCATCATGATTCGGGCCGCGAGTATATCGCAAGGTTTCGCAGTGCGGGACCAATCAGGAAAAACGATCCCGTCAACAGTATTCTGTCATTTTTTTCAGCGTTTCGCCGCGCGTATTGCATTGCGTCGTGCAGGGAATCGGCGATCCGACAGGGTCTGTTGCAGGCATTCGAGATGCGCCGCCCCAGTTCATCCGCATCGATGGCCCTCGGACTTTCAGCGGTAGCGGCAATCCAGTGATCAACGAAGCTGTCGAGCGGCCCGACGATGCCCTCGACATCCTTGTCATCAAGCGCGCCGATAATCGCCCAGGTAGCTCCTGCTTCCGGCAACGCTGCCAGCGCATCGGCGAGTACTGTGGCGCCCGCCGGATTGTGCGCAACATCCAGCAGCCAGTCAGCGCCGGCCACCTGCATCGCCTGCAGACGCCCCGCCAGCGCCACCGCCGGTAACACCTCGTTCAGCAAGTCACGCTGCAGGACTTCTTCAAAGCCCGCGACCTCCAGAAGTTTGAGAACGGCCGCCGCGTTGCCGAGCTGGAAATCACCGCGCAAGCCGGGCATGGCAAGGCCTGTCAGCGACACATCCTGGCCGGTCCATCGCCAGCCGCCGTCGCCGTCGGCCTCGTAGTCAAAATCACGCCCGGGCAGCGCGAGTCTCGCCCCGGTTTCCTCTGCGTGAGCAATCAGGGACCGCGGCACGTCGCGCGATCCGAAAACGGTAGCAACGCCCCGGCGCATCACGCCCGCCTTCTCAACCGCAATCGTTTCTACGTCGTGTCCAAGCCAGTCGCAGTGATCCAGCGCAATGTTCGTGATCAGCGAGGCGCTGGGTTCGACGGCGTTGCAGGCATCCAGGCGCCCGCCGAGGCCGATTTCCAGCACCCAGACGTCCAGCCCGAGCTTGGAAAAAACCACCATGGCCGCCAGGGTGCCGTACTCGAAATAGGTTAGCGGCAAGTCGTCGCGCACGGATTCGACGCGCTCGAATGCGGCGATGATCTGCTCATCCGAAGCCGGCACGCCGGCGACGGCAATGCGCTCGTTGTAGCGAAGCAGATGCGGGGACGTGTAGGCCCCGACTCGGTAGCCAGCCGCGCCGAGGAGCGCATCGAGCATCGCGACACTCGAACCCTTTCCGTTGGTGCCGGCGACCAGTAACACATGCTTGGGAACGGGCAGGGACAGCCGCTCGAGAACCGCTTTGACGCGCTCCAGACCGAGGTCGATTTCCGTGGGCGACAGGGTCTCGAGCCGGGTCAGCCAGTCATTGAGGGACGAGTGTGTCAGGTGGCGGGTACGGGACTGGGCCGGCCTTCGAACTTGGCCAGCAGGTCGGCGATGGACGTACGCATTTTGCGGCGGTCGACGATCATGTCGATTGCACCGTGATCAAGCAGGAATTCACTGCGCTGAAAACCCTCGGGAAGGCTCTGGCCAACCGTTTGCTCGATGACCCTCGGGCCGGCAAAACCTATCAGCGCCTGGGGCTCTGCGATATTGACGTCGCCAAGCATGGCCAGGCTTGCCGACACGCCGCCTGTCGTCGGGTCTGTCAGCACCGAGATATAGGGAATGTTCAGGGCACCCAGCCTGGCGAGCGCCGCCGATGTCTTCGCCATTTGCAGCAATGAAAACAGCGCCTCCTGCATGCGTGCACCGCCGCTGGCCGAAAAACAGATGAACGGCATATTGTTGTCGGCGGCATGTCGTGCCGCACGCGCGAAGCGCTCGCCGACCACCGAGCCCATGGAACCACCCATGAATGCAAACTCGAAAGCGCAGGCGACAACAGGGCGCCCGAACAACGTGCCGGTAACGCTGACGAGCGCGTCCTTTTCCCCGGTCTTCTTCTGCGTCGCAAGCAGCCGATCGCGATAGCGCTTGCTGTCACGAAACTTCAGCGGATCCTCCGGCTCCAGGTTTGCCGAAAGCTCCTGCTGTGACTTGGGATCCAGGAAAACGTTGAGGCGCTGCCTCGCACCGATACGAATATGGTAGGCACACTTGGGACAAACCTGCACGTTGCGCTCCAGCTCATTTCGATAGAGCTGCGCATCACAGGCCGGGCACTTTATCCAGACGCCCTCCGGCACCGACTTTTTTCGCCTTTCCGTGCTGATGCGCGAGGGCATCAATTTCTCGAACCAACTCATTGCGATATGATATCCGTATACCCCATTAACAGCCAGCTGCCGGCGCGCCATACGTGAGCGGCTCGGGAATACCGAAATCGGCCGGATAGCCGACTCTCACCAGGGTGAGGCCGTGCGGCGGCGCGGCGATTCCGCCGGCCTTCCGGTCGCGGCTGTCAAGCACCTCGTGTATCCATGCGGGGTCTCGTTCGCCCAGTCCAACGCAGACCAGTGATCCGGCGATGTTTCTCACCATATGCTGCAGGAAGGCGTTGGCGGTCACGGTGAGCGTGACCCAGTCGCCGTCCCGCCGCACGGCAATCGACGTAATCTCGCGCACAGCCGTCGACGCCTGGCAGCCGGCCGCGCGAAACGCCGAAAAATCATGCCGGCCCAGCAAGCGCTGTGCCGCCTCATGCATCGACTCCGCATCCAGCGCCTGGTGTACCCACCAGGCGCGATGGCGATACAGCGCGGAACGCTCCAGCCGATTGAGGATGCGATAACTGTAGCTGCGCGAGGTGGCGGAGAAGCGCGCATGAAACGCGTTCGCAACGCGCATCGACCAGCTCACGCTTATGTCGTCCGGGAGATTGCTGTTGGCACCAAGCAGCCAGCCACGATCGCTGCGTTCGCTTTCGGTGTCGAAATGAACGACCTGGCCGGAGGCGTGCACACCGGTGTCGGTGCGGCCCGCACACACGACATCGATACCTTCATTGGCAACCCGCGCAAGCGCCTCCTCGAGGCGTTGTTGTACGCCCAGGCCGGTCAGTTGACGCTGCCAGCCGTTGTAACCCGTACCGTCGTACTCTATGCCGAGCGCGATGCGAATGAGACGGACCGCAAAGGGGACTAGCTGGGCAGAGAATCGATCAGCTGTTGTGCCTGTTGACGCTGACCGTCGTCACCTTCATCCAGCACTTCCTCGAGAATGCTGCGCGCACCCGCAGGATCGCCCATGTCGACGTAGGCACGGGCGAGATCCAGCTTCGTTCCGACTTCCGTCATCGTGCGGGCATCGTGCAGGTCGTCGCTCATATCCTCAGGACCCAGCGACATCGTCGGCACCTCGGCTGTCTTCCCCGATACCGAAGGCCGCGGCTGCTCGACCGTTGCATCGTCACGCAGCTGCTCGACCGTATCTCCGCCTTCGCTGAGTTTGAGCGCCGCAGTCAGATCATCCAGGTCGAGATCAACGTCGCTAATTGCCGGCATTTCGCCCGTCTCATCGCCGTCCTGCGCGGGAAACGCGTCGGCCGGTAATGCTTCTGTTTTCGCGAAATCGAAATCATCGCCATCGTCGTCAAGCGACGCCAGCAGGGTGGCCTCATCGTCACCGATATTCGCAGCCACATCGGTGCCGGTTTCGACCGCCATGTCGTCACCCAACACCTGCGTCAGGCCAGTCGCATCGAGCAGGCTGTCATCGATGCTGACTTCGGTCTCGGCGGTGTCGTCATCCTGCGAAACGTCGAGCAGCGGGCTGCGGCCGGTTTCGTCGCGTGCCAGGTTCATTTCGCCGGTCGCGTCCAGGTCGAACAGTTCACCCAGGTCCAGCCCTTCACGCACACCGGTCGCATTCGGATCAATTTCCGGGTTCTTGCCGGTTACAGAACCGGTATCGGTAAATACGTCGGTAAGCGCTTCGTTGGTACCGGTCGCGTCGAGATCGTCCAGCGACGCCAGCTCCGTCTCCGCCAGGTCGTCGATACCGAGGTCCAGGTCGTCGAGGTTGATTTCGGCGGTCTCACTGGAGTCCTGCCCGGCTCCCGCGATCGCCTGACCAAGCGATTCGTCGAGCGACGGCAGCTCGGAGGTCGCGTCGATTTCGCCGATCGGCGCCATGGCTTGTTCGATGGTCGGCGTTTCAACCGTCGAATCCGACGCCGCTTCGTCGCGTGCCGGCATCTGCACCGTTTCCTGCGTGCCCGACGTTTCAATCGTCGGGCTTTCGGCCGTCGACTCGAGATCGAGATCGATCGCGTCGTCTGCCGCATCGTCAAAGAAGAAGTCGACCTCGCCGTCGTCGGCGCCCAGGTCGATCGCGCCGGATTCACCGCCGCCATCACCACCGAAGTCCATGTCGAGCTCGCCCGCAGCTTCGCCATCCGCCTCGAAAGTAAGGTCGACGGCCTTGGTTGCCCCCACCGCTCCCGCAAACAGGGCATGATCCGCCGCGATCTGCTGGCCCATGATAACGATCTTGTCCCACTCCGGACCTTCGCCGCCAGCGGCCTTGAGCTTGCTTGCCGCATCGACAAATGCGTCACGATTGCCCCACACGAAATAGATTTCGCAAAGCTTGGACATCAGTGCCGTATCTTCGGGCTGAGTTTCCAGGGCACCGTTAATCAGGTCGGCCGCCTGATCGTAGAGGCCATAGGCCATGTGGAAATCGGCTTCCGCAATGGGATCGGTCTGATCCAGGTTAACCGCCGTTTCGCTGCTGAACGTGTCTTCGAGCGAGCCAAATTCGCCGGAGGCGTCACCCAGGCCCTCGCCGGACGGCATTTCTGCGGTCGCGTCCGCGCGAATTCCGGAATCCTGCTCGACCACCACGAATGCCTCGTCGGCCGTCGGGGCGCGCATGGACTCCGTCGCCGTCAAGGCATTGCTCTCCATCTCGTCCGCGTCCAGCGACTCCCACGGTGCGGAATCACTCTCGTCGTCCCGGCCACGACGCATGAACCAGAACAGCAGGCCGACCACCACAAGCAGCACGGCTCCGATGGCCACCCAGATGTTCGTAAGGTAGCCGAGCAGCTGATCGACCAGGCCCGGCTTGCTGACGGTCGCCGGGCGGGCTGCTGCGGGTTCGGCTTCGACATCGTCGGCCCCCGCCGTCGCCTCGGCTTCAGCGTCGACCATCTCGTCGTCGACCAATTCATCGTCGGCGAACAGCTCATCGTCACCCGTATCGTCGACCATCACTTCTTCGTCGCCCTCATCGACGAACGGGTCGTCAGTGACCTCCACGGGGGGCTCATAGACCTCGCCGCGAATCTCTGCCAGTTCCTGACGCAGTTGAGCGAGCTCGTTGTCCCGGATCTCGATCATCGAGGGCTGGTCCGGCACGTCGGCCGTTTCAAGTTCGTTGATCCGCTGCTCAAGCACTTCTTCACGACTTTGTGGTTCCGAACTCACCAGACCGTCGTCATACACGAGGCCTTCCGGCTCCTCGTCGGGCGGAACCAGGGTCAGGCTCGGCCGGGTCTCGGCGACCGGCGCCGCGGTATAAGCGCTGCCGCTTCCCCATGCCTCGTTCTGGCGCTTCACTTCCTCAAAGGCGTTGCCACTGCTGATGCGCACGATCTCGTCGGCGCTCGGAATCCTGAGCGCGGCGCCGGCACGCAGCAGATTAATATTTCCGCCAAAGGCGTCACGGTTGGCTTCGAAAATCGCCAGCATGGTCTGGTTCATTGTCAGGCGCGCATCCGGGCGCACGCGGCTGGCGATGCCCCACAGCGTTTCGTTGCGCTGCACGACGTAGTCGCCGCCGGCCCCGGTGTCAAAGGGCCGGGTATCGGCGGCTGCAGCCGGTGCCGGCTGCGCGGGCCGTGAACGCGGCTGAGCCGGGGCCGTCGACGGCTGAGCCTCCGGGGCGGGGGCCGGTCGGTCGATGCGGCCGCTGTCGGCGGGCGTGCTGCGGCTCGGCGCCGTGACTGCCGGCGCCTGCTGGGCCGCCGGGGGCGCGAAGCTCGGCGGGTCGAGGAGCACGGTGTATTCCCGCAAGAGCCGGCCGCTGGGCCAGCTGGCCTCGACCAGAAATGTAAGAAAAGGCTCAGTCATTGCCTGTCGCGAACGAAGCTGCACGACGGCGCCGGTCGGGCGGCTGATGACATTGAATTCGATACCCTGCAGGTAGAACGGACGGTCGATGCCCTAGCGTGTGAATGTATCGGCGGAGGCAAGTGCTACCGTCAGGCCTGCCAGTTCGTCCGGTGAGGTGGAAAGCAGCGATATTTCAGCGCGCAGGGGC
>JBFELT010000110.1:0-10777 GCA_041552015.1 Woeseiaceae bacterium
GACGGCGGTGCGTTAACCGGTATTGATGGCGGCGGAACAACCGGCATCGACGGTGGCGCCTTGACTGGTATTGATGGTGGCGCGCTAACCGGGATCGACGGCGGTGCCTTAACCGGTATTGATGGCGGTGGAACAACCGGCATCGACGGTGGCGCCTTAACCGGAATTGACGGTGGCGCACTGCTCGCCGGTCCGGTCGATTCCATTGATAAAACTAACGGCGTTTTCGAATCGATGGGTCAGATCGTGATGGCCTCGCAGGAAATGCTCGCGAGCATGCGCGTCGGTGACTTCGTTTCCGTTTCGGGTTCCGTGGTTTCTCAGGGCTGGCTTTATGCAGACGAGGTGTCGGTATCGACCGAGCGTTACGTACCAGGTTCGACAGAAGTATTCGTTACGGGTCTGCTGACATCGGTCGATCAAAAGACCGGAACAACACAAGTCGGTGGTCTTACGATTGACTTCACAGCCAGTCTCGGAAATTCGAGCGCTCCGTCAGGTGCAATCTGGAGCTTCAGAGGTATCAGGCCGGCACAGCGTGGTGTGATGCTGTCGGATCGATCTGGTGCAAGGCAGTAGTTGTTTTGTTCGGGAGGATCGCTCTGATATCGCTCATCGGTAGCTGAACGCGAGGGACAGCATGTCCTCATGACGAACGAAGAAGGAGGTCACTTAGGTGGCCTTTTTCTTTGTCTGCGATATGTGCAGGCATAAAAAAGTCGGCGTCCCTGCCGACTTAGATCTCGTATCAACCTGTTAGGGAGATGCGAGGGTTGGAGGAGCCATCCCCGAGCGATTAGGAATGACTCGGAGAGAATACTAGGTGGCTTGGGCGCGGCGAGGTGTGACGAGTTTCACAAATAGTCTCGGAAATAAAAAAAGGGCGCCAATAGGCGCCCTCAGGGTTAAAAAATTGCGGTATTAAGTTAAGTGGCTATCCCTTTTTGAGGGTAGCGCGCAATCCCTCCAGGTAATCCTGTAATTTCTTTTGTTCCACGCGTTGCTTGATTACATCGCGAACACTTTCGAGGGTTGGCGGTGTTGCTTCGCGAGAGTCCTCGCGAAGAATAACGTGCCAGCCGAATTGCGTTTGCACCGGCGTCTTGCTGAATGCGCCGTCTTCCAAACCAGCTACCGCTTCGGAAAAGGGTGCAACCATCTGGTTCGGCGCGAACCAGCCTAAATCTCCGCCGTTAGGTCCTGAGGGTCCCGTCGATTTCGCTTTTGCGAGATCGGCGAAGTTCGCCCCACCTTCGAGATCGGCGACGATGCTGTTTGCTTCGCTCTGCGATTCAACGAGAATGTGGCTGGCTTTGAATTCCTGCGGCGGCGCGAGCGCGATCTGTTCCTTATAGGCCGCCTGGATTTCTTCATCACTCGCGGCGTTGTTCTCAATAAAGTCAGCCGCTACTGCTTGCGCCAGGATGCCCCGGGTCTGCAGTTCCATCATCGCTTTATTGCGCGGCATCTCGGACAGCGTCTTGGCGCGGGGCTGCGTCGTGAGCAGATAAATATCCTTCAATTCCTCCATGAAGCGAGTACGTTCGGTCGGCGTCGCCTGCGCCGCCGGTTTTTGAATGCGGGATTCCAGGTACATATTGAAGACGTCGGCCGTAATTTCGGCGCCATTTACCGTATCGATCGTCTGTGCCGAGAGGGTTCCGGCGGCCAGCATCGCCGCGCATGCGGAAAGGGCAGCCGTAAGGCGAGTCCCGGTCAGCCGGGAACGATTATTCAGAGTCATGGTGAGGTCCTTTTTGCGAAGTTGGCGCATGATAAACGATATGACGTCCCGGGCGCGAGAAAGGTCCCGGGATTTCTGAGATCCGCTAGACCTGTAATTCTTCAGGCGTCCTGGCCGTTATGCGCAATGCATGAATATCGGACTCCATCAGGGAGCCGAGTGCCTCGAAGATCATCCGGTGGCGCTGCAGCGGGTTCGTGCCGGCAAAGGCGGCGGAGACAATTTTTACCTCGAAATGGCCGCCCCCGGAACGCGCGCCTTCGTGCCCGGCATGAAGGTGGCTCTGGTCCTTTACCAGCAGCGTGTCGGGGGAAAAAGCCTGCCTCAACTTCGTTTCGATCGCTTTGACGCGCTCGGCTGTCATGGCAGTACCCGCTTGAATGGCCTCACGGTCACTGTCTTGCAGACGCCGGCGACGACGTAGGGATCCCTGGCAGCCCATTCCTCTGCGTCTTCCAGGGTGGCGAAGTCAACGATGACCAGACTACCGGTATAGCCGGCTGGGCCCGGGTCCGGCGAGTCAACGGCAGGATGGGGTCCGGCAAGCAGCAAGCGACCCTCGTCGCAAAGCACCTTCAGTCGCTCCAGGTGTTCCGCCCGCGCAGCAATGCGCTTGTCCAGCGAGTCCTCGTGATCTTCGCTCATTACCGCGTACCACATGCTTAGCGCTCCACATCCTCGCTGCTGGTTTCATCGCCAATCAGGCTGGCTATCCAGAATGTTTGTGCCAGCATGAATACGAATGTCAGCGCCATCAGTCCGAAAACCTTGAACTGAACCCAGGTCTCCTGCGAGAAGTTATAGGCAACGTAGATGTTGAGCAGCCCGGCGGCAACGAAAAACAGCACCCAGACAAGGTTCAGTTTTCTCCATTGCGGCTGCGTGATTTTCTCGGCAGGCATGGCTTCGACCAGCCCGAAAAACCGCTGCACCAGGGTCTTTTCGCCGAACCAGAAACTGCCCAGAAATGCGACGGCGACGACCCAGTAGAAAACCGTGGGTTTCCAGTAGAGGAATAATGGATTCCTGAAATAAAGAGTAAGGGCTCCCGCAACCAGCAGGAACACCGTCGACCAGAAATACATCTTGTCGAATTTCTGCGTCCGAATGTACTTGACCAGCAGGCCGATGGGCATGGCGATCATCAGCACGACCAATGCGAAGTAGATGCCTTTGTAAAAGAAGGCGCCCAGGAACAGGATAAGTGGTAGAAATTCGAACAGGAGATTCATCGCGGGCCCGGTTCTCGGCCTGAATTGGCTGCGAATAGTAGCGTAAATCCGTGCAGCGGTTCCAATGCAAAAATTGGCTATGCGCGCCGTCCCGCCTCGCCTACAATCCGCGCGTGGCGAAACTCATAGAAATTCACCCGAAAGACCCGCAGCGGCGGCGCGTGAAGGAAGTCGTGGAGATCATACGCAGTGGCGGCCTGATCGCGTATCCGACGGATTCGAGCTATGCCTTCGGTTGCCATATTGGCGACAAGAAGGCGATTGACCGGATTCATCGCATTCGCAGCACCGACAAGAAGCACAATTTCACGCTGGTCTGCGCCGATCTCACGGAGATCAGCGTCTACGCGCGAGTCGACAACTGGGCCTACCGGATGATCAAGTCGATGACGCCGGGGCCCTATACCTTTATCCTGCCCGCCACACGCGAAGTGCCGAAAAGGCTGCAGAATCCCAAGCGCCGCACGATCGGGATGCGAGTGCCGGACCACGTGCTGGTCCATGCCATCCTCGAAGAACTGGGTGAGCCGATCATGAGCTCCACCTTGCTGTTGCCGGGTGATGACATGCCGTTGACGGATCCGCAAGAGATCGAGGATCGAATAGGACATGAGATAGAGGCCATCATCGATTCCGGGCCAACCGGCATTGAACCGACCACGGTACTCGATCTTTCCCACGACCAGGTCGAGATTCTCAGGGTGGGCAGGGGTGACGTCAGTCAGTTCGCCTGAGCCTCGGGATATGCGATAGAATGCAAAAATCGCCGCTGGAAATCGTATGAAGCCCGAACTTAGAGTCCTGACCCCTGAGGATGCGCCAAAGCCTGCTCAGGACGAAAAACAGTCCCCGGCCCAGGCCGAGATGCCGTTCGCGGTTGTCGATGGCGAGCCGGTAACGACCCTGCCGCAGGACCTTTACATTCCTCCCTATGCCCTGCAGGTTTTCCTCGAGGCGTTTGAGGGCCCACTCGACTTGTTGCTGTATCTGATCCGGCGCCAGAATATCGACATCCTCGATATTCCGATCGCCGAGATCACGAAGCAGTATGTTCAGTACATCGAACTCATGCACGAGATGCAGCTTGAGCTGGCCGGCGAATATCTGTTGATGGCGGCGATGCTCGCCGAGATCAAATCGCGCATGCTTCTGCCCAGGCCTGAGGTAGAGGCGGAAGAAGAAGATGATCCGCGTGCCGAACTCGTGCGTCGATTGCAGGAGTATGAACGCTACAAGAAAGCGGCCGAGGACATCGGGGATTTGCCCAGGCTTGAACGTGATGTTTTTATTGCCACCGCCGATGCACCTGAGCGCAAGGTCGTTACAAAACTACCGGACGTCACCCTGAAGGAGCTGCTGCTCGCGTTTCATGACGTGCTGAAACGCGCCGAGATGTTCTCGAACTTGCACATGCAGCGTGAACCGCTATCGGTGCGCCAACGCATGAGCGAGATCCTTTCGCGCATCAAGGCGAACAGCTTCACGGGTTTTTCTGACCTGTTCGATCCGCAAGAGGGCCGCATGGGAGTTGCCGTCACGTTTATCGCTATCCTGGAGTTGCTGCGCGAATCGGTAATCGAGGTCGTGCAGTCGGGTGAGTTTGCTCCCTTGCATGTGCGCGCGGCATCCGCGGTCCGGCTGGTGACGAACGACGCGCAGGACACGAATGCGCAGAATGACGATTTTGTTTGAGAAGATATTTCTGAATGGACGCAACCGAGATTAAGTACTTTGTCGAGGCCGCGCTGCTGGCAGCAGGGCGGCCGCTGAACATCGACCATCTGCAAGGACTTTTTGACGGGCGCGGTGCGCCCGAGAAGTCCGAGATACGCGAGGCAATTGCGGCGCTCAACGAGGACTACCAGGACCGCGGTATCGTCGTGTCCGAGGTCGCGTCCGGTTTCCGCATGCAAATCAAGTCCTCAATGTCGGACAGGCTGCAAAAACTCTGGGAAGAAAGACCGCCTCGTTATTCCCGGGCGCTCTTCGAGACGCTTGCATTGATCGCGTATCGTCAGCCCATTACACGCGGTGAAATCGAGGAGATCCGCGGTGTTGCAGTGAGCTCGAATATTGTTCGACAGCTGTTGGAACGGGACTGGGTCCGGGTCGTCGGGCATCGCGATGTTCCCGGGCGTCCTGCCATGTTCGGCACAACCAAGGCGTTTCTCGACTATTTCAGTTTGAAGAAACTGGACGATCTTCCTCCGCTTGCCGACCTGTCCGACTGGGAGAGCCTGCGGGTGCAACTGAATCTTCCGGAAGTCGAGGATCAGTCCGAGACGGCTGACGGCCCGATGCTGGATCGGCCCGAGGATGATCATGAAGATGTCGCGGATTCGGCAGCAGCGGATGCCGGCAATGATGCCATCCCGGAGCTGGTCGACCAGGCGCCCGCCAACGAGCTTCCGACGCTATTTCCGGAAGGTCACGCCGAGCGCGAAGAGGATATCGAGGAGCTGATCGTCTCAGAGTGGCCCGACCCGGTTGGCTGAGCGAATTCAGAAGGTCCTGGCGGCCGCCGGCCATGGTTCCCGTCGAAAAGTCGAGACCTGGATCCGGGAGGGACGACTCAAGGTGGACGGCCGGGGTGCGCAGCTTGGCGAGCCGCTCGAAGGTACCGAGCGAATTACTCTCGATGGGCGTCCACTCTCGTTGAAAGGCGGCGCTCAGGCGCATCAGCATATTGTCTACAACAAGCCGGCAGGCGAGGTCACCAGTCGCGATGATCCGGAAGGACGCAAGCTGGTCTTCGATGCGCTGCCGAGGCTCAAGGGCGCGCGGTGGATCGCTGTCGGCCGGCTGGACCTGACGACGACCGGTCTGCTCCTGTTTACCACCGATGGCGCACTGGCGAATGCGCTGATGCATCCCTCATCCGAGATCGTTCGCAAATACGCGGTAAGAGTCCACGGTAGCCCCTCGAGTGCGGAGCTGGAGCGGCTCCGGGATGGCGTCGAATTGTCGGATGGCCCGGCGCGCTTCGATTCCATCGAAACTGCCGGCGGTGAGGGTGCAAATCGCTGGTACAACGTGACGCTCAAGGAGGGCAGGAATCGCGAAGTGCGAAGGCTGTGGGAGGCGATCGGTTACGAGGTCAGCCGACTGATCCGTACCGCTTACGGCCCTATCGAACTGCCGCGATCGGTATGGCGTGGCCGCTACGAGGCGCTGACACCAGCACAGGTACGGGCGCTGTATCAGGCCGCCGGTTTGGCGCCTCCCGAGACGATACCAACGACCAAGAAATCCCGAAAAAAATATAAAAAATAAGTAGTTAGCCAGAATACCTAATGTTTATTATTACTGCGCGTCCAGGCTCTTTCCGGTGACGCCTTTGCTGTCCGGGCCCAGCAGGTAGACGTAGGGCGCAAGAATGTCCTCAGGGCGTTTGAGCGTGTCGGGGTTTTCAGCCGGGTATGCCGCCAGTCGCATACCGGTGCGCGTGGCACCCGGATTGATGCAATTGGAGCGCAGCTTCCCCTGGCGATGCTCGTCCGCAAGGACCTGAGACAATCCTTCTGTCGCGAACTTCGAGACGGCATAGGCACCCCAGAAGGCTTTTCCGGTCCGGCCCACGCCGCTGCTCGTAAAGATCACCGACGGATCCTCTGATTGCTGCAGCATGGGCATCAGCACCTGGGTTATCGCGAAAGCCGACGTCACGTTGACGTGCATGACGCGCTGCCACAAGACGGCGTCGTACTGTGCAATGGAGTACCGCTCACCAAGAATACCGGCGTTTAGAACCAGGCCGTCGAGTCGCCCGAATTCCTGTTGGACGCTGGTTGCGAGCGAGATATACGATTCACTGTTGGCGGACGCCAGGTCGAGGACGGCGATTGACGGTCGCGGTGCTCCCTCGATTGCCTCGACGGCGTCATACACCTGCTCGAGTTTACTGACGTTGCGCCCGTGAAGAATCACCTGCGCCCCGAGACTTGCCGCGTGCAGGGACAGTGCCCTGCCAATGCCGTCCGTCGCCCCGGTTACCAGGATGATGCGATCCTTCAGGATATCGTCTGCGTATTCGTAGGTCCGCGGATCGGTCATCATGGCTCGACCCCCTCGGTCATTGTACGAGGTACCGATTCCAGCCGTTCGAGCGGCTCGACCTCCTTTTTTGCATGCGCGCCGAGTTCGACGAACTTCCTGGCGCCCGGCAGGACGTTGCGTTCCAGGGATCCGACCGCCTTGTTGTAATTGTCGACGCTGCTGGCCAGCTGGCGACCGACGCGGTTCATGTGGGTGACGAAGGTCGCGAGGCGCCCGTACAGATCCTCCGCGAGAATGCGAATCTCCTTGGCGTTCTCAGCCAGCGCCAGCTGGCGCCAGCCGTAGGCAACAGCCTTCAGTAGCGCGACGAAACTGGTCGGCGTGGCGAGGATAATCTGCTTGGACAGCGCATACTCGATGAGATCGGGTTCTTCGTTGAGCGCCGCACTGAGGAACTGGTCGCCCGGGATGAACAGGATCACGAACTCCGGGCTTTCGTCGAATTGCTCCCAGTACGATTTCGACGACAGCATACGAATGTGTGCGCGTACGTTTTTCGCGTGCCGTTCAAGGCCCAGCTTGCGCTGCGCGTCGTCGGCCGCCTCGGCAGCCGCTAGATAGGCGTCCAGGGGCGTTTTCACGTCGACCACCAGCATTCGCTGGTCCGGCATCCTGACGATCATGTCGGGCCGGATGGCCTGTGTCTCTCCGGAGGTGTGAACCTGCTCCATGAAGTCGCAGTGCTCGACCATGCCGGCCAACTCGACCAGGCGGCGCAGCGTAATCTCGCCCCAGCGACCCCGAACCTCCGGCCGTCGCAGCGCATTCACGAGGTTGTGCGTTTCCTTTGCAAGCGCCTGCTGGTTGAGCTGCATCGTTTCCAGCTGGTTCTTGATGCCGCCGTAGGCCTGGCTGCGGGCCTTCTCGAGTTCCGCGATCTGCTTTTGTGAGGCTTCGAGCGCGTCTCGGATGGGCTTCACGAGCGACTCCACAGCCTTCTCGCGCTCGCTGAGTTCGCGCTTGGCCTTTTCCTGTTGCGTTCCGAGATTCTGCTCGGCGAGCCTGAGGAAATTTTCGCTGTTGGATTGCAGAGACTGGTTGGCAAGATTGGAAAACGCGGCGGTCAGCTTTGCGTTGGCGAGCTCGAATGCAGCCTCACGCTCGCTCTGCAGGGTCTCCTGGTTCTTGAGTTCGTTTTCCGTCTGCCGGATCTGCTCCAGGAGCCTCTTTCGCCGTTGCCGGCCGATCAACCACGTCACCAGCACCCCGAGCAGCACGCCGATGGCGAGTGCCGGCGCCCCGACTTCGAGGTAAACGGGTTCTATGCTTATGGAGATCATCAGGACTCAAGGTTAACCGCTTTGAGGACGATTTGCGTCAGTTCTTCCGGGTCGATAGCGATGATATCGGCACCCCATTCGCGCGGATCATCGTCCTCCGCGATATAGCCATAAGCCGCGGCAATGGTCGCCGCGCCGGCGCGCATGCCAGCTTGAATATCCCGGGATGCATCACCGATATAGATTGATCGCCGGGCGTCCACGCCGGCAATATCACAACCGAGCAGTATCGGGCCGGGCTCCGGCTTGCGCACCGACAGCGTGTCGCCGCTGACGGCGCAAACGCTGCGGTCCGCGAGTCCGAGGGCCTCGAGCAGCGGGTTCGTCAGGTGCTCTGGCTTGTTGGTTACTACGCCCCAGGGGCAGCCCGCAATGTCCAGTTGATCGAGCAGCGTATCCACACCGGCGAATACGCGCGTCAGGTGGCACAGCCGCTCGGCATAACGCTCGACGTATTCGTCGACCAGCGCCGCGCGCCGGTCCTCATCGAGGTCCGAAAAACCGATGCGCAGGAGACCCATCGCCCCGTTGGATACGTGGGTTCGTGCGAAGTCGTAATCGATCGGTTCATAGTCATGGTCGGCCTGCATTTCCTGCAGCGTCGCGACCATGTCCGGTGCCGTATCGGCGAGCGTACCGTCGAGATCGAACAGTACGAGATCGAATGAACCATCCTGGATCTGCATCAGTCGGCAGGCCGCTGGAAATACATCAGGTAGTTGACGTCCAGGTTCTCGCCCAGCGAGTACGCTTTGGTCAGCGGGCTGTAGTGCATGCCGATACTCTCAACGAGCCTTAGTCCTGCGTGACGGGCCCATGCCTCGAGTTCCGATGGGCGGATGAACTTCGCATACTCGTGCGTTCCGCTCGGCAACAGTTTCAGCACGTACTCGGCTCCGACGATCGCAAAAAGGAAAGACTTCGGATTGCGGTTGATGGTCGAGAAGAATACATGACCACCCGGTTTCACCAGTTGTGCACACGAGCGAATAACCTGCGATGGCTGTGGCACGTGCTCGAGCATTTCCAGGCAGGTAACAACGTCATACTCGCCGGCCTCAGCAGCAGCGAGCTGTTCAGCCGTCATTTTTCGATAATCAACCGCGGCGCCGGATTCGAGCTGATGCAGGCGCGCGACCGACAGGGGCCCTTCGGCCATGTCGATGCCTGTCACGGTGGCTTTTGCGGCCGCCATCGACTCGGCCAGGATTCCACCGCCACAGCCGATGTCCAGCGCGCGACAGCCGTCGAGAGTCACATGCTTGCGAATCCAGCCGAGGCGCAGCGGATTGATGTCATGCAGTGACTTGAAGTCTCCATCCGTATCCCACCAGCGTGATGCCAGCGAATCGAATTTCGCAAGTTCCGCGGGGTCGATGTTTTGATTCGTTCCTGTCATGCGTATCCGGCCCTGAGTTCAAATACCTGTGGCAGCGATTCGATCACGCCACTCGTTGCTGCGTACGAGCAATTCATCCGTATTGATTCCGACGAGTCTGCCACGGTCCAGCTGGTGTTTCCCGGCTACCCAGACATCCGAGACCTGGCTGGCGTTGGCCGTGAACACGATTTGGGAAACAACGTCAAAGACGGGCTGACTGTTAAGGCTCGCGAGATCGATACAGGCCAGGTCTGCCCACTTGCCGGTTTCGATGGAGCCAATGCAATCCGCGAGTCCGAGTGCCCGGGCACCCTCGAGGGTCCCCATTCGCAGCGCGTCCGCGGCTGAGAATGCCCTGGCATCGTCCGAGCCGGCCTTGGCCAGCAGTGCCGCCAGTCGGATTTCGGCGAGCACATCGAGCACATTGTTACTGGCAGCCCCGTCCGTGCCGACGCCAACGTTGATGCCCGCCGCGCGGAATCGGCTGATCGGTGCAATACCGCTGGCGAGTTTGAGATTCGATCGCGGGCAATGCGCGATGTTGACACCTGCCTCGGCGAATCGATCGATTTCGGCATCTGTCATGTGCACGGCATGGACCGCCAGCAAAGAGGCGTTCACCAGGCCGAGTTCGTCGAGGCGCTCGAACGGTCGTTTGCCGGTCTGCTGCAGCGATGCCGCGATTTCCGCCGCTGATTCGTGCAGATGAATCTGCACCGGTACATCCAGCTGGTCGGCCATGACCCGAAGCTGGGTAAACGAATCGTCGCACAGCGAGCCGAGCGAGTGGGGCGCGTAGCAGCTGGAGATCAGCGGGTGTTCGACGTACGGGTCGTGAACGAGGTCGGAGCCTTTCTGCAGATACTCATCGTTGCTGGCAGCCCAGCTCGTCGCGACATCGAGTACGGGCGTACCGATCATGGCCCGCATTTGCAGGTCGACGGCGGTCTCAGCGACGATCTCAGGGAAGAAGTACTGGTCACTGAAGCAGCTTATGCCGGCCCGAATCATCTCCGCTATGGCCAGCTCAGTGCCGTCCCTGACCATTTCGGCGCTGACCCAGCGCCTCTCCGCCGGCCAGATC
>JBFELT010000111.1:0-10732 GCA_041552015.1 Woeseiaceae bacterium
CGCTACCAGACGGTTTACGCACGGGATCCCGGCGCCGTTGCCGCGCCGACGGCCGGACTGCATTTCGATGAGGCCATGCTGCGGGAGACCATCGCAGCGGGTGTCCGGCACAGCTGGGTTACCCTGCATGTTGGCGCCGGCACGTTTCAGTCGCTTCGCGAGCAACATATCGAGGCAAACCGCCTGCACAGCGAGCGCGTGGAGGTCGGCCAGTCGTGTTGCGATGCCGTCAAAGCCGCGCGGGCGGGCGGTCACCGCGTGGTCGCCGTCGGCACAACATCAGTACGAGCACTCGAATCCGCGGCAGCTGGCGGCGCGCTGCAGCCGTTCGCCGGCGAGACGGATCTGTTTATTCGGCCGGGCTACACGTTTCGTGTCGTCGACGCCATGATTACCAACTTCCATTTACCGCAATCCTCGCTGCTCATGCTGGTGTCGGCCTTCGCCGGTAGAGACAGGATTCTTTCCGCTTACCGGCATGCCGTGCGTGAGAAATACCGATTCTTCAGTTACGGTGACGCCATGTTCCTGACGCCCGAAAAACCACGATGAGGTTTGTCGTTTCAGAGCGTTTCGGCGCGGCGCGTTGTGCAACGATCAAATTGCGCCGAGGAGACGTGCAGACGCCGGCATTCATGCCGGTCGGAACCTACGGCACGGTCAAGAGCGTTACGCCGGAAGAGCTTGCCGCCGACGGCGCCGAAATCATTCTCGGCAACACGTTTCATCTCATGCTGCGCCCGGGCGCGGACATTGTGCGCAAGCACGGTGGCCTGCACGAGTTCATGAACTGGCACAGACCGATACTCACCGATTCCGGCGGCTTCCAGGTGTTCTCGCTGGCAGCGATGCGCAAGCTCACCGAGGAGGGCGTGCGCTTCAGGTCGCCAGTGAACGGCGACGAGGTTTTTCTGACACCCGAGAAGTCAATCGAGGTGCAGCACGATCTCAATGCGGACATCACCATGGTATTCGATGAGTGCACGCCGTATCCGGCGGCCGAGAGCGAAGCGGAAACGTCAATGCGGCTGTCGCTGCGCTGGGCCGAGCGCAGCCGACGCCGTTTCGATGAACTCAAGGACCGGGAGCCGGATCGCGGCGAAGCGCTCTTCGGCATTGTCCAGGGCGGCATTTACGACACGCTCAGGCAGGAATCGCTGCATGGCCTGCGCCAGATCGGTTTCGACGGTTACGCGGTCGGCGGCCTGGCGGTCGGCGAACCGGAGGGCGAGCGCCACGCGGTTCTCGATGCGCTCGTGCCGCACATGCCCGAGGACCTGCCGCGCTACCTGATGGGCGTCGGCACGCCGATCGACATTGCGGAAGCCGTGATGCGTGGCGTGGACATGTTCGACTGCGTTATTCCGACTCGCCACGCAAGGAATGGTCAGCTGTTCACGTCACGCGGCACCGTCAAATTCCGGCACGCAGGCTATCGCGACGACACCTCGCCGCCGGATCCGGACTGCGACTGTTACACCTGCCAACACTACAGCCTGTCCTACCTGAGGCACCTGGTGAAGTGTGGCGAGATACTGGGCCCGCGCCTGGCAACAATTCATAATCTTCATTATTATCAGTTGCTTATGAGGAACATCAGGGCGGCTATTCGCGACGGGACGCTGCCGGAAATGCTCAGCGCACTGCGGTCTGCGTACGACAGGTAGCACTCGCAAGAGGCCCGGGCTTGGGTTTCGGGAAGTCACCCCCAACTCTTTTGCTTGTGCCATAATACCGCGCTTATTTTCGGGACATCCTCCCGGCGCTCGATATCAACTCTAAAATCTTGGATACCTAATGGACTTCTTCATTCAAAACGCCTATGCGCAAGGCGCACAAGGGGGCGATTCGACCAGCTTCATTATCATGATGGTGCTGATGTTCGGTGCTTTCTATTTCCTGCTGATCCGGCCACAGCAAAAGAAGGCAAAGGCGCACGCGGAACTTGTCTCGAACCTGAAAGCGGGTGACGAGGTGCTGACGGCGGGTGGCATCCTCGGCAAGATTACCGGTGTCAGCGAACATTATGCCGTCGTCAAGATCAGCGACAGCACCGAAATAAAAATTCAGAAAAGCAGCGTCTCGGTTGTCGTTCCCAAGGGTACCTACGACGAAGCCTGACGCATCGGCGGCGAACTACGATGAACAAATTTTCCTGGTGGGTAAACCTGCTGGTCCTCACCATCTTCATGGCGGGCTGCCTGCTGGCATTGCCAAATATCTACGGCAGTGTCGAGGCGGTGCAGATCGCCGACAACAGCGGCGCAGCGTACGAAGAGGCGAAGCTTGACGAATTCGTGCGCGTCGTCGAAGCCGCGGGTATCACACCCGAAGCCGCCTACCTGCAGGACGGCCGCGCGGTCATACGCTTCGAGTCGACCGAAGACCAGGAAATGGCCGGCGAGCGCCTTCGCGGCCAGTACGGGCGTGACGCCAATATCGCGACGACGCTGACACCGCGCTTGCCCGAGTGGGTGCGTGACCTGGGCCTGAGTCCGATGAGCCTCGGGCTCGATCTTCGCGGCGGCGTCTATGTCCTGCTCGAGGTGGACATGAAAACGGCGATCGAGAGCCGACTCACGCTGTATCAGCAGGACTTTTCGGACCGTTTGCGCGAAGCGAAGATTCGCAATCGCGTCGATCTCAACGACCAGCTGATAACGATCCGTCTCACCAGTTCGGACGACCTGGCAAAGGCGCGTGACATCATTAGAGATGCCGACGCCGACGTCTTCATCGAGGATGGCGCGGACGGCAAGACACTGACCGTGCGCATGACGGAGGCGCAGATAAAGGCACGCCAGGATTTCGCCATCGAACAGAACCTGACGACCCTGCGAAACCGCGTCGATCAGCTGGGCGTGGCGGAGCCCCTCGTGCAGCGTCAGGGCGAAGATCGCATCGTCGTGCAATTGCCCGGCGTGCAGGACCCTAACCAGCTGAACAAGATACTCACCGCAACGGCAACGCTGGAATTTCGACTCGTCGATCTGTCCGGCGACGAGCCGGGCTCCCGCCGTTATCCCGGTCGCGGCAACGAGCAGGCGCAAATCCTGAAGCGCAAGGTAATTGCGTCGGGCGACCAGATCATCGACGCAAAATCCGGATTCAGCGAGGGCCAGCCCGCCGTGTTCATCACGCTCGACTCCGCGGGCGGCGAGAGCATGCTCAAGACGACGATGGAGAATCTCAACAAGCCCATGTCCTCCGTGTTCATCGAGACGGAGCGGGTAACGGTCGTGCGAAACGGTGTCGAGGAGCAACGCACGGTCAAGAACGAAGAAATTATCAACACTGCGACCATTCGCGGTGTGTTCAAAAACAGCTTTCAGATCACCGGGCTCACGCCAATCGAAGCGCGTGACCTCGCGCTCCTGCTGCGCGCCGGCGCGCTGGCAGCACCCGTGTACAAGATCGACGAGCGAACCATCGGCCCGAGCCTGGGCCAGGACAACATCGATCGCGGTTTTAATGCCATCAAGATCGGATTCCTTGCCGTCATCGTATTCATGGCCATTTACTACAAGGCTTTCGGCCTGATCGCCAACGTCGCGCTGTTATCGAACCTGGTGTTCATCGTCGCAATGCTGTCGTTTCTCCAGGCCTCGCTCACGCTGCCTGGTATTGCCGGCATCGTCCTGACCGTCGGTATGGCCGTCGACGCCAACGTGCTCATCTTCGAACGAATACGCGAAGAGGTAACGTCGGGCGCATCGCCGCAGAACGCCATCCATTCGGGCTACGAGAAAGCGCTGTCGTCCATCACGGATGCCAACATAACGACACTGATTGCCGCGATCGTGCTGTTCGGCGTCGGCACAGGACCGATCAAGGGATTCGCGATCACCCTGATGCTCGGCATCATCACCTCGATGTTCACTGCAATTGTCGGCACGCGCGTAATCGTCAACCTGCTGTTCGGCGGGCGCAAGCTGACGTCGATACCGGTCTAGGGGGTCGGATCATGAAGATCATCAGCAAGACAACCAGGATCGACTTTCTCAGCACGACGCGACGACGCATCGCGCTGTCCATCTCGGCGGTACTCGTCGTCGCCTCGCTCGTGTCCCTTGCGACCCGTGGTCTCGAGTTTGGAATCGACTTCACCGGCGGCATCCTTCTCGAGGTCGGTTATCCGGAGGCCGCAAACCTCGAGCAGATCCGCAGCAATCTCGCTGCCGAGGGCTTCGACGACGCGCAGGTGCAGCGCTTTGGCAGGGATACCGATGTCCTGGTGCGGCTGCCGCCGCAGGCCGGCACCGAGGCCGATGAGGTCCGCACCCGGCTGCAGACGGTATTGCAGGCCGATGGAACTCAAATCGAACTGCGTCGTGTCGAGTTTGTCAGCGCGCAGGTCGGTAGCGAGCTGGCGGAACGCGGCGCGCTGGCGATGGTCATCTCGCTGCTGATGATTTTCATGTACGTCATGATTCGCTTCCAGTGGAAGTTTTCAGCGGGCGCCGTTGCGGCGCTCGCGCACGACGCCATCGTGACCGTGGGTTTCTTCTCCTGGTTCGGGTTTCCCTTCGACCTGACGGTCGTTGCCGCCGTGCTTGCCGTAATCGGCTACTCGCTGAACGACACCGTCGTCGTGTTCGACAGGATTCGCGAAAACTTTTTCGCACTGCGCGGCGTGACCGCGGAAGAAACGATGAATACGTCGGTCAACGAGATGCTCGCAAGAACGCTGATCACGGGCATAACGACATTGCTCGTCCTGGTCGCCCTGCTGGTTCTCGGCGGGGAGTCGATCGCACCGTTCTCGATCGCGCTGATTGTCGGTATCGTGGTCGGTACCTACTCATCGACGTACACCGCCAGCGCGACGGCGCTGGAGCTGAATGTCAATGCCCAGGACCTGATCGAGCCGGTCAAGGATCCTACCCTGATCGACGACCTGCCGTAGCGGTCTGTCGGTCTTGGGCGACCCTCGTAGTAGATCCAAACGGGGTTAGCAGCCTGGCGGCTGCCGCTGCGCTTCGCGGCCTGGGGCCGCTCCTGTAACGTGGGCAATAGCCGGCCTGGCAAGCCGGGAGGGCTGGCTAGGATTTGTGGAGTATTGCCTTGATATCGCTGGCGCACAGCCTCGCGAGGCCGCTATAGATTTTCGGTGTTCCACAGAGCAGGTGGCCGGAATCGAGAAAATCCTCGCCACCATCGAGGCTGCTGACGATGCCGCCGGCTTCGCGAATGATGAGCCCGCCCGCGGCCACGTCCCATGGTGCAAGGCCCGTCTCCCAGAATGCATCCAAACGGCCCGCGGCAACGTAGCAAAGATCCAGCGCGGCGGCGCCGGGGCGCCGCACCCCGGCGGTATTCCTGATGACTTTGCCCAGCATGCCGAGATAAGGCTCCAGTTCGATGTCCGACTGGCGAAACGGGAATCCGGTACCGACCAGCGCGTACTCGAGTTCCTTGCGGCCGCTGACGCGAATCTTGCGGTCGTTGAGCTGTGCGCCAGCACCGCGCGACGCCGTGAACAGGTCCTGGCGCAGCGGATCGTAGACGACCCCGTGCGACAGCCGCCCGTCGACCGTGACGCCTATCGAGACGGCGAACACGGGAAAGCCGTGCAAATAGTTGGTAGTGCCGTCCAGCGGGTCGATGATCCAGACCGTGTCGGACGTCTGATCGCCCTGCGCGCCGGACTCTTCGGCCATGATCGCGTGATCGGGATAATGCTTCTGGATGACGTCGATGACCGCTCGTTCGGCGGCGCGATCCGCTTCGCTGACGTAATCGTTGTGGCCTTTTTGTTCAACCTTGAGCTTCTCGAGCTTCGGCAGGTTTCTGATCAAAACGGCACCGGCGCGGCGCGCCGCCATTACCGCTACGTTGAGTAGTGCGTGCATGAAACGATTCCGTCAATGATAAAGAGCCAGGCCGATTCCTCGCCGCGGGCCGCCGGGGCGCTAGCCCGGATATTTCACCGGCCGGCGAGTAAAATCGGGCAAGAACTCAGCGAAAGCGCGGCGACTGGTGAAATATCCGGGCTAGAATACCGGACTTTCAGCAAGCTGTCGTCAAGGGAAGCCCCGCGCGCCATGTCAATTCGAATCGTACTGGTTGGAACCACGCACCCCGGGAATATCGGGGCGACCGCGCGCGCCATGAAGAACATGGGGCTGGTCGACCTGGCGCTGGTCAATCCGAAGTTCTTTCCTCACGAAGAGGCAAGCGCGCGTGCCTCCGGTGCCACGGACCTGCTCGACAACGCCAGGGTCTTCACAACGCTCGCCGATGCCTTGACGGACTGTGTTTACGTCGCGGGCGCCAGTGCGCGATCCAGGACCATCAGCTGGCCGAGCATGGGGCCGCGGGACTGTGCGGAGCGCATGGTCAGTGAGAGCGAGCAGGGTACCGTGGCCGCGGTATTCGGGCCCGAGAAGACCGGGCTGCACAACGACGACCTCGATCTTTGCCACACGCTGCTGACGATCCCGACCGATCCGGGCTTCAGCTCATTGAACGTCGCGATGGCGGTGCAGGTGTTCGCCTACGAGCTGCGCGTTGCCGGCATGCTCGATACTGGGCCGCAGTTCGAAACCGAGGCACCGCCGGCGACGATCGAGGAAATGGAGCACTTCTACGCGCATCTCGAGAAGGTGCTCGAAGAGATCCGTTTTCTGGACCCGGATAATCCGCGACACCTGATGCGCCGCCTGCGGCGGCTCTTCATCCGCGCTCGCCCGGACCGGAACGAGGTCAACATACTGCGCGGAATCCTCACGGCAATTGACCGCAAGGACGAGCCGCGAAATGGCTGACGAAATCATTTATCTCGACTACGCTGCCACGACCCCGGTCGACAGGCGGGTGGCCGAACTGATGCTCGAATGCCGCGAGACGCGCTTTGCGAATCCCGCCTCGAATCATCGCGCCGGGCGGGAATCGGCGGCGACCGTGGATCATGCGTCACGGCAGCTCGCGGCGCTGCTGAACGTCGATCCCGCAACGCTGGTCTGGACGTCCGGGGCGACCGAGTCGGACAACCTCGCGATCGCCGGAGGCGCGAGGTATCGGGCCCATCGCGGCCGGCATCTCGTGACAATGCCCACGGAGCACAAGGCCGTTACGGACGTATTTCGTATGCTCGAGAAACAGGGCTTCGAGGTTACCTGGCTGGCGCCGGACAGCCGCGGCCTTCTGGATCCGGACGATTTCGCGCGGGCCCTGCGAGCTGACACGCAGCTCGCGTCAATCATGTACGTCAATAACGAGACCGGCGTCATTCAGGACATCGAGGCAATAGGCTCGATCTGCCGTGAACGCGATGTGCTGTTTCACGTCGACGCAGCGCAGGCGGCCGGGAAAATGTCGATGGATCTGGGCGTGATGCCGGTCGACCTCCTGTCCCTTACGGGTCACAAGTTTTATGGCCCGAAAGGCATCGGCGCGCTGTATATAGCCGATCGGCCGGGCTGTCGCGTCGAGCCGATATTATTCGGCGGCGGTCAGCAGCAGCGTATTCGCCCGGGCACCCTGCCGACGGATCTCATTGCCGGGCTGGGTTTTGCGGCGGAGATTGCCGCCTCCCGCATGGACGAGGACATGCGTCACCTCGAGGCTCTGCGCGAACGGCTCGTGGCGGGCATTCGCGATGTGGCCGGCCTGCTTGTCAACGGCGACGCCGAGGGCGGATTTCCGGGGATTGTGAACGTGTCGGTCGATGACATCGAGGGCGAAAGCCTGCTCCTCGCCATGGATCCGGTTTGCGTGGCGACGGGCTCGGCGTGCAACTCCCGGGTCCGGGAACCGTCCTACGTGCTGCGGGCGCTGGGCCGCAGCGATCGGCTCGCGGAGAGCGCCATACGGTTCAGCTTTGGCCGGCAGACGCAGTGTGAGGATGTCGAATTCGCTGCCAGGCGCTATTGCGACGCGGTGGCACGACTGCGTGAGCTTGCCCCGGAGGCGGCTTGAGCGACGATCCGTACAGCCCCCTGGTTCGCGAGTATTTCGCCGCACCGGCGCACGCCGGAAACCTGGCCGACGGCGTCACCGCTGGGATCGGGGCGCAGGGGGTGCGTGTGGCGCTCTCGGGCAGCGAGTCCGACGGACGAATCCGGGCGCTGCGCTTCCGTGCATGGGGCTGCCCGCACCTGATTGCCGCCTGCGAGTGCTTTTGCAGGCGCTACGAGGGCCAGCCGGTTGGCAGTCTCGTCGCGTTTCGTGCGGCGGACATAATGCAAATTCTACCTGTACCTGTGGAGAAAACCGGACGTATACTTGTCCTAGAAGATGCGGTGCGGTCGCTTGGGCAGAGATTTGGCGGCACATCTGCACCGAACTAGTCTTAATTCATCCAAAGAGAGAAAACACAATGGCGATTTCGCTGACGGATTCGGCGGCAGAACGTGTCCGGAGCCACCTCGACAAACGCGGCACCGGCCTGGGCCTGAGACTGGGCGTCACCCAGACGGGCTGTTCCGGCTACTCGTATGTCATCAACTACGCTGACGAAATCGATGAATCCGACGTCGTGTTCGAGGACAAGGGGGTCAAGGTCGTCATCGACCCCGACGCGCTGCAGTTGATCGACGGTACCGAGGTCGATTTCGTCAAGAACGGCCTGAACGAGGCATTTAGCTTCCGAAACCCCAATATCAAGGGCGAATGCGGCTGCGGCGAAAGCTTCAACGTCTGAAATCGCCGTAGTACAATTGACGGTTCGCATCTAGACGCCCGACAGGATCCCCGGGCGCCACCTTCAAGAACAGTAATAAAGGAACTACACATGGCCGTTGAACAAACGCTGTCCATCATCAAGCCTGATGGCGTGCAAAAGAACCTGATCGGGGAGATCTACAGCCGCTTCGAGAAAGCCGGCCTGGAGATCGTTGCCGCGCGCATGATGCACCTGACGAAGGAGCAGGCGGAGGGATTCTATGCCGTCCACAAAGAGCGCCCGTTTTTCAAAGACCTCGTTAGCTACATGACCTCAGGTCCCGTCATGGTGCAGGCGCTGCGCGGCGAAGGCGCTATCGCGAAGAACCGGGATATCATGGGTGCCACCAACCCGGCTGACGCGGAGCCCGGAACCATTCGTGCGGACTTTGCAGCCAGTATCGAGGAGAACGTCGTGCACGGCTCCGATGCCGCGAAAACCGCCGCCGTCGAGATCGCATTCTTTTTTGGCGACGACGGCGTCTGTCCCAGGACCCGCTGAGAGCCGCAGGATGCCTTCCGCCGCCGCCAGAACAAACCTGCTCGGGATGTCACTATCCGATCTCGGGCAGTTTTTTGTTGCCCACGGTGAGAAGCCTTTCCGCGCACGCCAGCTCCTGCAGTGGATTTACCAGCGCGGTGTAACCGACTTCGATGACATGACGGACTTGTCCAAGGCAACGCGCGCATGGCTCGTCGAGGAAGCAGAAATCGCCGTGCCCGAGGTTAGCTCGCGGCATGACTCGGAAGACGGTACCGTCAAGTGGCTGTTTGCGAGCGGCGCCGGGCAGGCCGTCGAAACGGTCTTTATCCCGGAGTCCGGCCGCGGCACACTTTGCATCTCTTCGCAGGTCGGTTGTGCATTGGACTGCGCTTTTTGTGCGACCGGCGCGCAGGGATTCAACCGCAATCTGAGTAGCGCGGAAATCATCGGCCAGGTCTGGCAGGCTATCCGTGAACTGCCTCGGCGCGACAACGGTGAGTCCGCGGTGAGCAACGTCGTTTTCATGGGTATGGGCGAGCCACTCGCAAATTATCGAAACGTCGCGCCGGTTCTCGACCTGTTGGTGTCAGACCTGGCGTTCGGCCTGTCGCGGCGCCGCGTGACCGTCAGCACCTCCGGAATCGTGCCTCTGATCGAGAAGCTGGGCGACGAATGTAACGTGGCGCTCGCCGTGTCACTGCATGCTGCGAACGATGAACTGCGCGACGAGATCGTTCCGATCAACAAGTTGCATCCGATAGCCACACTGCTGCAGGCCTGCTGGGCCTATGCGGCGAAGCATGCAAATCGATTCATCACCTTCGAGTACGTCATGCTTCGCGGCGTCAATGATTCGTTGTCAGACGCAGACCAGCTGGCAGGCCTGCTAAAAGGCAAACCGGCAAAAATAAACCTGATTCCGTTCAACCCGTTCCCGAACACGCGATTCAAGCGTTCGTCGGCTGATACCATTCGGCATTTCCAGGAGCGACTCCGACAGCGCGGGCTGGTGGCGACGACGCGCAAGACCCGCGGCGATGATATCGATGCAGCCTGCGGCCAGCTGGCCGGCCGCGTGCGCGACCGGGTGCGAACGCCGCTCGGGCAGAAAAACATGTCGGGCAGGAAATCGGGGAAGTCAAAAACAAGGATGGCACCTGCATGAAAAAGAGCGCACAGATACTGTCCGTGACAATGGGCCTGCTGGTTCTCAGCGGCTGCGTATCGACCACAACGGGTAGCGCGCCTATCGAGTCGAACGATGCGAATGCCGCAGATCTGAATTTCCAGCTCGGTGCGCGCTATTACCGCAACGGCAACTACGAGCTGGCGCGTGACCGACTGCTGTTGTCAATAGAGCTCGGGCCCAGGAACGGACTCGCGCATGCGACGCTGGGGCGAACCTACGAGGCGCTCGATAATCTGCGACTGGCGAGAGCGTCCTACGAGGAATCCATTCGAGTCGAACCGCGAAACTTCGAGGTGCAAAACGCCTACGCCGTGTTCGCCTGCAATCAGCGTGAATTCGACAAGGCCGAGAAGCATTTTGCGAAAGCCGCCGGTCATCCGGAGAATGACAACGCC
>JBFELT010000112.1:0-10709 GCA_041552015.1 Woeseiaceae bacterium
AATCAGGTGCAAGACGGTCTTCTCGCCACCGATCACCAGCGTGTGACCGGCGTTGTGGCCGCCCTGAAAGCGCGCTACCGCTGCCGCACGATCCGTCAGCAGGTCGACAATCTTGCCCTTGCCCTCGTCGCCCCACTGGGTACCGATGACAACTACGTTCTTGCCCATGATTCTCCCGCTTTCTCGTCTGTATTCAGGTATCGCGTCAGCCGCGCACGAAGAACAGCAGCAGCAAGCCGGCAATCATCACGATAAGACCGACATTGCGGATACTGCTGTCGCTCAGACGCGTGATTTCCGCCACCATCTGACGATATTTGCCCGGCGATACGAATGGCAGCATGCCCTCGATTACAAAGACGAGTGCCAGCGCCGTCAGAATTTCCGTCCAGAACATTCGTCGTTGCTCAGCCGCTACCTGAACGTCTGTTTACTTTTTGCCATCCGATTGGTTCAGATATCGAAAGAACTCATTATTCGGATCCAGTATCAGCACGTCACCGGTTTTTCCAACGGATTTGCGGTAGGCATCGATGCTTCGATAGAAGGCGTAGAACTCCGGATCCTTGTTGTAGGCCGTCGCGTAGATTTCCGCGGCCTTCGCGTCCCCCTCACCCTTGATTTTCTGACTGTCCCTGTAGGCATCGGCGAGTATCACGGTGCGCGCCCTGTCGGCGGCCGCGCGTTTTTCTTCGGCGCCCGCCTGGCCCTCGGCGCGGCGTTCCGCCGCGATCCGCTTGCGCTCGGCTGCCATCTGGCGGTACACCGAGTCACGAACCTCATCCATGAATTCGACCTGCTTGACGCGAAAGTCAATCAGCGAAACGCCGAGGTCCTCGGCCGCCGCTGCAGCCGTGAGTCGCATGTCTCGCATGAGTTCGGCACGTTCCACAGAAATCGCCTCGCGCACCGAGCGCTTGCCGAACTCGGTCACGATTGCATTTTTGATGATCTCTGAAAGTCGTCCGTTCGCAACATTCAACACACCGCCTGTGGACGTGTAGTAACGAACCGGATCGACGATGCGCCATTTGACGAAGAAGTCGACCTGCACCGCCTCGTTTTCAGCGGTGAAGATCCGATCGGGACGATCGCTGATCGTCAGGATGCGACGGGGAAACTTGCGAACGTTCTGCACGATCGGCCATTTGAAATGCAGACCGGGATTGTAATCGGCCTGCACGACCTGGCCGAGCTGCAGCTTGATCGCGAGCTCGCGCTCGTCAACCGTAAACGCGGAGAGACCGAGAATGACCAGGGCCAGGCCAACAACGACCAGGCTCGCAAATCTTGCACTGTTCATTGGCGCATCCTCCTTTCGCGAGCATCTTCTTCAGCCTGCGCCGCCTCCAGCTGCGACTGCGGCATCTGCGGCGACTGCGAATCGGCCGCGCGATTCGATTCGCCGCCCGTCCCTGTTCGTCCCGGCCGATTCATCAGCTGGTCGATCGGCAGGTACATCAGGTTGCCGCTGCCCTCGGCGTCCACAATGACCTTGGAAGAATTAGCGTAGACCTCCTCAATCGCCTCGATGTACAGGCGATCCCGCGTCACGCGCGGGGCTTTCTTGTATTCGGTAAGCAGCGCTTCGAATCGTGCCGCCTCACCCTGGGCGTCGGCGATCACGCGATCGCGATAACCTCGCGCATCCTCCAGGACCCGAACCGCGTCACCGCGTGCACGCGGCACGACATCGTTGGCGTAGGCATCCGCTTCCAGGCCAAATCGCTCGCTGTCGTTACGCGCTTTCTGCGCATCATCGACAGCCGACTGCACAGCCTGCGGGTAGTTGACGGTTTCCAGCGAGATCGAGGTGACGGTAATGCCGGCGCCATAGATATCGATCGTTGCCTGGAGCACGTCGCGCGTACGCGACGCAATTTCGTCGCGGCGGCCGGTGACCAGGACATCGAGCATCGTCGTACCGACGACCTCGCGCAGCGCGCTCTCGGTGACATCCTGCAGCGTCTGGTCCGGCTCAACCACTTCAAAGCTGTACTTGACCGGATCGGTGCGCCGGTACTGCACCACCATGTCGACGAACACGTACTGCTCATCGGCGGTCAGCATCTCGGTGCGGTACGCGTAGTTCGAGATCGCGATCGTGTTGACAAGCTCCGCGGTCTCTATCGGATAAGGCCAATGCCAGTGAAGACCCGGTAAGGTCGTTTCCTTGTAGGCGCCGAATTGCTGCACAATGCCGCGCTCCGCTTCGTCGACCCGGTAGAAGCCGGTCAATCCCCACGCAACCAGCAGCACGACGACCAGAATAAAGCCGCCGGTCCCGCTGGATCCGCCTGAGCCGCCGCCGCTCCCGCCACCAAACAAACGGCTGAAGCGTCGCTGCCAGTCCTGCACGATTTTGTCGAGCTCGATGGGTTCCTCACCGTCGCGCTTCCAGGGATCCTTGCCGTTTCCTGATTCGTTCCATGCCATAGGTTGGTTTCTTCTCACTCGTTTGCCGCCGACGCCGATGTCTCCACCGGCAACGGTTCCACATTTCGATCGGCGAGATTTTCACGCTTTAGAAATCGCCGCAAGTCCTTTTCAGTCATTTTCAGTGCCAGTTCCCAGCCACCCTCTTCCAATTCACGCTCGGAAGTGACGGCGCCCAGCTCAAAAAGCCTGGCCCGCTGACGACCCTGTCCTGGCAGAAGTTGGATAACGCGCCGCACCGTCTTCTGGCGCAGTCGACGCGCTATCGCGTCTTTCAGCATCGGGATACCTTCACCGGTAATTGCGGAGAGCCATACGGCGCGGCCTTCCCCGTCGCGATTATTGGTGATCCTGGGCTTTCGATCCAGCTTGTCGATCTTATTGTACACGCGGATCTGTGGCACCTGGTCGGCCTCCAGCTCTTTTAGCACGGAGTTGACTTGCCGAACGCGCTGCCAGCGATTCGGATCACTGGCGTCAATCAGATGCAGAATAAGATCGGCTTCTCGCGCCTCCTGCAGTGTCGAGCGGAAGGCCGCGATCAATTCATGCGGCAGGTCCCGCACGAATCCTACCGTATCCGCAAGAACCACGTGCTCGCCCTCCGGCAGATCGAGGCGCCGCACCGTCGGATCGAGCGTCGCAAACAGCTGATCCTTGACATAGACATCGGCATCCGTCAGCGCATTGAACAGGGTCGACTTGCCCGCGTTCGTGTAGCCAACCAGCGCCACGGTCGGAATCTCGGCTCGCACCCGGTTGCGCCGGTTCATTGTTCGCCTCGCGTCCACATTCTCGAGACGCTCTTTGAGCTGCCGAATACGATCGCCTACGAGGCGCCGATCCGTTTCCAGCTGCGTTTCGCCCGGACCGCGGAGGCCGATACCGCCTTTCTGGCGCTCCAGGTGAGTCCAGCCTCGCACCAGTCGCGTCGACAGGTGCCGCAGCTGTGCCAGCTCGACCTGCAACTTGCCCTCGAAGCTCCGCGCCCGCTGCGCAAAGATGTCCAGGATGAGGCCGGCACGGTCGAGTACGCGACAGCGCAACTCGCGCTCCAGGTTGCGCTCCTGGCTCGGACTCAGCGCGGCCGACGAAATAACGAGTTCCGCGCCCGTGTCTTCAATGAGTGCCCGAAGCTCGCCAAGCTTGCCCTTGCCAACGAACGTGCGCGCATCAGGATGCCGCCGCGAACTCAGGAGCTCTGCAACGACTTCGGCGCCCGCGGAGCGGGCCAGTTCGGCAAACTCCTCGCGCTCTGAAATGTCGGGCAGGCCCTCGGAACTCGCGTGGACGAGCACGGCGCGCTCGCCACTTTGCGGTCGTTCAAACAATCACGTCCTCCTGACGGAGTAACGTCGTCGCTGACTACTCGTCATCGTCTCCCGAATCATCGTCCGGAAGCGGCAAACGAACGTTTCGCGACGGTACGACCGTCGATATTGCATGCTTGTAAACCATCTGATTTACACTGTTTTTGAGCAAGACCACGAACTGATCGAAGGAATCCACCTGTCCCTGCAGTTTGATGCCATTGACGAGGTAAATCGATACCGGAACCTTCTCCTTTCTCAGGATATTCAGAAACGGGTCTTGCAGTGTCTGCCCTTTAGCCATATTGGGTCTCCTTATTGTGATTTTTCTTCGAAACCCGCGGTCCGGTGGCGCCGGTTTGCCCTGATGCGAATCTCTGCCTAAGCGTCCAAAAAGTCTAACACAGCCCAATTGCAGTAAATACGTCCAAAATCCCCGTCTGCTACCCGAGCTGCTGCTTCAGATACGCTGATATGGCGTCAATTGCGCCGGGTTCAAGTGGGTTTATTGTAAAGATCGCTTTTTCCGAGCGAAGCCAGGTAAATTGCCGTTTGGCCAGCTGGCGTGTCGCGAACAGCGCCTTGTCGCTGGCCTCATCGAAGGTGCAGCGATTCTCGAGATATTGCCAGAATTGCCGGTAGCCGACGGATCGCATCGACGGGCTGTGCTCGGCCAGTCCCGGCCGCTCGCGGAGTCCGCGCAGTTCGTCGACGAATCCGTTCTCGAGCATCTGCTCCAGCCGGCGCGCGATTCGCTGGTGCAGCAATTCGCGCGGCTCGATCTGTAACCCGATTTTCAGGTAGCGAACATCATCGACCGGCAAACGCGCGTCCGACTGCCAGTCCGTCAGCGACTTGCCGCTGGCACGGTAGACCTCCAGCGCACGCTGTATGCGCTGGCTGTCGTTCGGGTTGATGCGTTGCGCCGCCACCGGGTCGACGACCTCGAGTTCCCGATGCACACTCGGCCAGCCAGATCTTGCCGCCATCGCGTCGATATCGTCGCGGATGGCCGCATCGGCTCCCGGCAGCTCGGCGATGCCCTCGGTCAGGGCGCGAAAGTACATCATGGTGCCGCCGACCAGCAGCGGAATACGGCCGCGCGCGAGGATCTCCTCGATCTCCGCGCGGGCGTCCCGAACGAACTCCCCGGCAGAGTAGCTTTCTTCGGGATCGCGGATATCAATGAGCCGATGTGGCACGCGCTCGAGCGTTTCGGCATCCGGCTTTGCAGTCCCGATATCCATGCCACGGTACACCAGGGCAGAGTCAACGCTGACAAGGTCGCAGGGAAAACGCTTGCAGAGGCTGACTGCGAATTCGGTCTTGCGCGATGCGGTCGGCCCCATCAGCAGAATTGCACTGGCGCTCATGGCTGTGTGCTAGCGCCCACGCAGGAACAGCCGGTCAAGCTCCGTCAGCGTGATTGCCGTCCAGGTCGGACGGCCATGGTTGCATTGATCGGCGCGCTCGGTATTTTCCATCTCACGCAGCAGGGCATTCATCTCATCCAGGGTCAGCTGGCGATTCGCACGCACCGAGTTGTGACAGGCCATCGTCGCCAGGTAATCGTCACTGACGTCATCGATGCGATTGCTCTGCCCGGATTCGGCAAGATCGGACAGCACGTCGCGAAGCAGCGATTCCACGTCGGCGCCCTTCAGCAACGCGGGAACTTCGCGGACAGTCAGGCTCGTCGGCCCCGAGCGATCGACGACCAGCCCGAGTTGCCCGAGCAGTTGTCCGCAATGCTCAGCGAGGCTGGCCTCGCTCTCGGCAACGTTTATGACTTCGGGGACCAGCAGCGGCTGCCGCACAAGACTGCGGCCCTCGTAACCGCGCTTCAGTTTTTCGTAGACAATGCGTTCATGCGCCGCGTGCATATCGACGACGACGAGACCATCGCGGTTCTCGGCGAGGATGTAGATGCCCGCCAGCTGCGCAACCGCAAATCCCAGCGGCGGCACCTCGCCTGCCCTTTCGGCCACCTCGCCGGATGCCGGCGCTGTCGCCATGGCGCGATACGCGGCGAGGCTCTCACGCACGGCCGACGACGATGGCACCGTCGCCAATGACATGGACCCCTGCCTGAACACGGCGTCCCGATTCATCGGAATGGGCGTCACGTTGTGGCCGCCCGGTCGGGTTTCCTTGAGCGCCACCTCGACCGTTTGCGACACCACCCCGTGTACGCGGCGGCCGTCGCGAAAACGAACTTCGTGTTTCGCAGGATGTGCATTTGCATCGACGCCGGCCGGATCCATTGTCAGATCCAGGACGTAGGCCGGGTAGCGCCCGTGGAACAACACATCCCGGTAGGCGTGTCGGACGGCATGTGACAGTGTCCTGTCCGTAATGCTGCGACCGTTAACGAACCAGTATTGCAGATCGGGTTGGCTGCGATTGAAGGTTGGCAGACCGATCCAGCCCGACAGCGCGATACCCTCTGCCTCTTTTTCGACGTAAACGCATTGATCGGCAAAAGCCTCGCCGCACAGTTGCGCAATACGCTGCCGGCGTGATTCAGCGTCGGACGCCGCGGAGAGATTCAGCGCCGTGCGGCGATTGTGTGTCAGCGTAAACGCGATCTGGGGCCTGGACAGCGCCAGTCGGCGTACCCATTTTTCGATATGCCCGTACTCGGTTCGCTCCGTTCGAAGAAAACGGCGACGCGCCGGCGTGTTGTAGAACAGGTCGTGCACCTCGACCGTCGTTCCCTGCGGATGCGCGGCCGGGGCCGGCGCACTGACGTTGCCGTTATCCGCTTCGACCTGCCAGGCCGAATCGGCTTCGAGGGATCGCGAGGTGAGGCTGAGCCGCGCGACCGATGCGATACTCGGCAATGCCTCGCCGCGAAATCCCAGCGAGGCGACCGCTTCGAGATCCTCGAGGCTCGCGATCTTGCTCGTCGCATGGCGCGCCAGCGCGAGCATGAGCTCTGACTGCGCGATTCCCTTGCCGTCGTCGCGAATACGTATCAGCTTCTGCCCGCCCGCGATAATGTCGATCTGCACGGATCGTGCACCGGCATCGAGGCTGTTCTCGAGCAACTCCTTCACAACGGACGCCGGTCTTTCGACAACTTCGCCGGCGGCGATCTGGTTGATCAGGTGACTCGGAAGTTGCTGAATTGGCATGAAACGGGTCGGCGACGCTGGGGGCCGTCATTTTTTCAAAACCCGCAGCAAAAGTCTCGCCGGATTGCAGGGCGCGACACGTCAGCGTGTCCGACAGGCGGCTAGCCGCCGGCGAATACCGGGATCTGCAGGGTCTGACCGATCCGGATTCTGTCATTCGACAACTTGTTCGCCCTGCGTATGGCGGCCGTGCTGACGTTGTAGCGCTCGGCTATCTCCGAGAGCGTGTCGCCCGGCGTAATCACATAGCGAACCTGGCGCGTCGGCTCGCGACGCAGATTTGCGGCGATCAGCGTGTCCGGCGGTGGATTGGTATAGAAATAATTACGGATGCCCGCGAGTATCGCGTTCGCCAGGCGACCCTGATGCCGCTTGTCGCGCAACTTCTTCTCTTCATCCGGATTCGAGATAAACGCCGTCTCGACCAGTATGGACGGCATATCGGGTGACTTGAGTACGAGGAAGCCTGCCTGCTGCACGGTCTTGCGATGCATCTTCGCGATCTGGCTCATCTCGCGGATAACGTGGCTGCCAACGTCGAGACTCGCGCTGAGCGAGGCGTTTTGTGACAGATCGATCAGCACTGACGCCAATACGTCGTCTTTGTCTTGCAGCGAGACGCCGCCGACAGACGTATTCTCGCGCTCTGCCAGTTGTTTGGCCGCCTCGTCACTCGCGCCTTTGAGCGACAGGGCGTAGACGGACGCACCGCTCGCACGACGATCTGAAACTGCGTCCGCGTGCACAGAGACAAACAGGTCCGCCTTGTGGCGGCGCGCAAAGCTGGTGCGAGCACGATGATCCACATAGATGTCGCTGTCGCGAACGAGCACCGCTTTCATGCCCTCTTCTGCGTTGATGCGGCGCGCCAGTTCACGACTGATGATCAGCGCGACGTCTTTTTCCCGCGTGCGCTGCTTGCCGATAGACCCGGGATCGTGCCCGCCATGACCGGGATCGATCGCGATAACGATATCGCGACCCGGTCGATACGCCTCGGAGGCGCGTTTCACCGGGACCAGGTTGCCGGAGCGTTGCAGGTCGACCACCAGCCGATCCCCGTACTTCGCGTTGGGCCCTGTCGTAAAGCTCCTCGAGCGCACACCCTCATTGAGATCCAGCACCACCCGCAGCTGTCCGTTGGCACGGATTGCATGGCGGATCGACCTGACCGCCCCCGTTCCCGCCGGCAATCGCGTCAGTGATTTGGCGAGTCGGCCATTCTTGAGGTCGATGACGAGTCGATCGGGGCCTCGCAGCGTGAAAATGTTGTGCGCGACCGATTCGCTCAGGTCCAGGACGACACGCGTCTTTTCGTTCTCCGCCCAGATGCGCACGTTTTCCAGCGTCGTTTCCGCGCGGGCGGCCGCAGCGAGCAGCAGGCACAGAAAAACGAGGGCGACGGGACGTAGGGACATTTCAGGGAGCCAGATTCCGGGATTATGTCCGGTGAGTATACGAATCTGGCGGCAAAAACCAAGAACTTTTACTGCAATATTAGACAGATACCTGTCTTAGTTAACTCAGTGAGTCAAGACGCGCAGATGGCACGGACCACCGCCGCACCCCGGTCACTCAGGCCCCGCAGGTCGATGTTGCGCCCCTCGCCCGCGTAGCTCAGCGTCACGGCGACGTCGGCGTGCGCCGAAAGACCGGGGGCTCGATCGGGCCACTCGACCAGCCGAAAACCGTCGTCGAGATCGTTCCAGCCCAGGTAGAGCAGCTCATCTTCTGAGGCAATTCTATATAAATCAACGTGATATATGGTTGTTCGCGGCAGGACGTAGGGTTCTACCAGCGTGTAGGTCGGGCTTGGCACCGGCCCTTCGTGGCCTGCGGCGCGGATCAGGGCACGCGCGAAGGTGGATTTGCCGGCACCCAGTTCGCCCTCCAGCAATATCGTCCAGCCTGCCAGGTCCTGGGGCAGGTGCTCCAGAAACCGTCGTCCGAATTCACTGGTGGCCGCCTCGTCGGGGAGGTATTCGCTCACCGCCGTGCGCTCATGGATTGACAACTACGCGCAGCGCGTTGATCAGATCGGAAGCGATCATGCCGCGCTCGCCGCCCCGTGCAGCAATATCGCCAGCCTGTGCATGCGCCTGGACGCCGAGGATTGCCGCCTGCTCCGCGGTGAAGCCCTGGCCCAGCAGTGCAGCAATGATACCGGTAAGGACGTCGCCCATGCCGGCGGACGCCATGCCCGGATTGCCGGCTGTACAGATCGAGGGAACCCCGTTGCCGGCTGAAACCAGCGACCCGGCCCCTTTGAGCACGACCACCCCGCCAAAGCGATCGCGTAGCGCGTTGACCGCCGCTATCCTGTCGGCCTGGATGTCCGCGGTGCGCACTCCCAGCAACGCAGCCGCCTCCCCCGGATGCGGTGTGATAATTCGCCGCGCCGCCTGCGCGGGCCGCTGCGCCAGCCAGTTGAGGCCATCCGCGTCCCAGACCGCGGGGCGCGAATCGGCGGCGACAAGTTCGTAAACGGATTCGGCCCAGTCGGACCGCCCGAGCCCCGGGCCGAAGGCGATCACATCCGCTTTTTCCATCAACGGTCGCAGATCAGAAGCCCTGTCTATGGCATGCGACATCAGTTCGGGCCGCGTCACGGTCAGCATCGCGGCGTGTTCAGGATCCGTTGCCAGGCTGACCCTGCCTGCGCCGGCACGGAGCGCGGCCTCGCCGCACAGCCGCGCAGCTCCCGGCATGCCCTTGCCGCCGCCGATCACCAGCACGTGGCCGAAATCGCCCTTGTGCGCCGCGCGTGGCCTGGGCGGCAGCAACTCGGCCGGCAGCGAATCCTCGATACGGCGCATGACCGGAGCCTCGCCTGCCCGGCATACCTCGGGAATGTCCAGATCCTCGAAGACCAGCTGGCCGCAGTGACTCGCGGCATCGTCAAGAAACAGACCCGATTTCAGGCCCACGAAGGTCACGGTCAGATCGGCCCGGACCGCGCAGCCCAGCACTCTTCCGGAATCGCCGTGGATTCCGGTTGGCACGTCAAGCGCAATCACGGCGGCGGAATGCGCGTTTATCGCCGCCACCGCCTCGGCGAAGGATCCTCCTACGGCCCTCTCGAGTCCGCTGCCGAGTATCCCGTCGACAAGCACCTGCGCGTCCTCGTCGAGCTGGCCGGACCAGCGCTTTACGACACCGCCTTCGGCCTCGAAGTCCCGGTAGGCCCTCGCCGCGTCACCGGTCAGGGTTGCGGGATCGACCAGTGACAGGACCGAAACGACGAGGCCTTCACTGGCCGCCAGACGCGCGACAACGTAGCCGTCACCGGCATTATTGCCGGCGCCGCAGATAAGCTGCCAGCGCTGCGCATCGGGAAATCGCTGTCGCGCTGCCCGCAGCGCCGCCGCACCCGCACGAGTCATCAGCGTATAGCCTGGAATGCCGTGGTCCTCGATCGCGGCGCGGTCGATCGCGCGAACGGATGCAACGGAATAGACGTTAACGGGCAAGGTCTGCATCGGGCGATTATACTGTCCGGCGGCCCGGATCTGGCATTGACGATGTCCACGACACAGTACGGCAATACCGATATGGCGGCACTCAAGGCCGAGATCGTCGACTGGGCCATTGAACTCGGCTTTCAGCAGCTGGGCGTCAGTGATATCGACCTCGACTCGGCCGGGCAGCGCCTCGAAACCTGGCTGGCAAACGGCTATCACGGCAGCATGGGCTACATGCATCGTCACGGCAAGAAACGCAGTCGTCCCAACGAGCTGGTTCCCGGTACCCTGCGCGTAATCTCGGCGCGCATGGACTACCTGCCGGAACATCGGGACACGGCGCGCGGGCTGCTGGATGACGAGTC
>JBFELT010000113.1:0-10616 GCA_041552015.1 Woeseiaceae bacterium
AGCGCCATGCCAAGTTCGCGATTGCTGAGAATCTCCGTAACCACGTATTCGGCCTCCGCATCGCCATCTTCGACGGTCACATACCGGGGCTTGTTGCCATCCCTGCGCTCGGAAAAAAGGTTCTTGCGATATTGGCGTTCGCTTTCCGCGATGAGGCAATTCGCACTGTCCAGGATCGCCTGTGTCGATCGATAGTTTTGTTCGAGCGTCACCACCTGTGCCGACGGAATGAACTGGTCCGGGAATCCGAGGATGTTTTCGACCTCGGCGGCACGAAAGGAATAGATGGACTGCGCGTCGTCTCCGACGACGGTAACGCCCTGGCCGCCCGGTTTCAGCGCCTTGATGATCTCCGCCTGAACCAGGTTGGTGTCCTGGTATTCATCCACGAGTACATGGTCGAACCACGAGCCGATTTCGTCGGCGAATTCCTGTTCCGCGACCAGGTGCTTCCAGTAGAGCAAGAGATCGTCGTAGTCGAGCGCCTGGCTTTGCTGTTTGCGCTTCACGTACTGCCTGAATAGCCCGGCCAGCTCGTCGGCCCAGTCGCCGCACCATGGATAGGTCTGATCGAGGGTTTCACTTAGCGGTTTCTGGGTGTTGACGCAGCGTGAGTAGATTGCGAGACAGGTGTCCTTTTTCGGAAAACGCCGCGCCGTTTTCGTCAGTTGCTGTTCATGCCGCGCAACATCCATGATGTCGGCCGAATCGCCCCGGTCCAGCACGGAGAATCCGGGATCCAGTCCGAGATTACGGGCATACCGTCGCAACAGCCTGTTCGCGACCGAATGGAAGGTACCGGCCCAGGGCAGGCCACCGGCCGGCAAGGCTTGAGATCGGCTGCCCGCCACCGACGCCCGGACGATCGACTCGACGCGTCGCGTCATCTCCTGTGCGGCTCGCCGGGTGAAGGTCAGCAGCAACACCCGCTCGGGGCTGACGCCCTCCATCAGCAGATGCGCGACGCGGTGCGCCAGCGTCATGGTCTTGCCGGTGCCGGCGCCGGCAATGACGAGCAAGGGACCGGCGCGAACGCCGCCACCCTCCTGCCTGTCGCCGTACTCGGCCGCTAGCCGCTGCGCCGGATTCAGGATGGCCATTGGATCGACTTGCTGCAAAGCCTGCTGCACGGCTGCCCCTCAAAAGTCTGTATTTTTATACAGTACTGGATGTATTTACAAGGTTTGCAGCAGAAATTCCTCGATCGCCCCGGCCAGCGGACCCGGCACCTCGAAATGCAGCATATGCCCGGCGCCGTCGATGACCACGGTGCTGGAGCGCGCGCCCATCGGCGCCCCGGTCGTGAACGGGAAGTCCTTCGAGAACCGGCTGTTGGCCCCAATAACGAGCAACATATCAGCCGATATCCTGTTCCAGCAGGCCTCCGCTTCCGCGCGGCGATACAGCACCGGGTTTGGCAGCCTGTGCAGCGGGTCCGCGCGCAGCCGGATGCGGCCATCGGCTTCCTGTACGGCCCATTCCCTTGCAACGAATGCCGCCTGTGCTGCCGACATGGACGGATGCCGTTTGCCGATGCGATCCGCGAGCATCGCAAAGCTGTCGTATTCCGAAAACGACAGCGGCACAAGCGCCTTCTCGATCCAGTCACGATAGCGCGCGGGCGCGTCCGACGGCCGGGCATCGTCCAGTCCGAAGCCCTCGATGTTCACGAAGGCCTGCACGCGTTCCGGGAAGATGCCCGCATACAGCGCCGCAACATTCGCGCCCATGCTGTGACCGACCAGGCGCAGCGGCTCATCGGGACTCAGCTCTTCGAGCAGCGCATGCAGGTCGGCGATGTAGTCCGGGAACCAGTAGCTACTGCAGTGGCATTGCGTCCTTCCAAAGCCCCGCCAATCCGGTGCCAGCACCCGCCAGCCGGCGGTCAACGCGTCGACGACGAACTGAAAGGTCGAGCCGGTGTCGCCCCAGCCGTGCAGATAAACGAGCAACGGGGCACCAGCGCTTCCCCATTCATGGACGCAGTAGTCCACATCGCGAATCGCGAGACGTCGCTCTGCACGGATACGTTTGGCCTGATAGATGACTGCTCCCCCCTTTCGCCTATCCTCGCACACGGGCGTCGACCGACAAATCGGTCGGCGGCCGGAAGGGCGCGACCACACTACGCTTTTTGCCCTGATGTCGTGTATAAACAGGCTGAATATGCAAAAGCCGCAACGCGACCCACCAGACCTTTGACCCAATGACCTTCGAAATCGCACTGGTCCTCGGAATCCTGGCTATTTCGCTGGTCCTTTTTATCAGCGAAGTGATTCGCATGGACCTGGTCGCGTTGCTGGTTCTCGGCTCGCTCGCCGTTACCGGACTCGTCGATTCAACGGAAGCTTTCGCAGGCTTCAGCAACAGTGCCGTCATTACGGTGTGGGCAATGTTCATCCTCAGCGAGGGACTGACGCGAACCGGCATCGCGGACATCATCGGACGGCAGGTGATGCGCCTCGGCGGCAAGCGCGAAGTCCCCATGATTCTCGTCATCATGGTCACCGGCGCCGTGCTCTCGGCATTCATGAATAACATCGGCGTCGCCGCACTGATGCTGCCGGTTGTGGTCGGTGTGGCCCGTCGCACCCGCATCCCGGCTTCCCGGCTTCTCATGCCACTGGCCTACTCCACCCTTCTCGGTGGTCTCATGACGCTCATCGGCACGCCGCCTAACCTGCTGATCAGCGAATCCATGGTACTGAACGGATTCGAGCCATTCGGACTGTTCGACTTCACGCCGCTGGGCGGCGCCGTGATGCTGATTGGCGTCGTGTTCGTCGCCCTGGTCGGCCGATTCCTGCTGCCGAAAACCCGCGGCGAACGCGGCAAGCACGTCAGCCAGCGCAGCCTGCGATCACGCTACAAGTTGCAGGAACGGACGTTCATGCTTCGCGTGCCCAATGATTCCATACTGGTCGGGAAGTCGCTCGCAGAAAGCCGCATTGGCGCCTCGACAGGCCTGATCATCCTGTCCCTGCTACGTAACGGACGCAGTGAAACCCTGCCTAGCCGGCAGACGGTCATTCGCGGTGGTGACGGCATTCTCGTTCAGGGTCGACTCGATCAGTTCCGCGAACTCAGGCGCTGGAGTGACCTGGTCATCGAGCGCGAAGCACCGGTCCTCAAGTCGATGGTAGCGTCCAAGGTTGTATACGCCTCGGTCACCATCGCCGAAGGCTCACCGGTGGTCTCCGAACTGGTCCGTCACGCCGGATTTCGCTCGCGCTTCAACGTCGCCGTTGTTGGTCTGTTGCGCCGCGACGGCTACCGCCTGACCAACCTCGCGTACGTGCCGCTCAAAGCGAATGACAAAGTGCTGGTGCAGGGCGAGGTCGAGGCAATTGAGCAACTCGAGAAGTTCTCTGACTTTAGCGAGGTCGAGGTCTTTACGCCCGAGCGGCTCGCCGAAACCTACCACACCGATGAGCGTATGTTCGTCGTCCGCCTGCCCAAGCACAGCGGGCTCGTGGACGAGACGCTCGGCAAGAGCCGTCTCGCCGATGTCTTCGACTTCCGCGTTATCGCTATCTTCCGCGACGGCGAACTCAGGGTCATGCCACGCGGCGACGAGGTATTGCTCGGCGGCGATTTGCTGCTGATCGAAGGACAGCACAGCGACCTCGACGTCCTGCGTGGACTTCAGGAACTCGAGATCGATACCAAGGTGCCGGCCAATGTCTCCGCTTTCGAATCCGAGCGTCTTACCCTGATGGACGCCACGCTGGATCCGCGCAGCAGCCTGGCGGGTATGACGGTCGGCGAACTCAATTTCCGGGAACGCTACGGCATCGAGCTGGCCGGGATCTGGCGCGAGGGACAGACGGTGGGCACCGACCTTGCCGATGAGCGCCTGCAGGTGGGCGATGCGTTGCTGCTTCTCGGCCCGCGCGATCGCCTGCAGCTGCTGTCATCGGACTCCGACTTCCTGATATTGACGCCGCTCGGCCAGGAACCGCCTGACACGCGCAGAGCCCCGCTTGCCGCCGGAATCATGCTCGCGGTCGTCGTGACCGTCATGCTCGGCTACGCTCCGATTTCAATTTCGGCCGTCATCGGCGGGACCATTATGGTCCTGACCGGCTGCCTGAATATGGAAGAGGCCTACCGCGCCATCGACTGGCGCGCGATTTTTCTCATCGCGGGCATGCTGCCGCTCGGTACAGCCATGCAGGACACCGGCGCCGCCACCTACCTCGCCGATCAGGTCATGCAATTGCTGGGAGACGCCGGGCCGTGGCCGGTGATCATGGGGCTCTATATTCTGACGGCGATGGCAACCATGATCATCCCCACGGCGGCGCTGGTCGTCCTGATGTCACCGATCGTATTGTCCGCGATGTCGGACATGGGCCTGGCACCGGAGACGGCGATGATGGCCGTCGCGATGGCTGCATCCGCGAGCTTTACGAGCCCTATCTCTCACCCCGCCAACATCCTGGTGATGGGCCCGGGCGGTTATCGATTCATTGATTATCTGAAGGTGGGCGTTCCGTTGACCATCGTGGTGTTCATAACGGTGATGGTCCTGCTGCCAATACTCTGGCCGCTGGCGCCCGCGGCGTAACTCGTGCCTGCGTCGAGGCAAGAAGACCCCGTAGAGGAGTGCCGACATTGAGCAAGAGAATCGTAATTGCGGGTGCCGGTCATGCGGCGGGACAGGCCGTCGCCTCGTTGCGCCACGAGAAATACGATGGCGAGATCGTCCTGATCGGAGACGAGCCTTACCTGCCCTACCAGAGGCCGCCGCTGTCCAAGAAGTATCTTGCCGGCGAGATGCCTGCGGAACGTCTTTACCTGAGGCCCGCCGGTTTCTATGACGACTCGCAAATAAGCCTGCATCTCGATACCAGGGTCACAGCAATACATCCGTCCGGCAGGACGCTGGCGGTCGACAGCGGCGAGGAGATCGCCTATGACACGCTCATCCTGGCACTCGGATCCCGCGCCAGGACGCTGCGCGTCGACGGCGCCGACCTGCCGCATGTGCACTATTTGCGCACGATCGCCGACGTAGAGGCCATTCGAGCGGAACTCGACGTCGGCCGTCGGCTGGTCGTCATTGGCGGCGGGTATATCGGACTGGAGGTAGCCGCCGTTGCACGCACGCTGGGCCTCGATGTCACCGTCGTGGAAATGGCCGACCGCGTAATGAGCCGGGTTGTTTCCGCCGAGATATCCGATTTCTACCAGATCGAACACACGAGGCAAGGCGTGAAACTGAGACTCTCCTCCACGGTCAAGGCTTTGCTGGGCAGGAAGCGTGTGCGGCAGGTAGTACTCGACGACGGCGAGGAAATTCCCGCCGACTTCGTGATCATCGGCACCGGCATCGTGCCCAATACCGAGCTCGCGCTTGAGGCCGGCCTCGACGTCGGTAACGGTATTGTCGTTGACGAGCAGTGCCGGACCAGCGACCCGCACATCTACGCGATCGGGGATTGCACGTCGCATCCGAACGAGATTTACGGCAGGCGCATTCGGCTTGAATCCGTCCACAATGCGCTGGAACAGGCGAAGACCGCGGCAAACAACATCTGTGGCAAGCAAACCCGGTATTCGGACGTGCCCTGGTTCTGGTCCGATCAATACGATCTGAAGCTGCAGATCGCGGGACTCTCAGAGGGCTACGACGACGTCGTCGTCCGCGGCAATCCGGCCGAGCGCTCTTTCTCTTGCCTCTACCTGCACAAGGGGCGCCTGATTGCCGTCGACGCGGTGAATGCGCCGAAAGACTTCGTGCAGTCGAAAGCCCTGATCTCCGCGCATGCCGTCATCGCCAGAGAGCAACTGGCGGATACCGGCAAGTCCCTGAAAGAAGTCGGCAGCCAGGAGTCTGCGCGGCAGAAATATCCGTAGCGAGAAAGTGGCAATCAGTCCGCCGCGGCCGTGGCCTCGGCGCCAGTCTCCGGCAACTCGATTAGCAGCTGACCCTCGGCGGCAATCGGGCCCTGATCGGCCGAGTAGGCGCGTGCTATCAGGGACTCGACTCCTTCCATTTTCAGCCCCTGGAACACACCGGTTCCACCGGTAACCAGCGCGGTGCCAAGCACACCCGGACCGTCGGTAACGTCACCGACCCAGTTGCCTTTCCAGTTGTTGGCGCCGCTTCTGATAGCCGGCCAGCTGACATCGCGCAGGAAAGCCCAGTAGTTCTCCGATTGCTGGATGAACAGGCTGCCCTGTTTCGGCAGGTACACGTACCAGACACTGTCGACCAGCGCATCGCCCTGCAACAAACGGGTACGCTCGGACAGCGATGAGAACTTGACGCCGATGCCTGCCGTCTGGCTGCGCGCGTCACGCAATACGGTTGCCATTGCGCTGGTCTTTCGAACCGGCGCTTCCCATAGTTGCAACACCTTCTCGGGATGCGGCTTCTTCGTCGAGTTGCCATCGTTCGTGAAAACGAGGGTATCGGACGGCACGGCGGAAAAGTTCAGCGCGACGAGTTCGGATTGGCTCACGGCGAGCGGCGAAATTCCGCGGTCCGCCACAAACGGATTATAGATAAGCGCGACGACGAACAGCGCCGCGCCGGTCACGGCGCCGAGAACGAGAGCGATGAGGTATTTCATCAGGTGGCTTCCTGCCGTCCGACGAAGGTCGTAACGAGTTCGATGCGTCCGGCCGGGGCCTCTTCGTCGGCCGAGCTGTTCCGCACCCAGCGTTCGGTCATGCGTCCGCTCCACTGGTCGAACTCACGCGACCCCGCGCGCAGCTCGCCCTGGCGATAGCCGCCAGGCAGGCTTTCTGGCCGCATATTGACATACACCGATCCACGCGCCGGAAGATGCAGCATCCAGTCAATAATTTCGGTGGCACCATTGCTGGCCGACGTTCTCGCCGCGACGCCGACGACGGCGTCTCGTGCATCGCGGATCTTGAAGAGTTCGACCCGCACATTCTGAAGCATCTCGTCCGCCGGCCATTCCAGCCCGGCCGGAAGCGCAGTCGATTGCCCCGGGGCGCCGATCATGATGCGATCCATCGGCACGTTCGCATGGAAGGCCTCGACGTTGCCGCCGTTGGCGGCTACCGAAACGATCGATGCCTCCCGATGCTGATCGACCACCGGGTACAGATGCAGACCGGCGGCAGCGGCAGCGATACCGAGGACGATTCCGACGATAAATGTCTTGAACAAAACAGCTCCAGGTGGCGACGTAAGGCAGCCCCAATACAGACAGGGGCCAAGTTTAGTTAAATTGAAGGGACCGTCACACCGAATCAGCCGGATTTTGTGACGGAACGCACAACAATGCGCGTCACTGCGGGGGGCTGCAACGCGAACATGGCGTATTCCTCCGACTCCCGGAAGGCGCGACGGCCTTTCCTCGCCTCTGCCGACACCGCTACAATCTCGAGCCCGGATGGTCTTGCGGCAGGAGCGACAACGAATGACAACGCCAATCTGCCTGTGGTCCGGCCCACGCAACGTCTCGACCGCCCTGATGTACAGCTTTGCGCAGCGCGCCGACATTCGCGTCGTCGACGAACCCCTGTACGGTCATTACCTGCGCGTCAGCGGCGCCATGCACCCGGCACGCGACGAGATCATGGCAGCCATGAACTGCGACGGAAACGCGGTCATGCGCACACTGATTGCGCAACAAGGCGATGAGCCATCGCGCCGCCTCTTCCTGAAGCACATGGCTCACCACCTGGTCGGCCTGGACCTCGGGTTCCTGCAGGAAACCTGCAATATCTTCCTGATTCGGAATCCTGAGGAAATGCTGCCGTCGCTCACCGTGCAGCTGCCTCGTGCGACGCTGAGCGACACCGGCCTGAAACGTCAGTGGGAGTTATTCGAGTCACTTCGCAATTCCGGGCAGGCGCCTGCGATCGTCGATTCGCGCCTGTTGCTGTTGAGCCCGAAGAAAGTACTGCAGCAGCTCTGTAAACATCTTGGCCTCGATTTCGAACCTCGAATGCTGCATTGGGAGCCAGGGCCGCGACCCGAAGACGGTGTCTGGGCGCCGCACTGGTACCATGCCGTGCACCAAAGTTCCGGTTTCGCGCCGTACCGACCGAAGGGTGACTTCCCGGAAGCGCTCCTGGAGCTGCTGGCCGAGTGCAAGCCCTGGTACGAGCGCCTTTTCGAGAACGCCATAGGCAAGGACTCAGCAGGAGAATAGCGAGTGAAGACACCGGACCCCCGCAATGCCGATATCTTGATTAGCGTGAACGGCCAACTCAAGCCACGTTCAGAAGCCACCGTCTCTGTTTTCGATAGCGTCGTGCAGGGCGGTGACGCGGTCTGGGAAGGGCTGCGCGTTTACGACGGGCGAATCGCCGAGCTCGACGGCCACCTTGCTCGCCTGCAGGACTCTGCCAAGGCGCTCGCATTCGAAAAGGTGCCGTCCTCGGACGAGGTGCGTGCAGCGATATTCGCGACGCTGAAAGCAAACGGCATGCGGGACAATACGCACATACGCCTGACTTTGACGCGAGGCGTGAAAACGACGTCGGGAATGAACCCGCGCTTCAATCAGTCAGGCTGCACGCTGATCGTTCTTGCGGAATGGAAACCACCCGTATATTCCGACGAGGGCATCCGGGTCATCACCGCGTCAACGCGCCGCAATACGCCGCAGTGTCTCGATTCGAAGATTCACCACAACAACCTGCTGAACAATATCCTCGCGTCCATCGAGGCCAACGTCGCCGGCGTGGACAGCGCAATCATGCTCGACATTAACGGTTTTGTTTCGGAAACGAACGACACGAATCTTTTTGTCGTGAAAGACAGCCAGGTACTGACCCCCCATGCCGACAGCTGCCTGCCCGGGCTGACCCGCAAGATGATACTTCGGATATGTCGCGAACAGGATATCTCTTCGTTCGAACGCAACATCTCCCTGACCGAGGTCTATACCGCGGATGAGGTCTTTACCAGCGGCACGATGGGAGAGCTGACGCCGGTGCTGGAAGCCGACGGTCGCAGCATAGGTCAAGGCAAGGTGGGTCCGATGACACGGCGCCTGCAGCAGCTGCACCGGCGCTTCGCCTTCGACCATGGCGAGCCGCTGCCGGGCTAGCAGTCCTAGGTCCGACAGACTGCTAGCAGTTCCTGAAGTAGCGCTGCAGGTATTCGTCGAAATCGATGCTGTCCGAAGCTTCAATGGCCTGCTGGCGAGCGATCGATTCCGACGCTTCTGTCTCGAGTACCCGTTTTTGTGCATCGTCAAGTGGCGCGATGGTGCCGAAGTAGTCGCAATGGGCTTTTGCCAGCGAAAGGGAGTACTCGAAGAAGCTGTTCTTCGTTTCCTGCAAATCGGCCAACACACGGGCCGACGGCGTCTCATCGACGTTGGCGACCATACCCTGCATCAGGCGAACCGATTCGGCATAGCTGTCGTTGTCCTCCTGGCGATCGACGATTTCGGCGACCGCCAGAACGTTTTCCAGTATCTCGCTCGCCCAGGACCCGACCGAGACGGGTTGTCCCTCGCGTGACAGGCGGAATTCAGGATCGCGACCGTGTCTCGCAGTTGCGGAGTGGTTCCGGCCGAGCTCCTGAAGACCTGCCATGTCAAGTTTCGGGCTGTCCTCGAGCAGGCAGTAGATCAGGAAGACTTCGATAAATCGCATGGTGTTTTGATTAATACCCGCGGGATCGAAGGGATTGATGTCGAGCGAGCGTATTTCGACATACTCGATGCCGTCCCGGCGCAGCGCCGCCGTCGGCTGCTCTCCCGATCTGGCCACTCGTTTCGGACGAACCGGCGAGTAGTATTCGTTCTCGATTTGCAGGAGATTTGCATTCAGTTGCCGGTATTCTCCGTCGACCCGTACACCGATCTTTTCATAGGCCGGCTCCGGCGTGCAGATCGCGTTGCTCAGGTCCCGAACGTATTCATCGAGGCTGTTCAGCGAAATATTGATCCTCGACTGGTTCTTGTTGCTGTAACCCAGGTCACTCATTCGCAGCGACGTTGCGTGCGGCTCGAAGTAGGTATCGCCATTAAAGGACATCAGGCCCGCAGTGGCGCCGCCCGAAAAGGACTTGCACACGGCGGGAGAGGCGCCGAAAAGGTAAAGCACCAGCCAACCCATGCGGCGGAAATTTCGAATGAGGCCGAGATACTGATCCGACCTGAACAATTCGACATCCTGTTCCCACCCGAGTACCTGTCTATACACGGGCCAGAATTCCGCCGGCAGCGAGTAGTTGAAATGGACACCGGCAATAACCTGCATTTGCCGGCCATACCGATAGCCAAGGCCGCGCCGGTAAATGGTCTTCATGCGGCCGACATTCGAGGAGCCGTATTGCGCCAGCGGAATGTCGTCGTCCTGCGGGAGAAGGCAGGGCATGCTTGCGGACCACAGCATCTCGTCGCCAAGCTGCGCATAGGTATATTGATGGATATCGCAGACACACCGCAATGCTTCCCAGGTCGTCGTAAACGCCGGTGTTACGAATTCCAGCAGAGCCTCGGAGAAATCCGTCGTGATATATCGGTTGGTCAGCGCGGAGCCAAGCCCGGTTGGGTGCGGACGCAACGACAGCGATCCGTTTGCAGCGATTCTCAAGGATTCTTTTTCGACACCCTTGAGGCCGCCTTGCAGCGCACCGCTGTTTGCAGCAACGATCGCCGCCAAGCGCC
>JBFELT010000114.1:0-10591 GCA_041552015.1 Woeseiaceae bacterium
ATCCGGGCGCCAGCTGCCCGTGAGACTGGACCACAGGAGCCGCGAAACGTGCCGCTGACCGCAATCGAGGTTGCCGCGCTTGCGGACGAAATAGATCCGGTAATCCACGCTTTCGTTGAGATGCGCGTGGCTACGCTCAATCGCAACCTCGACGCCGCCGATGACCATGGCCGGACCGATATGTGCGACCCTGCGCAAGTCACGCCCGGTCATGACTGATCATCCACGAGGCGTTCTTCAGCAGGCTGAATACGCCGGGCACGCGCGCCGCCTGCCCGAGGATGCGCAACTTCAGCTTCGGATAGCCAAGCACCAGCCCGTGGCGTTGCTCGATCGTGGCAAACTCGCGAAGATAAATATCGAACGATGTCGCAGACCGGCTGAGGCCCTCCTCACTGGCGATGACCTGGGGTATCGGCAGGTAGCGGTAGCCACCTTCGCGGATGGTATTGCGCATTCCGATGTAGAAATCGAGATCCCCGGCGAGCCTGAAACGGCTGTCAAATCGCTTCGTCTCGAACAGGCTGCGGTGATTCAATGCCGCCTGGTGCGGGATGTCAAAGATCGGCTCTTCTGCCTCCAGCAGTCGGGGCGCTGCCGAGTAGCGTAGCGTTCGACGGTAGCCTCCGCGCTGCAAAATTCGGTCGCCGTAAATCAACAACGGCGGCTTCTCGGAAGGCGCGCAAACCTCGATGGCCGCATCGAGAAATTCGGCAACGGGCTCATCGTCGACACCGATGAAAGCGATGTAGTCACCCTTGCAGTCATCGAGTACCTTGTTCCATGCATCGTAGATGCCGTTGTCCGGACCGGAACGCAGAACACGTACATTGGACGCATCGTCTATCGCCGCCAGGGTTTCGTCGCTCGAGCCACCGTCCGAGACACAGAATTCGCAATTCGCCGCCGCCAGCCGACGAACCGTCCGGTTCAGGATCCTGATCCTGTCAGCGCAGTTGTAGGTTGCAACGACGTAGGAAACAAACATCAATGACTCCGAAATCTCGCGAAGGTCCTTGCGCGGCTATCTGACCCGAAAATAGAAGGCGCCGGGCTCACGCTCGCGTTCGAGATACGGACAAACGCGCTTCAGCTCGTCGAAATATTCGTGCTTCAACTGGTTCAGCGAAGCCACGATCTCGTATCGGGCCGAGTTGCCGAGGGTCGCTTCCAAGAGGTACTGCTCGTTCCAGAATCGTACGTCCTGTCTTATCCATTGTCCGAGATAGTCTCTCGGCGTGAAGATATCGTGAACGTGAACGATGACACCGCTTTGAAGCTGCGGCAGTATGTTGAGGTACTCGTACAACACGTCTCCCTGCGGCCGGATGATGTGCGACGAGTCGATAAAAAGAAGGTCGCCGCTCGACAGCGCCTCGCGCCAATCGACTTCACAGGTCTCGACCCTTTCGCGGATGAGCTCGATATCCTCGAAGGCTTCGAGCCAGGGCTGTTCGTACGGCTCGATACAGACATGACGGTGCGTCGACCCGTCTTCCTCGCGATTCAGGGACAAGGCTTTTCGCACGATCTTTGTCGACGTGCCGGAGCCGATTTCGATGACCTTCTGCGGCTTGAAATGCCGGATCACCTGGAACAGGAACTCCGCGTCCCCGGACTCGTAGCTGTTATTGTCGAATCGAAAGCCCGCCGCGGAAGTGTCCAGCTGTTGCTGCTGAACGAACGCGGTGAACTCGTCGGCGTAGTGCAGTCTCCCGAGCAGCTCGAGCTGGCTCTGCAGGTCGACCTGGATACCGGGTAGCGACCTGGGTTTGTCCAGCCGATCGTTGAGTTGCCGGTCATCGAACAGCGGCTCGTAGTAGTGATTGCGAATGGGAAACACGCCAATCCGCTTCAGGATGCGCGTCGTCCACGGCAGCCTTCGGGAGCCGAGCTTGCGATACAGCAGCAATATCAATCCTGCCGGTACCGCGGCCAGGGGGAGCAGCGCGTCGATTGCCGGTGTCAGCACCAGGGCCAGACGTTTCAGGAATCTCATCATTCGTCGTGCTGCGTCATGCGGGGGGAGCTCATTGCGAAGCGCGCAAGTTTAGCACCGAGTCTGACCCTCTGACGGCTGAACGCTTCCTGGTTTGCATGGTTCGCCTCGCTGAGATTCGATTGAGCGTTACCGCAACGACGAGGCAGCCGATCAGGGCGTAGCCGACGTCCAGCAGGTAAGGCCGCTGCAACAGCAGCGCGCCGATGCCGAAAGATACGAGATATTGGCGGCCAAGCAGCGGCGCCAGGAACAGAATGCCGAGCGCCAGGTAATACGGCCAGCTCAGGAAAATACCCTGGAATACGAGCGGCGAAACCGGGTTTTCTCCCATGAGCGGAAATTTTTGCTTGCAGCTCTCGTAGTCGAAGCGGCACGACGGATCGGCGCCGAACAGGATCGCCTGCGGATTGTCGAGCAGGTGATCGGTCGCGTTGACCATGCGCTGCGTCCGGTTGTCCCCGGCGAGCCTGCCGGCTTCCGTGATGGTTACGCGGCCGAGCAGCCGGCTTTCGAGGATTTCATAGCCACCGAGGTAACCGGCCAGCAGCACGAGTGGCAGAAGGGTCGCGACGATACCGACCAGGTTGCGCCACCGCAGGCGCTCGGCCAGGACGTGGAAGAAGACGTAGATCAGGTGCGCGAGGCTCAGGGTGATGAAACCCATGCCAAGCAGTATCCAGGTCACTCGCGAGTCCCTGCCGCGCAGATACCGCAGAGCCGCAATCGAGCAGACCATGAAACTCAGTGCGCCCGCCTCGTCGTACAGGCCTGATGGCCGGATGATGCTCCCCCACCACGAGTTGCTGAATGTCGTGTAGAAAAAATAATTCGGCCTACCATCGTTGTTGGCGATTTCGAACAACGGCTGCACGCCGTTGAACACAAGGACAAAGCCGACGATCCCACCGACGAGCAGGACCAGCATCAGGGCGGTGGCGATGTCGAGGAACGTGTCCACGGCGCGGTCGTCCGCCAGCTGTATCAGGAACAGCGAAAACACCAGGAACACGGGCGACAGCACGTATCGGATATCCATCCAGTAAATTGCCGGGATAAACGACAGCGTGAATGCCGCCGCGGCGGTCCACAGGAACCAGTGGCGCATCGGCAGGTCGGCCGCCCTGAACGCGATCGCAAGTGCTGCAAGGAACACCGCCACGAGGAAGACCCCGCGAATGCCGAGCTGCGGCAGGATCGGGCTGGTCATGAGGATGCCGAGCACCATGATGACAGCCAGTATCCGCTGCTGCGACAGCATCAGCCTGCTTGCCCGGCAGCGACCGGCAAATCGACGCTGGTTCCGGCAATTGCCTGGCGGTAAACCGCCTCATACTGCGTCGCGATGACCCGGGAATCGAAGCGCTGCTCGGCGTGCCTGCGGGCAAGTCTGCACAGGCTTGCATGATCCTCCGGAGATTGTTCGACAACCCAGCGAATGCCGCGCGCCAGGTCCGCCGCATCGAAGGGCTCTGCCTTGTAGCCATCCATCCGATGCTCGACGATATCTTTCGGCCCTGTCGCGTCGAAACAAACGACAGGCGTCTCGCAGGCCATCGCTTCAACCAGGGTCTTGCCGAAAGCATCCATGCGCGAAGGTGCCACGAACACGTCGGCAGCGCTGTAGGCAGAACGCAGGGCATCCGTATCAGACAGGTAACCGAGGTGCGTCGACTGAATTCCCAGGGTGTCCGGAATGGCAGATCCCTGCCCGCCGAACAGGACCACCTGCACGCTGTCGCGATCCAGGTGGCTCAGGGCATCGAGAAACAATTCGAACCCTTTATAGAATTCGGCTGCGTCCTGTGCACCCACCAGCACGATTTTCTTTGCATCGCTCAGCCCGAGGGCGTGTCGCGCGTCCGTCTTGGCCAACGGGGTGAACGCGCGCGTATCGACGTTGTTGCTGATGGTCGAGATTTCGTGATCCCTGAAAACGGCAGACCGTCGCGCGCAGCCGGACAACCATTGGCTGATGCCGATAATTCTCATGTGCCGGGGCAAGCTCTTCTGCTTGCGCCGCAACAATTTGAAAGTCAGGTCGTGTTCGCTGTCACTTCGGAGCTGTGGGCATCGGCCGCAGGCTTCGGTGTATCGTTGGCAGTCCATCGCGTAGTGACAGCCACCTGTGAATGGCCACATATCGCGCAGCGTCCAGACCATCGGCCGGGTCACTCGGCCAAGCATGCCGATTCGGACAAGGCCGTTTATCCAGTGAAGGTGGACGATGTCCGCCGCCGCGTAGGCCGGATGATGCGTGAAATCGATGCCGTCGAAACCGGTGTTGAATATTCGTCGTTGCCGGCCGCGATAGGCGCGAACCGGCGCCCGGCCCAGCCGTTTTGCCACCGCGAACTTCAGCCTTCCCACCGGAGTACTCGCCAGCGAAGTAATGGATTCATCGCCATAGGTATTCGTGGCATTGGACAGGATGTGGGAGTCGACACCGATTTCCCGAAGTGCCTGGTGCAGCCAGTAGGCGCCGCGAGCGGCACCACGGTCCAGTTCCCCGGCAACCAGGTGAAGTACGTTCATTTGCCGCCGCTGTCGAGGTAGTCGGCGTATGCCAGTTGCAGGCCCTCGCGCAGCCCGACCCGGGGTCTCCAGCCTGTTGACCTGAGCCGTTCGCTGTCCAGCAGCTTGCGCGGCGTACCGTCGGGACGATCCGAATCGAAAACGATATCGCCGTCGAATCCGGTGACGCCGACGATCAGCTCTGCCAGCTCGGCGATACTGATGTCTTCGCCGAAACCGACGTTGATATGGCTAAGCATCGGCTGCGTGTGCTTCTGGTACTCGCTCTTCTTCAGCTGCATGACATGGACACTGGCAACGGCCAGGTCATCCACGTAGAGAAACTCGCGCCGCGGCGTGCCGGTTCCCCAGACGACGACCTCCGGGGACGACGCTTTTTTCGCCACGTGGAACTTGTGTATCAGTGCCGGAATCACGTGGCCCGACTCGGGATCAAAATTGTCGCCCGGTCCGTACAGGTTTGTCGGCATGACGCTGCGATAATCGATGCCGTGGCTGTCACCGTACTGCCGGTTATAACTCTCACACAGCTTTATTCCGGCAATCTTCGCGATGGCGTACGGTTCGTTCGTGGCTTCGAGCGTGCCGGTCAGCAACGCGTCCTCGCGCATCGGTTGTGGCGCGTGCTTCGGGTAAATACAGCTCGAGCCGAGCAACAGCAGCTTCCCGACGCCGTTGCGAAACGCCGCATCGATGACGTTGGCCTCGATCATCAGGTTCTCGTAGATGAATTCGGCCGGCCGGCTGTTGTTGGCCTGGATGCCACCGACCTTGGCCGCGGCGAGGTAGACCTCGTCGATGCGCTCGGCGGCGAAGAACTCGCGAACCGCTGCCTGGTTGGTGAGATCGAGAGCGGATCGCGTTCGCGTGATTATCGTTTCTTCCGGCTGCCCGTCGGCGATGAGCTGCCGGACTATCGCCGAGCCGACCATGCCCTTGTGACCGGCCACAAAAATTCGGTTCGGCTCCATTTTCAAGACTTACTCATGATGGCTGTAGGCCGCGTAGCCGTGTTTCCTGACGACTTCATCGCGTTCCGCCGACTTGAGATCTTCGCGAACCATCTCGGCGACCATCTCCTCGAAGGTAATCGTCGGGCTCCACTTCAGTTTCGTCCGCGCCTTGGACGCGTCGCCCAGCAGGGTCTCCACTTCCGTCGGTCGGAAGTAGCGCGGGTCTACGCGCACGATGACCCGACCGTCGCAGCTGCCGATTTCCTCGACGCCCTGGCCACTCCACTGAATCTTCATGCCCAGCTCGTTCGCCGCGGCATCCACGAAATCCCGTACGCTGTACTGGATGCCCGTCGCGATGACGAAATCCTCGGGTTCTTCCTGCTGCAGCATCAGCCACTGCATCTCGACATAGTCTTTGGCATGGCCCCAGTCACGCAATGCATCGAGATTGCCGAGGTACAGGCAGTCCTGCGAGCCCAGCTTGATACGCGCGAGCGCGCGCGTAATCTTACGCGTCACGAAGGTCTCGCCACGCACCGGCGACTCGTGATTGAACAGGATGCCGCTGCAGGCATACAGACCGTAGGCCTCGCGGTAGTTCACGGTAATCCAGTGCGCGTACAGCTTGGCGACCGCATAGGGGCTGCGCGGGTAGAACGGCGTCGACTCGGTCTGCGGCGTTTCCTGAACGAGACCGTAGAGCTCCGACGTCGATGCCTGGTAGTAGCGGGACTTCTTCTCCAGCCCCAGTATGCGAATAGCTTCCAGCATACGCAGTGCTCCGAGCGCATCGGAATCGGCCGTGTACTCCGGCTCCTCGAAGCTGACGGCCACGTGGCTTTGCGCCGCGAGATTATAAATCTCATCCGGCTGAACCTGCTGAACGACGCGAATCAGGCTGGTGCTGTCCGTCATGTCACCGTGGTGCAAGACGAATCGCCGGTCTTTTTCGTGTGGATCCTGGTACAGATGATCGATGCGATCCGTATTGAACAACGACGTGCGGCGCTTGATACCGTGCACTTCGTAGCCCTTGTCGAGCAGCAGCGCGGCCAGGTAGGAGCCGTCCTGGCCGGTCACGCCCGTGATCAGTGCTTTCTTCATTACAAACCTCTCGGTAGCGCGCGGCGAGTCAACGCCGGCGACCGTCAATTGCCGAATGTACGATGGACCACATTTCTTCGCTCTGCGCCCTGAGTCGCTCCGCGTGCCTTAGTATCTGCGCCGAAATTTCCGCACGAGCCCCGGGATCGACCAGCCTGTCCAGCATGGCATTGACGCGGGCGGCCTCGTCGTCGAGCGACAGCAGGCCCTCGGGAAAACCGTAGTCCGCAAACAGCTCAGTATACTTGTGGCTCCAGCCGGTCGCGACCGCCGGAACACCCTGGCTCAGCGCGCTGACCAACGCATGAAAGCGGCTCGCCACCACCGCGCGACTGGCGCCGAGTATGCCCTTGAGCTTTAGTGGGTCGCCTTCCGTCACGACGGGAATTCCTCCGCTCGCCGTTGCGATCTGCCACGCGAGTGCCTCGTCGTCCGCGCCCTCGTGCACCAGTAGGTACGGCCTCGCACCCTTGCCTTGCAGGTGTTTCGCGCAAGCCGTCATGAACGCCAGGTACTCGTCGCCCGAGGCCGCGTCCGTCTTGTCGATCATTCGTATATTCGGCACCAGCGCGACGCCGCAGCTTTCCACATCGAAGTCGCCGGGAACGATGCCCGCGACCAGGTTGGTGAAATCGGGATACTGCCGTACGTTGTCGCGCTCACCGGTAAGCTCGGTCAGGTATCGATACGAGATCGAGTCACGCGGCATCACGAGAACCGCGCTGTCCACCGCGAGACGAATCGCCTTTCGAATACGGGGCTCGGTGAAGGGTCCGAAAGCCTGTGGCATCAGGATCAATTTCGTCCCACGCCGTCGCCAGCGGCGGGCCGCGCGCGACAAGGCCAGCGAGCTGTCTGCGCCCCACTGATCGCTGTAGGCGAAGCCCGCGGCATCGATTACCACGTCGATGTCACGATCGAGAACCAGGCCGTAGCGGCGGCGCAGTCTTCCCGGAATCAAGGCGGCGAGATCGCCCCACTCGATACCGCCGCGATTCAACGACGCCTTGGGCAACAGGCCCAGGGACGTCAGCCTCGCGAACGGCTGCGAGCCGTTCGGCGCGCTCGGCACCATCGCCAGCGTCGCATCCGGGTAAGCCGCCCGCAGTCTTGCGACGATCGCGAGCAGCATGAGCTGAGCGCCCTTGTTGTGGAAGCCGGCCTTGCGGATCTCGATAATCATTGCGGGATCATTCAGCCGGGAACTCGCTAAGCAACAGCTCGCCCTGTTTCTTTTGCGAGAACGGCACGCCGCTGTCCGGATCGCCGTAGCCGATGGCGATCAGCATGATGACGCGTTCATGCGGCGGGAGTTCGAGTAGCCCCCTGATGCGCTGTTCGGCATTGTCCACGTCCGGCCAGTTGATCGGGCAGGTGGACAGGCCCAGGGTCTCCGCGGCCAGCATCAGCTGCATGGACGCCAGCGCGCCGTCGATATAGATCAGGTGGCGGTCGCGCTCCAGTGGATACGCCGACAGGTCGCCCACGACGACGATGATCGCCGGCAGCTGCTGTGCGAAGCCGGCGGTTCCGCCGGCGCATTCCGCGATCCGGGTCGCCGATTTCGGCTCGGTCGAGACGATAAAGCGAAACGGCTGACGGTTACAGGCCGACGGCGCCAGTGCCGCCGAGTTGACGGCTTTGTCGATCAGCGCGAGCGGTACCGGCTGCTGCAGGTACCAGCGCACCGAGCGGCGCCGCTGGTACAGGAGGTGCAGATCATCGAAGGATATCGAGGTCGCGGGACTGTCCGCGCGCGGATACGGCTTGCTGCCGCTCGACCGCGCTTCGTCCGGGCCATCCGGGCCGCGGTCAAATGAGCGCCTGGCCGCGTCTATGACGGCGGTCCCTTCGACAACGGAGAAGTACTCGTCGAGCACATCCCCGGCCCACTTCAGTTCCTCGGCGGAATACCCGTCCGTCGCTCGCGCTCGATTGAAGGCCTGTACCGTCTCCTGGATGAACGCTTCGCCGAACACGGGGCGCCTGGGCTTCATTATCAGGCCTTTCTCGAGCCGGTGTATGTTTCGGCGCAGTTGAGGCGAACTCGCCGGGCTCGCTTTCAGGTCCCTGAAGTACTGCAGGCGACCCTTGAGCACGGCGTGATGCTCGCCGTAGAAGCGGCGCGAGAATAAGCAGAAATACAGGCTGGCGAGAAAACCGTTGATCGAGAACAGTCGCAGTGCCGCCATGCGGATTTTCTCTCGACCTGCGAGGAGGCGCTTTTTCAAGCCAGGCGGCAGGCGCGAAAGTATCGATCGGATCATTCAGTCTTATCGCGTGGAAATGAGCTTGAGCGGATAACGCAGCGGAGCGAGCAGCGCGTTCAGCATCAACCAGAATACGGGCCGGGTGCGAGGATACAGGAATACCGCGAAAAATGACGCAATCGCATAGGAAACCAGCGTGGCCCACGCCGCTCCCTGCCCGCCGTAAGCGGGAATCAGGAAATAATTCAGTGCCACATTCGACAGCGCGCCCAGGCCCTGCGTCAGCAGTGAGAAATAGAGCGCGTTCTCAATCAGTATCCAGCGTGACAGCGCGGCACGCATGAAGATGAAGACCGACGCCCAGGTGTGGATGACCAGGATCGACGCACTGGCGGCGTAGTCCGGGCCGAAAAGCCAGGGGATCAACCAGGGCGCCAGCAATGTTACCGCCAGAGCCAGAATCATCCCGAGCACGGCAAGGCTGTCGAACAGCTGCTGGAGTCGACGCATAAAGGACGACTCGTCGGACTCCCGGAGATCGATCAGCCTGGGAAACACGGAGGCCACGATTGCCCCGGGGATGAAGTACCAGACCTCGGACAGGCGCGCGGCCACCGCGTAAACCCCGACTTCCGCCGAATCGGCAAACCAGCGCAGCATGACCTGGTCGATCTTGAGGTAGATGACCGCGAAAAATGAGGCCAGGTAAATGACCCAGCCCTGTTTCAGGAGTGCGCTTGCATGGCCGCCGTCGAAACGCCATGAAGACAGCCGGATGTCGGCTTTCGCACGAAACAGCACCAGCAGGACTATCGCCGCAACGATTGCCTGCAGCAGATACGGGACTGCGAACATCACGATGTCGGCACGCCGGAATACGAACAGCAGCGTCAAGGCCACGAACGCCAGCTGCGCCGAGAGCCTGGCGACAGACACATAGCGGGCCTGAACGAAGGCGTTGAACCAGTAGTCCACGACGTCGAGCGGCGTGAACAGCAGCGCAGCGCCGGCAATCGCAATCAGTGTAAAACGAACGCTGCCGACGCCCTCGTAGGTAGCGGCATACAGCAGTAACAGCAGGTAGCCGAGCAGGACGCCGAGCAGCTTGAGAACTGCGGTCGTACCCAGCGTCTCGCCGCGCAGGGCCGGCTTCCTGACGATTTCGCGCACCACCAGCCCGTGCAGGCCGAGATGCCCCGAAATACCGAATAGCGCGACCAGCGACGTCGCGTAGGCCAGCGTGCCGAAGCCGTCGGGCCCGAGGTAGCGGGCCACCAGCACCGTGGCCGCGAAGCCCAACGCCATTGCCAGCAGCTTCTCGCCCATGATCCAGGCGGTGTTGTGAAGATATGGCCGGAACTTGAGGTAGGCATTCGCCAACATCGGAGCGGGTCCTCTATACGCGCCGGCGTATTCTACCCATAAAAAAACGGCGGGGCCGAAGCCCCGCCGTCTTATTCCCTTGCGGGAATCTTTCTTTTTGCTTCTGACCTACGCTTTAGTAGCTACCACCGTCCTGCTCGCAGTTATCGCGGCTGGAGGTGTAAGCCCGATTTCCACCGGCGTTGTACTGTGCGTTGATCTGAGCATCGCAAGCCGGAACGTTGGCCGTGATGGTCAGCGCAAGGCGGCCCGTGTTCTGCAGCGCAGCCGGCAACAGAGCCCGGATCGCCGGGCCGATGGACAGCGTTGACGTTGCCGCCAGCGTACCCACTACTCCGAGGCTGCCCGAGGTACCGTCTCCAGCGACGTAGTCGACCGTGACATCACCCGACTGCAGGCCGCGG
>JBFELT010000115.1:0-10579 GCA_041552015.1 Woeseiaceae bacterium
CATCGCGATTGATGCCCGCGTACATGCCCAGAAAGGCATGCGCGCCAATGCGACAAAACTGGTGGACACCGGAAAAGCCGCCGCATATGACCCAGTCGCCGATCTGCACGTGGCCCGCCAGCGTCGTGTTGTTCGCCATTATGGTGTGATCGCCGACCACGCAGTCGTGCGCTATGTGGACGTAAGCCATGATCCAGTTGTCGTCACCAATGCTCGTTTCGCCCCTGTCCTGCACGGTACCCCGGCTGATCGTGCAAAACTCGCGGATCGTGTTTCCATCGCCGATGACCAGGCGCGTCGGTTCGTTCGCGTATTTCTTGTCCTGCGGGTCATCACCGATCGAGGCGAACTGATAGATGTGATTGTTCTTGCCGATGACGGTAGGCCCGTTGATAACGACGTGGCTGTCGACGACGGAGCCGCTGCCGATTTCCACATCATCGCCGATCACGGCATAAGGGCCGACAGAAACGTCGCTCCCGATTTGGGCTTTGTCTGAAACGATTGCGCTTGCGTGAATCATGGCATTCAGACCCTAAAGACGACCGGGCTAGTGATCGCCCTTTTCCAGATGGCTGACTCGTTCGAACAGTTTATCCAGGCGGCGGAATCTTGCCAGCTGCTTCGCCCAGCGCCCCGATTCATCGGCCGGAAAACTCGCGGCGTAGGTACCCGGTTTTACGACATCCTTGGATAGAAACGTCTTGGCGGCAACGATCACGTCGTCGCAGACGGTAATATGCCCGACCGCGCCAGACGCGCCGGCGAACATGCATCGCCTGCCGATCCTTGTGCTGCCTGCAATTCCCGTCATTCCGGCCAGCGCCGTATGGGCACCAATATGTACGTTGTGGGCAATCATGCAAAGATTATCGATTCGGACACCGTCCTCGATGATCGTGTCGTCAAGCGCGCCGCAATCCACGGTAGTATTCGCGCCGATTTCAACGTCGTCCCCAATGCGCACGCCGCCAAGCTGCGGAACCTTGACCCAGCCTTCGGGCGTCATCGCGTTACCGAAACCATCGGCGCCGATGACGACACCGGGATGAAACAGACCGCGCGCACCGATTACGACACTGCGCGCAAGGGTAACGTGGGCGACGAATCGGCAGGCGTCCCCTATCCTGCAGTCCGGGCCGACCACCGTGCCAGGGCCGAGGTAGACATTTGGTCCGATTTCCGATCGCTCACCAACAACGACGTGAGCGGCGAGGCAGGCGCTATCGGCCACCGTCGCGCTGGCTGCCACGACGGCCGATGCATGGACTCCGGGCGCAAACGCCGGTGGCGGGCACACCGCCGCCGCCATCTGCGCATAACAGGCGTAGGGATTGTCGTGCAGGATGGCCGCGACCGGCGACGCCGCGGCATCCTCGGGGCGCAGAATCACAGCGGCCGCTTTCGTTTCGGCAAGCTGCGTCTTCAGCGCGGTATTTGCCAGAAAACACAGCGAGTCCGGCGTCGCACTGGACAACGACGCGACGCGACTAACGACAACGTCGGGGTCGCCGATCAGCTCGCAACCGAACTGTGTGGCAAGCGCTCCGATGCTGATCGGCACGGGTTCCTGACCCTCCCCTGACGATGGCCTATCGCTTGCTCGTTGCCTGGTGGTTCGCCTCAACGGCACGCAAGACCTGCTCGGTGATATTGACTTCGTTGCTCGCGAACAGCACGCCATCACCGACAATCAGGTCGAAACCCTGCGCCTGCGCGTAGTCCTGCACTTCCTTCAGCATGGAACGCTGCAGCACTCCGTATTCTTCGTTTTGCCGAAGATTCAGGTCTTCGCGGAATTCGTTTTGCAGTCGCGACACTTCGCGCTGCAGGTCTCGGAGATCCTTCTCCGCATTGCGGCGCTCCGTTTCGCCCATGACGGCAAAGTCTTTTTGTGCTTTGGCAGAGAGCTCTTCGAATTCTTTCTGTTTGGCAAGAAACTCCCGTTGCCGCGGCGCAAATTCCTCCTGCAAAGCGTCCATTGCGATTTTCGTCTGCGGAGCCCGCTCGATCAGGGCCGGAAGGCTGACGACGCCAATCTTCATGTCCTGCGCCGCCGCTGGCAATGCAAACGCACACGCCAGAACCACACCTAATGCTGCTTCAACCAACTGTCGCTTTACAAAACTCATAACCTTTCCATTCCTTAAAACGCTTGTCCAATGGAGAACTGGAAACGCTCCAGTTCGTCGCCGAAATACCTGTCGTTGCCGTCATACGGGTTAAGCGGGTAGGCGTAGCTGAATCGGAACAGACCCAACGGCGCCAGCCACTCAACTCCAATACCCACCGATGTCCGTAACTCGTCCAGATCCGGTTCGTACAATATCGGGCTACCGAGCCTGTCGGTAAACGCCACCTCGCCGGTGTTGAATACATTGCCGACATCGTAGAACAGGGTAGCTCGCGCCTGGCTGGCCCATTTGTCGGGAAGCGGGAGTATAAGCTCAAGTTGACTCGCAACCAACACGTTGCCGCCATATGGGCGGCCAAAACTGTCGCGGGGCCCAAGGTACGACTCCTTGAATCCGCGCACCGACTGCGGCCCGCCGCCGTAGAACTGTTTGTACGGCGGCAATGCCGTCGTTTCGCCAATGCCCTCGCCAATGCCCAGTTCGGTATTGAAGCGCATGACCCACTTGTTCGTGATCGGGAAATACTTGGTGAAGCTGTAGCGCGCCTGGTAGAACTCGACGTCGCTTCCCGGCACCGCCATGGACAGGAACAGCTGCTGGCGTGTACCACGATTCGCGAATAGCGAGCGGTTTCGGCTGTCGTAGGTCCAGCCCGCGATGAGTTCGACGGTATCGAACTTCGTACCGAAGAAGGAACTCCCGCTGCCGAGAGTCTCGGTGAATGGATTGCCGTTATTGATTACCCAGTCCTGCGCCTGCTGTGTGCTGTTGAGCGACGACAACAACTCGGAGTGCTGGAACGTAGCGCCCACGGAAATCGACTGGTACTCGGTAATCGGATAGCCGTAGTCAATCGTCGCGCCCGCACTGGTTGTCGAGAAGTCCGATGCCGCCGACGTGAACTGCGTAATGTCCCGGTAGTTGAAGCTGATGGTGCGTCGAATGCCGTCCATGGATCGATACGGATCCGTGTGCGACAGGCTGTAAAGTTTCTGGAATCGGCCGGAGTTGAGCTCGAGCGCCACGCGATTCCCGCTACCGAGGAAGTTGGTGTGCACGATACTGCCGTTAAGCAGCAGTTTTTGCGATTCGGAATATCCGACACCGCCCGAGAATTGCCCGGGCATGCGATACTCGAGATCGAAATCGACGTCGACGAGATCCGGAGTGCCGGGTACCGGTGCGTTGCTGACCTCGGCTTTCTCGATGAATGGCAGTCGCTGCAGGCGCACCTTCGATCGATCGATCAGCGAATTCGACAAGTACGACCCTTCCATTTGTCGCATCTCTCGTCTTAGCACCTCATCATCTATCTGATCGACGCCGTTAAAATTGATACGGCGCACATAGACGCGATTCTGCGGGTTGACGTAAAAAGTAATCGATGCCTCTTTCTTGTCGCGGTCGAGTTCCGGCACCGGTTCTATCTCCGCATTTGCATAGCCCTCTTCGCCGAGCCGGAAGGCCATCAGGTCGCTGGTTTGCGTAAGCGCTCTCTGGTTGAACACGGCACCCGGCTTGGTGAGAATCAGGCCTCGCAGGTACTCCTCGGGAACCACCATCTCGCCAACGAGCTTGACGTCAGATATCGTATAAAGCTCCCCTTCGTTCACGCCGATCGTGACAAATATGTCCTTCTTGTTGGGCGATATGGCCACCTGTGTGGACTCGATCTTGAAATCCGCATAGCCGCGATCCATGTAAAAGGAGCGCAGTATCTCGAGGTCGCCCTCCAGCGCCTCCTTCGCATAGCGATCGTCCTGTCGTATCCAGGAAAGCCAGTTCGCGGTATCCAACGCGAAGCCTTCGCGAATCGCGTCGTCGTCGAAGGTTTCATTGCCGACGATGTTGACCTGACGAATCTTGGCCCGATCGCCCTCTTTGACGTTCACCTTGACGCGCACCGTGTTATTGGGTCGCTCGCTAATCTCGGTGTCGATGACGACGCCGTATTTTCCGCGATCGTAGTACTGCTCACGCAGAAACATTTCAACGTTGTCGAGCACGGACCGGTCGAAGGTGCGGCCGCGTGCCAGGCCGACATTTCGCAGCGACTGCATCAGGTCTTCTGTCTTGATGTCCTTATTGCCGTCGATCTCGAAGCTCTCGATGGATGGACGCTCCTTGACGACAATGACCAGTGTCTCGCCGTCGCGACGCATTTCGATGTCGTCAAAAAGATTCTGCCCGTATAAGGCCCGGATGGCCTCGCCAATACGATTGCGATCCAGCGTGTCACCGATATTGACGGGAAGATAGTTGAATACCGTTCCCTCAGAAATACGCTGCAAGCCCTCAACACGCATATCCTTTACGACGAATTCGCCGGCAGCCAGAACTGTTACGGGCAGTGTCAACAACAATGCGAAAAGTGTGTGTCTCATTGGCAATGGATTTCCGTCCGACCCGGTCAGCCCAGGATTCTCGCTATGTCGTTGTAGAATGCGAAGCTCATCAACAGGAGCAATGCGAATATGCCAACCTGCTGCCCCAGCATCTGCGCGCGTTCCGTCATCGGGCTGCCCTTTATCATTTCAATAACCTGATACACGATCTGGCCACCATCGAGGACCGGGATGGGCAACAGGTTCAGAACGCCCAGGCTAATGCTCACGACTGCAAGAAAACCCAGGAAATAACTGAGCCCCCGCTGCGCTGACTCGCCCGCTATCTGACCGATATTAATTGGACCGCTGATGTTCTTGATTGATACATCACCCGTCACCATGCGACTCAACATCTTGACGGTAAAAAGCGTTGACCCCCAGGTCTTGATGGCCGCTTCGTTAAACGATTCCAGCAGCGAAAAACTGCGCCGATAGTAGTAATCCGACGACGTTTGCGGAAGGCTGATTCCCAGAAGACCGCGCTTCTCGCCGTCTACTTCATGTTCGCCAAGCTGCACTGCGACGCTTGTCGTCCGGCCATCGCGCTCGTATTCAACATCCACTCGCTGATTGGCGAGCGGCGAAACCACGCCGATGAGATCGGAGAACGTCTTTATACGAGTACCGTTTATGGAGACAATCCGATCGCCGATCCTGAGACCCGCTGACTCCGCGGCGCCGCCAGGTGACAAGGTGCCTATTTCTGCCGGCGGTTGCCATATCTCGAAACCCAGTCCGTCAAACAGCAATCCCGGCTCGGTCAAACGGTTTCGCTCGGAACCGACGTCGATGACGGTGGATCGAATTCGGCCTGCCTCACTCTCGAGCGTCAGTGGAACACGGCCATCGACGACCATGTTGTCGAGGATCTGCACCAGTGTCGTTTCCCAGTCCCTGGTCTCGACATCACCGACCGCGACGATCTTGTCGCCAAAAACCAGCCCCGCCTTGTCAGCGGAAGAGTCCGGGATCACGTCGCCCACTGCCGGTTTGAGCATCATGACCCCGCCGGAAAGCAGCACCCAGTAGGCGACGATGGCGAAGATGAAGTTGAAAGCGGGTCCGGCGAGCAGCACGGCAATACGCGCCGGAATCGGACGCTGATTGAAGGCACGCCCTTCATCTTCCGGGTCAATCGGTCCGTCGCGACCGTCGAGGAATCGAACGTAGCCACCCAGCGGGATGGCCGAGATGCAGTATTCGGTCTTGTCCTTACCGGATACACGCGACCATACGGGTTTGCCGAAGCCAATCGAGAATCGCAACACCTTCATGCCGGTCCAGCGACCGACCACGTAGTGGCCATACTCGTGAACGGCGACCAGGATGCTGATCGCGGCAATGAATGCCAGAATACTGATTAATGCACTACCCATCATCGAAGCTTGTCCCCAAGTACGCAAACCGGTTTGGTGCCGATTGCGCCACGCGCAAAGCGCGCGCGTTCGGTATGTTGACTGGCATCAGCCGTGGCAGTTCCTTTGCGCGGCGGGACCACGGTAATACAGTAGGAATGAACGGCCGATGAACACATCATGATAGCAGCCCCAGCCAGCTGATCCCGAGCGCAAATAACGGTGCGGCGGCGGCAACGCTGTCAACGCGATCGAGAACGCCTCCATGCCCCGGAAACAACTTGCCGCTGTCCTTCAAGCCGGCTGTGCGCTTGAACATGCTGACCGTGAGATCGCCAACAATAGAAATTGCCGCAACGGCCAGGCAGAACGGCAGCACTACAATGACCTGGTTGCTGGTCCAGTAGGCGGCGGCTATTGCCAGCAGGGTAACCACAAACAATCCACCGAAAACACCTTCCCAGGTTTTGCCGGGGCTGATATTCGGCGCCAGTTTCACGCGACCGAACAGTTTGCCGGCAAAAAAAGCACCCGCATCCGCCGCCCACACGATCAGCAGGGCGAACAACAGCACTTCGGCACCCATGCGATACAGCAGCAGCAGGGCGACAAACATCGGTACGAGCACAAGTGCGCCGGCGGTCCAGCGAACGATCCGGGGTATCGGCGTCGGGAAGAACAGAATCCAGATGAAAGCGCAGAACCACCAGAGGCAGGCAAGCTGCAGAGTCAGCCCGGCGTATTGCGGCAGTATCGTGTACAGGGCGGCGATCGCCGCGCCGATAGCGACGACGAACAGTGCGCGCGCCATAGCCGAAGGCGCGAGCAGAAATGCCGACCATTCCCAGGCCCCCGCCAGGATTACGGCAGCAATGAACGCCTCGGCAACTCGCCCGGGGACAACGAACAGCACGATGGCCAGTGCGATCAATGCAATGATCGCTGTGATTATCCGGGTCTTCAACATCGAGACGCCACTACCTGTTCGCCGGTGTGCCCAAAGCGCCGCTGCTTCTGCGCGAAGAAACGCAGCGCCCTCTCAAATTCATGCTCGTCGAAGTCCGGCCACAACACATCGGTAAACCAGAGTTCCGCATAGGCCAGGTTCCATAACAGGAAATTGCTGATGCGCTGCTCCCCACCGGTTCGAATCAACAGGTCTGGTTCCGGACAATCGGCCAGCTGCATTTCCGAGGCCAGGGTCGCTTCATCTATGTCCTCGACCGTGATTTCACCGCGCTCGACCCTCGCGGCGAGACGCTTTGTCGCATGCAGGATATCCCAGCGTCCCCCATACGCGACCGCGACGTTCAGCAGCAGGCCGGTATTTGCAGCCGTTTTCTCTTCCGCCGCGGCGAACTTCCTCACCAGCCCCGGCTTCAGGAGATCCCGTTCCCCGATGAGTCGAAGCCGCACGTTGTTACGATGCAGCTCGTCCACTTCCCGTCGCAATGCCTCGATGAAAAGTGTCATCAGGCTCCGGACTTCCTCCTCGGGACGACCCCAGTTTTCGCTACTGAAGGCGAACAGTGTCAGTACCTCGACGCCGTGCCTGGCCGCCGACTCGACCGTCGCACGCACGGACTTCACGCCGGCCCGGTGGCCCGCATGCCGAGGCTTTTGGCGGGCACGCGCCCAGCGCCCGTTACCGTCCATGATGACGGCGACATGCCTCGGTATCTTTGCGGCTTTGGCGTCCACGTCGACTGAATGACGGTCTGTCAGACCTCCATCAACTCCGCTTCTTTTTCCGCTAGCACCTTGTCGATTTCGGCGATGTACTTGTCTGTGATGCCCTGAATTTCGCCCTCTCCACGACGCTCTTCATCTTCGCCGATCATCTTTTCCTTGAGCAGCTCCTTGATGTCGTGCAGCGCATCTCGACGAATGTTTCGAATGGCAATTCGACCACCTTCTGCCTCCTGGCGAACCACCCGGATCATGTCCTTGCGACGTTCCTCTGTCAGTGGCGGCAGTGGCACTCGGATCACGGTGCCGGCCGACGACGGATTCAGGCCGAGATCGGATCCCATGATTGCTTTCTCGATCACCTTCACCATGTCCTTTTCCCATGGCGTAATAATTAGCGTCCGGGAATCCTCAACGCCCACGTTGGCCACCTGATTCAGCGGCACCGGACTGCCGTAGTATTCGACCGTTATGTGATCGAGCAGGCTGGTATGCGCGCGACCGGTGCGAATCTTGGTCAGATCCTGCTGCAACGAGGCAACGCTCTTGGCCATGCGGGTACCGGCATCTTTCTTGATTTCATCCAACACGATACTTCCCTCTTCTGCTAATCCCGAATTTCCGATCCTGGACGACTATCAGGAGGTTACCAAGGTCCCTACGCTATCGCCCGAGATCGCCTGGATGAGCGCGTCGCGGCGTGTCAGGTCGAAAACCCGCAACGGAATACCGTTGTCCCGGCACATGACGATCGCCGTCGCATCCATCACCGAGAGTTTATCGGTCAGAACCTGGTCATAGGAGACCGTTTCAAAGCGCCTGGCGTTCGGGTTCGCCATGGGATCATCGTCGTACACGCCATCGACCTTGGTTGCCTTCAGAAGGACATCGGCGCCAATCTCGATCGCCCGCAGGCTCGCCGCCGTGTCGGTGGTGAAGAACGGGTTGCCGGTGCCGGCCGCGAGGATTACCACGCGACCCTTCTCAAGGTGGCGAACGGCCCGACGTCGGATGTAGTCCTCGCACACGTCGTGAATCTGCAGTGCGGACATGACGCGCGCAAATACGTCGAGAGACTCCAGCGCATCCTGGATCGCCAGCGCATTCATGACGGTCGCCAGCATACCCATGTAATCGCCGGTCACGCGATCCATTCCGGCACGCGCAAGTCCGGCGCCGCGAAAGATATTGCCGCCGCCGATGACGATGGCGATCTCGACGCCCGATTTTCTCGCCGTAGCGATCTCCGCCGCGATACGCTGAATGACCTTGGGCTCGATGCCGTAGTCCAATTCCCCCATCAGTGCCTCGCCGCTGAGTTTCAGCAGCACTCGGTCATACTGGACGGAAGAATTGCTCATGCCGGGCCCTGTCGGGTGTCAATGCGTGTAGTTCGCTGCCGCCCGATTCTAGCGGATTTCGGACCCTGAGTCCTCACTAAAATCAAAGGCTTAAGCATGATTCCTCAGGCCGTACCTTTCACCTGGGCCATTACTTCCTCGACGAAATTGTCCGCTTTCTTTTCGATGCCCTCACCCACTTCAAAGCGAACGAAGGATGCCACGCTGGCCCCCGCGTCCTTGAGCAGCTTGCTCACCGGCACATCGGGATCCTTGACGAAGGGCTGGCCGACAAGGGTGATTTCCTTGAGGAACTTGGCAATTCGACCCGACACCATCTTCTCGACGATCTCGGGTGGCTTTCCGGAACTCGCCGCCTGCTCGGAGAAAATACGCCGTTCCCGATCAAGCGTTTCGGCCGGCACGCCCTGCTCGTCGATACAGACCGGACTGCTTGCCGCAACATGCATGGCGATGTCACGAGCGAGCTCCGCGTCACCGCCCTCCAGGACGACCACGGCCCCGATGCGCGCGCCATGCGTGTAGTGCCCGATCGGACCCTTGCCTTCGACAATCGCGACGCGCCGCACCGAGATGTTCTCGCCGACCTTGCTGACAAGTTCGGTGCGCGCCTCTTCCAGGGTCTTCTTGCCATCGAGCGGCTGTGAGACGAGTTTTTCGACATCGCTCGTGCCCGACGACAATGCGGCGGCGGCAACGCTTTCGGCGAATCCGATGAAGTTCTCGTCTTTCGCGACAAAGTCGGTTTCAGAATTGATTTCCGCGATTACGGCCTTGCCGCTGTCGGTCGCGATCACGATGCGACCGTCCGCCGCGACGCGGCTTGCCTTCTTGTCCGCTTTCGCCTGGCCCGACTTGCGCAGCTCTTCCGCTGCCGCGTCGAGATCACCGTTGGTCTCAACCAACGCCTTCTTGCACTCCATCATGCCCGCGCCGGTGCGCTCGCGAAGCGCTTTAACCATAGATGCTGTTACGCTCATTACCTAGTCCTCCGCTTTCTCGGTGTCAGCGGGTGTTTTTTCGGGTTTCTCAGCCGCCGGCTTTTCGTCGGCGTCAGGCTTCGATTTCGCCGCCGGCTTTGCGTCGGCTTTGGGCTTCGCTTTCGCCTTCGTCGCCGGCTTTTCGTCGGCGCCAGGCTTCGCTTTCGCCGCCGGTTTTTCGTCGGCGTCAGGCTTCGTTTTCGCCGCCGGCTTTTCGTCGGCGTCAGGCTTTGCTTTTGTCGCCGGCTTCGCGGCCGCCTTCGTCGTTGCCCCGGCGTCCTCCGCTACTGTCTTGGCCGCCGGCTCGCCTTCGGCGTCAGCCTTGGCATCGGCCGCAGGCTCGGCTTTCTTCTGCGGTGCCTTTTTCTTGGCGGCCGGTTTCCTGGCTGTCTTTTTCGCGGCTTTTTTCTTGGCGCGCGCCTTTTTGGGCTTGCCGTGCTCATCGAGCTCTACGAATTCGTCTTCGCCGAGGGCGACCTCAGGAATCGACGCCTTGCCGTCGAGAACTGCATCTGCAATCAGGCCGGCGTAGAGTTCGATCGCACGCATCGCATCGTCATTTCCAGGGATGACGTAGTCGACACCCTCCGGTGAGCAATTGGTGTCCACGATTCCTACAACGGGGATACCGAGCTTTTGCGCTTCGCGAATGGCAATGTCTTCGTGATCGAC
>JBFELT010000116.1:0-10573 GCA_041552015.1 Woeseiaceae bacterium
AGCAGCAACCCGCTGTCCTGGGGCTGGCTGGATTCGAATGGCGCGACACTGGACACGTCCTACGATCTGCAGATACTCGAGTTCCGGGAGTGCAACAGCAGCATGCCGATGTTTACGCTCGCGGGTGACCCCGGCAGCAGCGGCTTCCGCATCAAAGCCGACAACTCCTGGGAGTACAACTGGCAGTCTGACGGCGCAAACGGCGCACCGCTGGATCCGGGGTTCTACTGCGTTCGTGTCACGAGCCAGCTGACCGGCCAGTTCCTGGACTCGCCGCAAATCCGCGTACGCTAGTGTCCTGTCACAAACGTCCCCTGGCATCGTCTGCCAGGGGACCGCTTGGCCGGATACGCAGGAAAGTGCGGTACTTGTCCTTGGCGGCATGTCCCATGCCCAGTTTTTCCTCGGCGCGTCCAAACCAGTACGGTAAGGTTGCCGTATAGCGCCAGCTCGGGCGGTCTTCCAGAAACAGCGCTGTTGCCTCGCCGATGCGGTCATAGCAGATCTGGAACTCGTCCATCGATTCCGCCGCGAAACCCGCCTCGAGGTAAGCCTTGCCGAGCTGGAATCGGATCAGCCAGAGGTCGGACATCCCGATAGCCGCTCGCAGTTTGTCGATCGCGGCCACCGCGTCGCCGGCCTCGAGTGCCAGCAGACCTTCGATCATCAGCCCATAGGCACGGCTCTGCGGCCGCAGTTTGCTACCGAGCACCTCGGCAATGCGCGATGCTGTTGCCGTGTCGCCAAGTTGCAGGCTGACCATTGCCGCCGGCACGGCGCGCTCCGCGCCGCTGTCCTCAAGGATTGCCTGTAGCTCGGCTCTTGCCTGCTCGGCGAGCCCCAGGTCGGCGAGGGCGGTTGCAAGCATCGCCCTCTTGGTCGCCGCGGAGCGCGTGTTGCCTATCCTGTCGTCATGCGCGATGCCGGTCTTCAACGTTTCAACGGCGGCCGCGAAATCGCCTCTCAGCATCTCGAGGTCGGCAAAGCCCAGGTTGCCGAGCGACTCGCCTCTTTCGCCGGCTTCGAACATGCGCTCGTACGCGGCCCGCGCCCCATCGAAGTCCTCGAGCGCTACTTTCGCCATCGCGACAGGCAGTCGCGCCACGTAACGTTTTTCGTCGAGCGCCAGCGCCTTTTCTGCTTCGGCCGTCGCGGTTTCAAAATCGCCAGCGTACATCGCATACAGCGCGTAATTCGATTGCATGATGACGTTGTTCGGGTAAATCGCCAGCGCCTGCAAGCCATGTTTGCGCGCACCGTCGAAATCCAGCGTCGCGAAGTAGGCGACCGCGAGATTGCTCTGCGCCGCGTTGTCGGCCGGGTAGGCTTCGACCAGCGCCTGGTAGTTCTCGATGGCCTTCTCGTAGTTACCTGTCACCGTCATGTAGTACAGCCCCAGCGTCCGGTAGCGTTCGCGGGCAGTCATCGTATCCATCTTCGACAGTGCACGCTCCCACAGCGTGTTTGCTTCATCCGCGCGGCCCATGTTGAACAGTGTCAGGGCCCAGCCGGAGAGTGCTCGGCCGAAGTTAGGGTCCTTATCGACGGCACTGGCATAAAGCTCGATGGCTTCCTCTCGTTTCCCGGCCTGCGCGAGCTGCTGGGCGTGCGTGTAGTCGCGCATCGCCTCGATGGAGCCTGCCGTGAAGGTCTCCATGACGATGCTGTCCACGTCGGTATCGCCGAGCGCTTCGCGCACCTCGCCTGTCAGGGAATTGATGGCGGTCAGCACCTCCAGCTTGCTGCCCGCCCTGGCGCTGGCCAGAAGCAGCTCCTCGCCGGCCACGCCGTCGGTGCCGCGAATGACCAGCTTGTAGCCGTTCCCGTCGGTGCTGATTTCGCCGCTGAGCGTGACATCGATGCCTTCGCGAACGGATACCAGCTGCGCGAGTTCCGCACTGAGCCTCGTTGAGTCGGGCTGCAAGGATTTCGCAATGCGCCCGGCTGTCAGGCGCGGAAAGGAAGTAATAAACGAAGCACCCTCCAGGCCGATCTGCAAAGCCTGCTCCAGCGAGCCGTCGAACACGGAGTCACCGGTCGCGTTGTCGAAGTCGGCGATCAGGACCGATATCGGTTTTAATTCCTCGACCACCTCGGGGCCACCCGTGATATGGAAATAGACCGACACCATCAACGCGACGCTGAGCACGCCGATAGCAACGAAGTCCATCTTGCGGCTGCCGATGGGCGCTACGACCGTGTCTGTCGAATCGCCCTGCACGACGATACCGTGCTCGGTGAAGTCGTAAATCCAGGCGAGTACCAGGGCGACCGGGAATCCAGCCACCATCAGTATGATCAAAGCGCGCAGTATCCAGTCGGGCGCCTCGAAAGCCGGCAGAACGACGCTGGCGACCTCGACGAGCAGCCAGCCAACGCCAACGTACAAACCAGCCGTGCGGAATACTTCGCGACGACGTAACTCTCTAATGAACTTCTTCAGCACTGCTTTTGCCTGCGGCCTTTTTCCGCCGCAAGTCTAGCACGCGCCGGCACAGGTTCCGCTGGTCGCTACCAGTTAAAACGCAGGGCCAACATGAGGTTACGCCCCGGCGCGTCCAGTCCGGAGCCGTGTACGCAATAACGCTTGTCGAGCAGGTTGTCGAGCGTCACGGCCAGCAGCCAGCGATCGCCATACGCCTTGTTCACCCGGGCGCCGACCATCGCCCAGCCGGGGGTGCCCTGCGGATCGATTCGCGTATCGCCAACGTCGCGCGCGCTGAGACGATTTTGGGCGCCCGCGAAACGGAGCCAGCTCTGCAGGCGGTAGCTGCCGCCGTAGTCGTAAGACAGCACGATGTTGCCATTAAAAGGTGGAATGCGATCGGCGGGTTCCGTGCCGGACCCGACGGCCCGTTGTTCGCCGCGGCTGTAGTTGAGAACGGCGCGCGCTTCGAGCGCATCGCTAATGGTAAATTCCACGCCAGCCTCCACGCCGCGGATGGAGGACTCCGCCGCATTGGCACTTTGCACGATATCGCGGCCGTCAGGGGTAACGGCGCCGGTCAGAAGCGAGGTAATCCGATCGTCATAGCGCAGGGCGTAGGCCATCACGTCGATGCGCAGCCGATCGGATCGATAGCGTACGCCAACGTCGAATTGCCGAACGCGCTCGGAGTCCAACGTCGTATTGGGAATGTTGAATCGGTTGCCAGGCCGGTTTCCCAGCGTACCGAGGTCAAACACATTGGGCGCACGAAATCCCAGGCCGACGTTCGCCAGCAGCTGCCAGCGGTCGCTGGCATCGAAAATCCAGCCGGCGTCGGCGCTGATGTCCGTGCTGTCGATGGCAGCCGCCGCCGAAACGGCGGTCGAAGGAAGCGTGACGTCGTCGTTGCTGATGCGCATGCCACCACTCAGGTTGTGACGCGCAGTCAGCTGCCGCTGCGAATTGGCGTAGAGCGCCGCCTGCCTGACACGCGAACCGTCGGGAAACCGAGGCGTCAGCACCTGTGTCGCGCCGCTCAGCAGGTCGTCCTCGAGTCGCCGGCTGGCAACCTCGTCATGGTAGAACTCCGCGCCCACGATCCAGGATCCGCCGTCGCCCAGGCGCGACGCGCTGAGCGTCAGGCCATACAGGTCGCTGCGGTTGGACTCGCGGCGCCGCTCAGTGGATTCGAAGTCACGGGAGACCCGATCGTCGTCAATCCGCTGCCAGGCAAAGTCGGTGTTCCAGTCGAGACCCGCCAGTCCGTCCGTTACCGTGTACCTGCCGTGCAGGAATACGCGCCGATTCGGCGCAAAGAAGAACTCCGACGAGGACGGCTCGCTCTGTCCGAATCCCGGCACGAGCTCGTCGACACGTGGCGTCTCCGGTTGCTCGAGATAATGGGCGTCGAACAGCCATGAGCGATTGTCGTCCGGGGTGCCCGCTAGCAGGAGTCGCGCGGCTTTCGACTCGTAGCCGCTGGGCCCGATGCGCTCGCCGCTGCCCGTACGGCGGTCGCCCGTCTTCAGGTATTCGGCGCTGAACGATGACGCCAGGACACGATTTCCCACGTCGATCGTCGCTCTTGTCGTTTTCGCCAGCTCCGCCGTATCGAAGGAAACGAACGCATCGCCACGCAGCTCGGTCTCTTCGGTATCGAATTGCGGAACACGGGTGACGAGCTGCACCACGCCGCCAACGGCATCGTTGCCGTACAGCGAGGTCGGGGTGCCACGCAGCACTTCGATGCGCTCGACCGACGTTACCGGCACCAGCGCAAAATACTGCGTGGGCGCGCTGCGGAAGATCGCGTTGTTCAGGCGCATGCCGTCGACCAGGTGCAGGATCGAGGAGCCCTTGAGGCCGCGAATAATCGCCGCACCCTGCCCCGGCGTGGTTTGCTGCAGGAAAACCCCAACGCCGGAGGCCAGCGAATCGGTCACGAGTTTTTCCGCCTCGACACGCTCGCGGCTCAACACGCTAAGCCCCGAAGAAACCTCGTCACTACTGACCGCGCGGCGCGTCGCCGTCACGACGACTTCGTCGATCTCATCGTTTTCGGCCGCACTTGTGAGCGGGGCGACCGTGGCCGCCAGCAGTAGGAGGTACTTGAGCATGCGCGAGAGGTTACAGCATCTTCCGGCGACACTAAACCACGAAAAAGGGGCGCTTCGTCAGAAGCGCCCCCCTTGTGTCCTGCCCCGCAAGTTCATGCAAATTCGAAACCTGAGGAATTGCTCAGGACACGAGCTCTCCGTGCTAACCCTGCTGTCTAGCCGCGATTCTTTAAGGCGTCGCGGATATCAGTCAGCAATTGAACCTCTTCCGAGGGCTTTGCTGGCTCAGCCGGCTTTTCCTCTTCCTTCTTCTTCAGCTTGTTCATGCCGCGAATGACCATGAAGATCGCGAATGCGACGATCAGGAAATCGAGTACCGTGTTCATGAACACACCATAGTTGATCGTCGGCGCACCGGCCTCTTTGGCGGCCGCCAGCGTCGCATAGCTCGTGTCGCTGAGGTTGATAAACAGCTGGCTGAAGTCCACGTTACCCATCAGCATGCCGATGGGTGGCATGATGACGTCGCCCACGAATGAGCTGATAATCTTACCGAACGCGCCGCCGATGATGATACCGACAGCCATGTCGACCACGTTGCCGCGCATCGCAAATTTCTTGAATTCGTCAAGCATTTCTTTCCCCTGTTAGACGTGACGTCTTTTGTCAAAACGAGTGTGATTCAGCGGGTAAGTTTATCGGCAAGCGCGGGCCTGGCAGTGAACTGCAACAATCGTTAACAATTCGCTGGAGTCAGTGCGTCAGCCGCTTGATTACTGTCAGCAGCTCCTGCATCGGCGCCGGCTTCCTGAAGAAGTGCGTGAACGCAAGCTTTTGCTTCTCGCTCAGCTTCGATGCCGTAAGCGCGACGATGGGCCTGGTATACCCTCTCTCGCGCAGCACGTTCGCAGCAACGACGCCGCCAACGCCGGGAACGTTGCAGTCCATCAACACCAGGTCCGGATCGTACTTGAGCACCTTTTCGATCGCCTCCGAACTGTTCGCACTCGTAATCAGCCCGTAGCCCGATCGATGCAGGTAGTGCTCGATCAGTGCGATCATGTCCTCATCGTCGTCACAGATGAGAATGCTTAGCGCTTTGGAGGCGATCGTATCGTCGCTCGGGGTTGGCAACACCTGCACAGTCGGGGAGGTCGTATCGTCGCTCGCCACGACCGGCAGGTGCACGCTGACCGTGCAGCCTTCGCCGGGCATCGAGTCGAGAGACACCTCGCCGCCCATGAGCTCGACCAGTCGAAGCGTTATGGTCAATCCAAGCCCGGCGCCCGTCTCACCGCGGTTACCGCCACGCTCGAATGCCCGGAAGACTCGCTCCTGGTCCTCGATACTGATGCCCGGACCGGAGTCGCTGACGGTCACGACCAGGCGGCCCTGATTATGGGTCGCCGTCAGCTTCACGCCGCCCTCGTGCGTGAACTTGACAGCATTGCCCAGCAGGTTGATCAGGATCTGTCGCAGCCGAACCTCATCCGCATGAATCAGTTTCGGCATGTCAGGATCGACGAAAGTCGCGAATGACAGGCCTTTCTCAGCCGCCATCGGCGCCATCATCGCGGCCATGTCGCTTAGCAGGGCGTGGATCTCGAAGTCGCACTCCAGCAACTCGACCTCGCCGGCATCGAGGCTGGCATCGTCCAGGACGGCCTCGACCAGGGAAGTCAGATGTCGCGCGGACCTCGATATGGTCTCGATACTCTTCTGGATATGGTTGCTGTCGCTTCCTGCCTCCCGGGCGAGCTCCGCATAGTTGATGATCGAGGCCAGCGGCGTGCGAAACTCGTGCGACATCATCGCGATGAAACGGCTCTTGTTCTCGCTGATACGCTCGGCCTCGCGACGATGGTGGTCGAGTTCCGATTTGGCCTCGACCAGGTCACTGATCAGCTCACGCTGGCGCCCTATGAGCCTGTGCTGACGCGACTGCATGAGTCTCAGCTCGTTGACGGACTGCTGCCTCGCTTGAATCGCCGCGTGATCCGCACTCGCGTCAAGAAGAATCACATAGCACTGATCGTTGTCAGGAAGCAGGTGCATGTTTACCACGCAGCCGGCCGGCATCTCGAGGAATTCCAGCCTTTGTTTTGCATCAATCGGAATGCCGACTAGAAACGGCATCTGTTCGCGCACGTCGGCCGCCGGCACGATGCTGGCGAGACCGCACCAGCCACCATCCCCCCAGCTGTCGACGGGACGGTACTTGCGGTCAATTAACAGGCAGAATGGCCTGGTCTCGGAAAGAAACTCGTCCTGCAGGTAACTGACGACCGTGTCCGGCAGCCGCATTACGCACCCCGCAGCTCGTCATCGATGACGAGCTCGGCGATGCGGGTAAACGCCCGGTCGACGTCGTCCCCCGTCTTGGCGCTCGTGCGATATGCACGCGGGAATTTCGAGGCAAGTTTATCGAAGCGCGAATCGCTGACTTCCCAATCCGCAACAAGGTCACGCTTGTTTACCAGCAACACGCTTGGGACAGGGCCGAATTTATCGGTGATCTGGCGATGCAGCTGCTCGACGGCGATAAGCGTTGCCGGACGCGTGCCGTCCGCCACATACATATAGCCGCTGGCGCCGCGCAGGTACGCAAACTCCGTAGCGCCAAACTTGTCCGACCCGGCCACATCCCAGATGACCAGCTTGTGCGCAACGCCGCGTTCGGGGAAATCGATTTCTTTCGTATCGATCTTCACGCCAACGGTGCTGAGGTATTTCTCGGAAAACTGGTTTGTGACGAAGCGCTCGATAACGCTGGTCTTGCCCACGGCGAAGTCGCCGACGACACAGACTTTGCTGGTAAGCGGAATCATGGCTGATCGGACATCGACTGCAGTTGCAGGCTGATCTCGACATATCGTTGGCTGACGTCGGCTATCGGCTGCGCCTCGGCAAACGCCTCTTCGGCTTGATGAAGGAGCGTTGCCGCCACGCCCACCGAGGCAAGTATCGTCGCGGCCTCCTGTGCCCGCCGATAGGAGAGCGCTGCGTTCGCCGCGCTGTCGCCGGAAGCATCGGCGGAGCCCTCGATGGAAACAGACAACGAATAATCGAGGTCGGCGGCTTGCCTCTGAAGCACGGTAATTTCGGCGGCATACGCGCGCAGCGCGCTGTCGCTCTCGGGCAGGAACTCGACGCCGCGACTGAAGAAGAACTTTCGCTCACTCATGCCTGCAATACGCTCCGCGAACTGTTGCCGATCGCTTGCCGTCAGGCCGCTGACGTCGAGCGCGCTCACGCCCGCAAGGCTGCTGAATCGCGATTTCAGCTCGCGCTGCCACGACCAGGGCGCGTCGCCGTCGACAACAAGGGTCGTGCCGGAGACACGGTAGCGAACAGAGGACGACTGGCCGAACGCCTGGGCCGCGCGCGCGGCGATTATCTCCGGCTGCAGCGACTGGAATGGTTGGGTGCTGACCGTGAGCCGATCCGCCGGCACGTCGACGCTCGCGGCGACATCGGCGACGCTGGCTGCGAGCGGATCGCGCAGCCCGCGAATCGCGAACCGGCCGCCGTCGCGGCTCAAGTCCGTCACGTGTAGTCCCGGCGTCGATTCGAGCGCGACGGCTAACTCCTGCAGCTGTCGCGAGTACTGCCAGTTTCGAAATACGACAAAAGAGATCGCCGCAACGATCAGCAGCAATACGACTATCACGAAGATGGATGGGCCCGGACGCTTCTCGACCGGCTCTCCACGCGCCTGGAAGCGAAGACAGCGCTCGAGTTCCGCCTCGACCTCCGGGACCGTGGAGGTGTCCCCTTTGTATTCGCGAATCGCCTCGCCGTAACGGAAATGTATGCGCTCGAGGATGGCGCTGAGATCTGCACGCAGACTCTTGGGCGGCACGCCGCGGATAACGCAGACGAGCAGCGCGTGCGGCCCGTGCACGGCCCACAGCGTGAAATCGCCCATGTCCGCGGACTCGAGCCGGCCCGTTCGATCCGGTGAGAACGACTCCTTGACGAAATCCTGGATCGCCGTAAACATGGCGGATACAGCGTCGCTGTCCTTGATCTTCGACGCGGCGTGGTGCACATGTCCCATCAACAGGCCGTTTTCGCGGCTTATCAGGTAGGCCTGTTCCACGCGATAGCGCAGGGTTTTTTGCAGCAGAAACTCGCCAAACGGCACACCGGCACGCGAGGCCTGCCAGCGCCACTTCAGGCCCTTCGGGCTGACGCTGTGCTCGACCGCTTCGTTGATCTGCTGCGCGAACGTGCGCAGCGCATGCATGATGGACTTGCGAATCGCCGGCCCCATGACCGGATACAGAACATCGCCATAGGTCTGCGGATCATCCCGGAAGGCGCGTTGCAGGCATTCACCGACTGGCTCCTTCAGGGCTTCGACAAGCTCATCGTTTTTGCGGTGGCTCTGGTAAATCGCTTCCGGAAGAACGTCGGCCACGTCGACCGTGCGAACGTCACGACGGTCCATGCGCTCCGTGATCGAATCCAGCGCCTCTTTTTCGGCACCGAAAAGCAGCTCCTTCAGCTGGTCGAGGTCGTTCATTGCCATTCCGGCTCAGGCGCCCCTTCAGCCGCCGGTTGACTTGGCGTCTTTTCTCAAACGCAGCGCAAGCTCTGCCAAAACGGTGGCCAGGTCCTCGTGAGCGAGCTTGCCGTCGGCGAGCCGCTGCGTCTCCTCGGCGAGGCTCTTGCTAAGCTGGTCATGGGTATCGCTGATCATCCCCGACATCTCTTCGCCCTGCTCGCTCAACTGGCTCTGCAACTGCTGCGTTTCGCTGCCGATCTGCTCCTCCAGCTCGGCGCACCACGACTCCAGCTGCTGCGCCAGTTCCTTGAGGTCTTTGGACCCCTGCTTGCCTTCGTCCCGACGCGCCTTGCGCTCATCCTTCACCTGCTCGGCGAGTTTCTCGAGCTCACGCCTGGCGAAGATGTCGAGGCGGTCCAGCCGTTTTTCGAAATCGCTGGATATTTGCTCGATGTTCTTTGTGAGCCGCGTCTCGAGATCAGCGAACCGCTGTTCGTAGTCGCGCATCTGTCCGCCGAAAAGAATCTCGCGGATCTTGTCGACATTGCCATCTACGTTATCGGCCGCCAATGCGCCCTGGTTTCGAGTCTGCTTTTTCGCCATGACGTGTTACCTCGTTATTCTTGTCATCGATATGCATACGTCATTATGCATCGAGTCTCTAAGCCTCTATTCTCTCCAGCCGGTAGCCGTGCTGATACACTGCCGACAGCACCCAGCCGTTGTCTTCTTTCAGTTTGAGTTTCTTTCTCAGGCGACTGACATGCGTGTCGACCGTACGCGTCGTTACTGATTTGTTCTCGATGCCCCAGATCGATTCGAGCATGTGATTGCGCGACACCATTTTTCCCGCGTTTCTGAAAAAGAACAACGCCAGTTCGAATTCCCTGTTTGTCAGTGCGATTTTCTCGCCACCGAGACTGAGCGCCTTGTTCGCGACGTTCAGCGAGTACGGCGAAACATCGATCGACTCTTCCCCAGGCCTGTTGCCCGCCACGCGACGCCGTATCGCCGCCACGCGCGCCACCAGCTCTGCCCGCCGGACCGGCTTTACCAGGTAATCGTCGGCGCCGGCCTCGAGACCTCGCACGATACTCTGTTCTTCATCCTTCGCCGTAACAATCACGACAGCCGTGTAGTCATCCATGCTGTTGCGGAGTTTCTTCAGTACCTCGATGCCGCTGAGATCCGGCAGCATCCAGTCGAGGACATAGAGGTCAAAACTGTCGTGCCGCACCGCACGCAGAAAACCGGCCGCATCGCCGAAGCAATCGACCGTGTGTTCCGCATCCATCAGCCAATGCCTGGTGAGCTCCGCCTGATCCGGATCGTCTTCGAGAATCGCCACTCGCAACTTGTCACTCCCAATGGACCGAAGATTCCTGTTTGCGTCGGCCAGCTACTGGCGGCTTTGTTGTTCTTGCGCTCGCGCCAGTCAGACTTCCATTATAGCCGCGTGAACGCCAAGTGCCCGGAATTATAGGAGATTATTTCAAATAGTGCGCAGACTGTCGCCCGCTACAGGACTTTCAGCCTTTGCAGGAAGGTCTCGAGCTCACCGATTGATCGCTTGATTTC
>JBFELT010000117.1:0-10534 GCA_041552015.1 Woeseiaceae bacterium
ATTCAGGACGTCAAGGGCATCGTCAAGATCAATGGCGTCGCGAGTGAGGGTATGGGCACCGTAACGGCCGAGGTCTCCTCGGGCGCCGACATGAACGAGGTCTTGAGCGAAATCAAGACGCGTGTAGACGCCATTTCCACGTTTCCTGCTCTCACCGAGAAACCTGTCATCTACAAACAGGAAGTGCCTATCCATGTCGTTTTCGTGGCAATCCACGGCACTCTTGACGAATTCTCACGGAAGGATATCTCGCAGGAGGTACGCGAAGAACTGATGCGCCTGCCGGCCGTCAGCAACGTACAGCTGCTTGGCGATCGCGCGTATGAAATCAGTATTGAGGTCCCGGAAAACGTATTGCGAAAGTACGGGCTGACAATGACTGAAATTTCACAGGCCGTTCGCAACTCATCGGTGGACCTGCCCGGCGGCACGATCAAGTCGGATAGCGGCGACATCTTGCTTCGCACCGAAGGCCAGGTATACACCGGTAGGGAATTCAGCTCGCTGGTGCTGCGCACCTTTACAGACGGCACGCGCCTGACGCTCGGCGACATAGCAACAATCAAGGACGGGTTCGTGGAAGAAGACGGATACGGCCGTTTTGACGGTGGCCGCACCGCGACATTGCGAGTCCTTGCGAGTGGCGAGCAAAACGAGCTGACGACTGCGGCGGCCGTCCAGGAATACGTACAGGAGAAGCGTGCCGCGCTGCCGGATGGTGTCGAGATGGATATCTGGATCGATCGATCTCATTATCTGAAAGGGCGCCTGCAGATGATGAGCAGCAACATGTGGCAGGGTGCCCTGCTGGTTTTTATCCTGCTGTCGCTGTTCCTGCGCATCAAGGTGGCTGCGTGGGTTGTGCTGGGTATTCCTATTACCTTTCTCGGCGCGATGTGGCTGATGCCGTTTGGACCGTGGCCGGTAACCATCAATATGATGAGCCTGTTCGGTTTCATCATCGTGCTCGGTATCGTCGTCGATGACGCGATTATTATCGGCGAGAGCATCTATACAAAGATTCGTGCGGATGGTCATTCGCTCGAAAACGTGATCGCGGGCGCAAAGCGCGTCGCTACGCCGGCAACGTTCGGCGTTTTGACAACGATTGCGGCATTTGCGCCACTGCTGTTTATCGGCGGTATCGCCGGTCCGTTCTTCGAGGCGATTTCTGTTGTCGTCGTCTTATGCCTCATGTTCTCGCTGGTGGAGTCGAAACTGATTCTGCCTGCGCACCTTGTACATACCCGAATCGAGCCGGTCGACGAAGATGACCTTTTTCATCCGCAGCGCCACATCCGGTATCGCGAACGTATTCCCCGTTTCTTTCTCAAAATCCAGCGCTACGTGCAGCATGGGTTGCACCGGGTTACGCACGACTGGTATCGGCCCATGGTGGAGCGGGCGGTCGACAATCGTGGCGTGACGACCTCGCTGTTCGTTGCCATGCTGATCCTGACAGTCGGCATGCTGGCCAGCGGCATCGTTAAATTCGAGATGTTCCCGGACCAGGCAAGCGATTTTATCCGCGCGGAACTCGAGATGCAGGCAGGTACGCCGCCGCAGGAAAGGGACCACGTGTTGTCCTCGCTGGAGGATACGGTGCTGGCCATGAACGCGGAGTATGTTGCGGAGCATCCGGACACCCTGCCGATGATTCAGCACGTCGGCGCCTTCACTCGGGGCGGAACCGGCGGCATCATTTTTGTCGAAATGCCCCAGTCCGAAGACCGTCCGTTTAACGGAGACGAAATCAGCGAGCGCTGGCGCGAAAGGGCGGGAGAGTTCGTTGGCGTCAAGGAACTCACTTTCACCGATGCCGATCATCTCGGCGGCGGACCCCCGCTGAGTTTTCGCCTGAGCGGCAGCAACTATGCTTCGCTGGAGAATGCCGCAGCCGAACTGGAAGCCCGGCTTTCGGAATTCGAAGGCGTATTCGACATCACCAACACGATAAACAGTGGCGGCGACGAAATTCGCCTCACGATCAAACCCGAGGCAGAAGCGCTTGGATTGAGCCTGTCGTCGCTGGGCCGACAGGTGCGGCAGGCGTTCTACGGAGAGGAGGTGCAGCGCATTCAGCGCGGCAAGGACGAACTCAAAGTGATGGTTCGCTATCCTGTCGAAGAACGACGCTCAATTGCGGACCTGAAAAACATGCGCATTCGAACCCCGGATGGCGACGAGGTCCCGTTTTCCTCGGTGGCGGATATGTCATATGGAGAAGCTTATTCGAGCATCTCCCGACTGAATCGTGAGCGGACCGTGACCGTGTCGGCGGACATAGACCCGGATGTCGTCGAGTCCTCTGAAATCGTCAAGACGATCTCGGAGGACTACATCCCGGGGCTTCTGTCGCGCCATCCTGGCGTCAGCTATGGACTCGAGGGTGCGAGTCAGGAGCTTGTAGATCTGCAGCGTAACCTGTCGATTGCTTCGGTTGCCGCGCTGTTCCTGATCTATGCGCTCATTGCGATTCCCCTGCATTCCTACAGTCAACCCCTGCTTATCATGTCGGTCATTCCTTTCGGCATCATCGGAGCCGTTCTCGGCCATATAGCGATGGGTCGATCCGTGAGCATGTTTTCACTGTTCGGGCTGGTCGCCCTGGCCGGCGTTGTTGTGAATGACAGCCTCATCATGGTGGACTTCATCAATAAGGCACGCGCCGAGGGTGCCGCGCTCAAGAAGGCGGTCATCGATTCGGGGACGCAGCGATTCCGGGCCATTATTCTCACGTCGTTTACGACGGCGGCGGGCCTTATTCCCATCATGACGGAGGGCAGCGTACAGGCTCAGACCGTCATCCCGATGGCTATTTCACTGAGTTTCGGCATCATGTTTGCAACGGTAATAACCCTGTTTCTTATACCCTGCCTGTACATGTTGCGTGAGGATGGCCTGAGGCGGATGCGGCAGTTCGGAAACTGGCTGTCTTACCGACCGAATCCGGAGACGGTTTCAGAGCCGCAGTCGGCCAACGTCGAGCGGTCGTAGCGGCCTTGCCGGATCGGACTTCCGATTTTCGCGACGGCGTCATCGTCGGCCTGATTGCCTATCTTATCTGGGGCTTCCTGCCGGTCTATTTCAAGACCGTTGCGGCCGTGGGGCCGCTCGAAGTGCTGTCGCATCGTATTATCTGGGCGATCCCGTTTGGCGCGGCCATTTTGTTTGCGCGACGCCAATGGTCGGAAGTGCGACGCGCGCTGACGCATCGCGCGATGCTGTCCTGGCTCGCGCTGTCGGCGATCTTTATCGCCGCCAACTGGTTGATTTACATATGGGCAATTCAGGACGAGCGTATTTTCGAGACCAGCCTCGGCTACTACATCAACCCGCTTTTTTACGTGCTGGTCGGCGTTGTTTTCCTGGGAGAGCGATTGCGGCGCCTCCAGGCGGTCGCCGTAATACTGGCCGCGATCGGTGTGCTGATACTCACGGTGAGCGGCGGCAAGGTCCCGCTCGTAGCCCTGTCGCTGGCGGCGACATTCACGACCTACGGCGTCATTCGGAAAAGAGTCGTCATTGGCGGCATGCCGGGCCTGTTCGTGGAAACGCTGCTGCTGTCACCGTTTGCCCTGGGCTGGTTCTTCTGGCTGCAGACGGATGGCCAGGCGGTGTTCGCGAGCGGCGATGCCGGCCTGACGTTCTGGCTGGTCATGGCCGGCCCGATTACGGCACTGCCCCTGCTGTGCTTTGCGCTCGCCGCGCGACGACTGCCATTGACGACGCTGGGCTTCATGCAGTTCCTCGCGCCGACGCTGCAGTTCTGCACCGGCATCTACTACGGTGAGCAGCTGACGATGGCGCACCTGGTCTGTTTCGGCTGCATCTGGGGTGCAGTCGCGTTCTTCAGTGTCGACGCGATTTCGGCGGGCACGAAAAAGCCCCCGCAGGAAAAACCGGCGAGGGCCTGATTCGAACGACGAGTCGTCGCGGTCCTACTTGTTCGCCTTACGCTCGCGCGCTTCCTTGATGACTTCGTCCGCAACGTTCTGCGGGCAGGGCGCATAGTGCGAGAATTCCATCGAGAACTGGCCACGACCGGAGGTCAGCGTTCTCAGATGGCCAATGTAGCCGAACATGTCGGCCAGCGGCGCATCCGCCTTCACGCGCACACCGGTCGGTCCGGCGTCCTGCGATTTGATCATGCCGCGACGGCGATTGAGGTCGCCGATGACGTCGCCGACGTTGTCGTCGGGCGTAAACACATCGACCTTCATGATGGGTTCCAGCAGCTGCGGACCGGCTTTCGGTACAGACTGGCGGTACGCCGCCCGCGTCGCGATCTCGAATGCAAGCGCCGAGGAGTCCACGGCGTGGAATGCGCCGTCCGTCAGCGTGAACTTCACATCCAGCAGCGGGTAGCCCGCGAGCGTGCCTTCGCTCATGCAGCCTGCAAACGCCTTCTCAATGGCACCCCAGTATTCCCGCGGGACGTTGCCGCCGGTCACCTTCGACTCGAACACGTAGCCCGCATTCTTCTCTGCGGGCTCGATCATATAGTCGATCCGGCCGTACTGACCCGAGCCGCCGGACTGCTTCTTGTGCGTGTAAGTATCGCTGATCGCCTGAGTGATGGTCTCACGGTAGGCTACCTGCGGCTTACCCATCTCGACGTCGACCTTGTGCGTACGGCGCAGGATGTCGACCTTGATATCGAGGTGCAGCTCGCCCATTCCCTTGATCAGCGTCTCGCCCGAATCTTCATCGGTCGCGACCTGGAACGACGGGTCTTCCTGCACCATCTTGTTCAGGGCGACGCCCATTTTTTCAGTACCCGCTTTGTCTTTCGGCGAAATCGCGATCGAGATCACGGGATCCGGGAAGACCATCGGCTCGAGCGTCGCCGGGTTGTTGGCGTCAGCCAGAGTATGCCCCGTGCGCGTGTTCTTCATGCCAAGCAGCGCCACGATGTCGCCAGCCTGCGCCGAGTCGAGCTCCTGGCGTGAGTTCGCGTGCATCTCGACGATACGGCCGATGCGTTCACTCTTGCCGGTGAAGGTATTGACGACGCTGTCGCCTTTCTTGATGGTGCCGGAGTAGATACGCGTAAAGGTCAACGCGCCGTAGCGGTCATCCATGATCTTGAACGCCAGCGCGCGCAGCGGTTTATTCGGGTCGACCACGGCGAAGCCGCCGGTCGGGTTACCTTCCAGGTCGATTTCCGGCTGCGGCCTGACCTCGGTCGGGTTCGGCAGATAGTCAACCACAGCATTAAGAACGTTCTGTACCCCTTTGTTTTTAAAGGCAGATCCACAGAAGGTCGGGAAGAAATCCAGCGCGATCGTGCCTTTACGCACGCAGCGCTTCAAGTCCTCGACCGACGGCATCTCACCCTCGAGATAGGCCTCGAGAAGGTCGTCATCCTGCTCGACGGCGGTCTCGATGAGCTTCTCGCGCCACTCGGCAACCTTCTCCTTCATGTCCTCGGGCACATCGCCAATCGTGTAGGACGCAGGGTCGTTGGGGTCGCTCCAGGTCCACGACTTCTCCGTCAACAGGTCGACGATGCCGACGAAATCGTCCTCGATACCGATCGGCAAGACCATGACCAGCGGCTTGGCGGCCAGCACGTCCTTGATCTGCTGGACGACACGGTAGAAATCGGCGCCGACACGATCCAGTTTGTTGACGAAGATAATGCGGGCGACTTCCGCGTCGTTCGCGTAGCGCCAGTTGGTCTCGGACTGCGGCTCGACGCCACCGGATCCGCAGAATACGCCGACCCCGCCATCGAGTACCTTCAGGGACCGGTATACCTCGATGGTGAAATCGACGTGCCCGGGCGTGTCGATGATGTTCAGGCGGTGCTTGTTCCACTCACAGCTGGTAGCCGCGGACTGAATCGTAATGCCGCGTTCCTGCTCCTGCTCCATGAAGTCCGTCGTCGCCTCGCCATCATGTACTTCACCGGTCTTATGGATCTTGCCGGTAAGCTTCAGGATACGTTCGGTTGTGGTTGTCTTGCCCGCATCCACGTGGGCAAAAATTCCAATATTTCGGTACGTGCTTAGGTCTTTCATTGTTTCAACTCTGTTGGTCTGTCCATGGCACCGACCGTCGCCTGCTGCAATACCGCGAGCGGTTCTCAAAGCCTTGCTAAAGCGAGAACCTCACAGTCCAAACGAGGTGGGTGCGCGTAATTCCGTGGCCTTCCCAATGGTGTTTCCGGGCAGCTGGCGCGCTCTGGTACCCAGCAGGGACGGGCTTTCGGGCGCGGATAATAGCAGTGCGGGAGCGCCTAAACCAGTTAAATTCGGAGAAATGGGCCCGGGTCGCAGGCTTCGGTCGCTTTTTGTCGACTTGTCATGGGCTAGCGACGCAGGATTGCCAGCCAGCGGGCAACATTCAACAGGCTCATGAGTGAGGCCGCCACGTAGGTCAGCGCGGCGGCCCTGAGCAGCTTCTTCGCGTGCGGCCGATCGACGGGCTTCAGCACGTTGTGCTTGTCGAGCATTGGCAAGGCACGCGCGAAGCTGGCGTCGAATTCGGTCGGCAGGGTCACGAAATGAACGAGCGCCGCAGAGCCAAGCGTCAGCAGCCCCGCTGCAAACGTGATCAGGCCGATCGCGGGAACTCGCGTCAACGCGCCTAGAAACGGCGAGACGATCAGCACGCCGGCGCCGACCCGCTCGACGCCGCGCATGGCCTTGACGAGCCGGGAGCGCAGGCGCAGCGGCGTGTAGTTCTCATGGTCCTGCAGCGCATGCCCGACTTCGTGGGCGGCCACGGTAATCGCGGTCAGCGAACGACCATCGAATCTTTCCGGCGCGAGCCTGACGGCTTTGGCATCCGGGTCGTAGTGGTCGCCCGCTTCGGTTGATTCGACCTGCACCGTATCGAGGCCGTGGACGTCGAGAAGATGGCGCGCCAGCTCTGCGCCGGTGCCGGAATAGCGATCGGCCGGTTCGCTGTAGCGAGCGAGCACTCTCTTCACCCAGATGCCCGGTCCGAAAACCAGCACGAGTATCAGCAGGATGAAGAAGATAATTGTCATTGTCGTAGCATAGCTTCGACCGTGGCCCGTCGATACCGTTGCACCGCGTTGCCGTTCTTCGCCGTTTGCGGGTAGAGTAGATGAACGCCGCAATCAACCGTGCCGGTTCACGAGGTTTCTCTTGACAGCCGATCAGCTGACGCTCTTTTCCCTCCTGTTTTTCGTATTCGTGTTTCTGGTGTGGGGCCGCTGGCGCTACGATCTCGTTGCGTTTGTCGCGCTGCTCGTGGCTATCCTGACCGGACTGGTGCCGGCCGAGAAAGCCTTCTCGGGTTTCGGCCATCCCGCCACGGTGATCATCGCGCTGGTGCTCATTGTAAGTCGTGGGCTGTCAAACTCCGGTGCCATCGAGATTATTGCGCGTTACGTCGTCGATTCCTCGCGAAAGCTCTCCAGTCACATTACCGTGATGGCCGGTCTGGCCGCAGGACTGTCCGCGGTGATGAACAACGTTGCCGCCCTGGCGCTCCTCATGCCGGTGGACACGCAGGCGGCAAAAAAGGCAGGCCGGAGTCCTTCGGCATCGCTCATGCCGCTGTCGTTCGCCTCGATCCTCGGCGGCATGATCACGCTGATTGGCACGCCGCCAAATATCGTGATCGCCGAATTTCGCAGCGATGCCCTTGGCGAGCCCTATGCCATGTTCGATTTCGCGCCGGTGGGGCTCGCCTGCGCGGTCGTCGGCGTTGCCTATGTCGCCCTGCTGGGCTGGTGTTTCTTGCCAGCCCACCGACGAGCCTCGGATGCGGGCGCCGATCTCTTTGACCTGGAGGACTACATCGTCGAAGTCCGGGTCCCCGAGGATTCGCCCGCCGTGGGCAAGCGGGTGCGCGACCTCGACGAGCAGGCTGCAAAAGTCGACGTCGAGATCATCGGGCTGACCCGGCGAGGGCGGCGTTTGCCCGGACTGGCGAGAATTACGGAGATTCGCGCCGGCGACATCCTGGTGCTCGAGGCCAGCCCGGACAGCCTGGAAGAGGCGCTGGGAGCACTCAAGCTCGATTACGTCGGCAAAGGAAAGGGACAGCTGGGCGACCGGGACCTCGTGGTGACGGAAGCCGTCGTGCAGGACTCGTCGCGCCTGGCGGGGCGATCCGCGATGTCGGTTCGGCTCCTGTATCGCTATCGGGTGGCGCTGGTGGGTGTTTCGCGACAGGGCAAGCGCTTCAAGGACAACATTCGCAAGCTCGATCTCAGGCCGGGTGACGTGCTGCTGCTGCTTGGCGCGGAAGAACGGCTGAGTGACGTCACGATGCGCCTGGGCCTCCTGCCGCTGGCGGACCGGGGCCATCGCGTCACCCGTCGCGACAGGGTGTGGCCGGCGGTCGCCATTTTTGCGGTCGCTGTTCTGACGGCGAGCATCGGCCTGGTGTACCTGCCGATCGCACTTGGCTGCGTTGTTGCCGCCTACGTGTTCATGGATATCGTTCCGATCAGGGATGTTTATTCGTCCATCGAATGGCCGGTAATCGTCCTGCTCGGCTCGATGATTCCGATCGGCGGTGCACTGCAGTCTACCGGTGGCACCTCGCTGATTGCGGGCGGCATCGTCGACTTGTCGGCGGGGCTGTCGCCGCTCGTTGTACTGACGCTGCTGATCGTTGTCACGATGACCCTGTCGGATGTGATGAATAATACGGCGACAGCGGTGATAGCTGCGCCAATCGCCGTCGAGATCGCCGCCAGGCTGTCGGTGAACCCGGATCCGTTTCTGATGGGCGTCGCCGTCGCGGCCTCCTGTGCGTTTCTGACGCCGATCGGTCACAAGAACAATACGCTGATCATGGGGCCGGGCGGCTATCAATTCGGAGACTACTGGCGCATGGGGCTGCCGCTGGAGATCCTCATCGTCGCCGTGTCGGTTCCCATGATTGCTATCGTGTGGCCGCTTTGACGGCGGGGAACGCGGAATCGTCCTGCCTGTTTATGTAAAGCGGCTGTCGCCGAAAGCCTGAACAGGGCGTCAGGAACTGACAAAGCTTGCACATCTCTCATCTCAGGTATTTTTTAAGTTATATCTTTAAATCATTGATATTTAATGAAATGTACATGCCCATCTTGCGAGCATAAGTTTGGCACAGGGCTTGCAATTAAAGAGATACAGGCAGCGCTCAAGGCGCCTGCCATCGCGATGGGCAATCGGGAGAAAGACATGGACAGAGCAACCATCCAGGCGTGGACAGACAGCGTCGTGCTACTGAAGTACGGTGAGCACAAGGACGTCAAGTACCAGGTTTACCGGGACGACACGCGGCACTTCCTCGAGGTTCGGGATCCCAAAGACAAGCACATTCATACGCTGGAACTGCCCGATGGCATGAAGCTGGACAGGACCAGCTACGAGGTATTGCTGCGCTACGTGCTGCTGGACGTCGTGGCGGCCTAGCTCAAGCGCCGGTTCGCACTAAAGCGCGATCTGTCGGTCAGTTCGCGGCGCGCGACTCAGCCCTTTCGACCGGCATAGCTTTCGACGGCGCGCCAGACCCGGAGCAGGTTCTCTCCGAGGATCTTCTGGATGTCCTTCTCGCTGTAGCCGCGACTGAGAAGGCCCTCTACGAGCATCGGATACGACGACACGTCTTTTAATCCGATCGGCAATGAATCACCCACACCGTCATAGTCGGAGCCGATGCCGACGTGATCGACGCCGACGAGTGCGACAACATGATCGAAGTGATCGAGCACGTCGTCGAGCGTCGCGAAAGGCATCGGGCCATGTTCCTGTGCGTAGATCTCCGGATACTCGCTGTACAAGTCTGAAGCACTGAATTGAGGATGCTCCAGCAAGTACTGCTTGCCGGCTGCCATGCGGGCATCGCCGTAGTCCCTGGCCTTTTGCGACACGAAGGTTGAACCGAAATTGATCTGAATGACGCCGCCGTTATCGGCCAGTGCCCTGATCATCTCGTCACTCATGTTGCGCTCGAATCCCGGCGTGAAATGACGCGCCGACGAATGCGACGCAATGACCGGTGTTTCGCTGACGTCGAGAACCTGCCAGAACGCCTCGTCGGAGACATGGCTGATGTCGACCATGATTCCCAGGCGGTTCATTTCCCTGACGACCTCGACGCCGAATTCGCTCAGGCCGTTCCATTGGCGGTTGTCGTCATAGGATGAGTCGGAGATATGATTGGACAGGCTGTGCGCGAGCGTTATGTAGCGAATGCCGCGGTCGTAGAAGTGTTTCAGGCTTGCGAGGTCTCCGTCGATGGGCGAACCGTTTTCCATGCCCATTGGCAGCGACATCAGGCCAGCTTCGAACTGCTCGCGCACGTCTGCGACGGAGCGCGCCACGGCGAACTTGTGAGGTGCGTTTTCCACGAGTTCCTCGACCATCGTAATCAGCGACTCCGCCAGTTCCCTGGAACCTCCCTCGTTTTCGAGCTCCGCCGGCGTGTAGATCGACATGAACGCTGCGTTCAGGCCGCCGGCCAGCGCTCGCGGGTAGTCGAAATCGCCGTCCTCGGTCGCATTGGCGACATCCGCCGGTCGCTGGCTGAGGCGGTAGGGCACGTCGACATGCGTATCGAC
>JBFELT010000118.1:0-10531 GCA_041552015.1 Woeseiaceae bacterium
CCCAGCTTGTCGTAGTGCGCCGGATTCGAGGTCTTCTCCTCGAGAATTCGCGCATCGGCAAGCGCTACGATCAGCTGCCTGAGTTTGCCAACGTCGGCAGGGTAGCCGTCACGCTCGCTGACGACCCATTTGCTGTCGTCGAGCTTCAGCGTCACGCCTTCGTCGGCGGCTGGCCGTTTTACGCGCACCGCGTTGACAGCATTGGCGACCGCCTTGAATTCGGGCAACAACAGGCGAGCGCCGACGGTGGCATCATCGAGGTCGTTGCTGCGTATCACCAACAGCAAAAGCAGCAGGCCGATGATGATTGCAATCAGGGTATGCAGCGTCTTGCGTGTCATGCATTCTCCCTTTGCCGGCGTCTCCAGAGCGCGATCAGCGTTGCGAGGGTCAACAGCAGCGGCACCAGGCCGATATTGATCACCTTGAGGATCGTGCCCAGGTTTTCGATGTCCTTGTCCAGCCCGCGCTGAACCGCCCGTAGCTCCTTGCGGATAGACGCGCGCTGGGCAATGAAGCGATCGATCTCCGCCTGTTGCTCGTCGGTGAGGAGCAGGCTGCCGGTATCGTCGCGCGATGCCTGCAGCTCACCCAGGCGACGCTCGGTTTCCGAGAGTTCCGATTCCAGCCGTTGTTGCGTCTGCAGGAATTTCGCCTCGGCATCGCCTCGCAGCTCGTCGACCCTGGTGAACGGCCGCGCAAAACTGCCGCGACTGCGCACGGCGATCAGGTCGGAGCTGCCAGCCAGGTTCTCGAGCGCATTCACGACGAACGCACCGTTGCTGGCGAACGCGTTGGCGATCTGCTGACCGAAGAAATTCTGCACCTGTACCCACATCGGATCGCTGAGCATGTCGACGTCCGCGACGACAATAATATTGGCCGGCTGTGCTGATTCCGCCAGGTGAGCTACGCCGTTTTGCGTCTCGACTGCCTCATCGCCGCCGGGATTCGTCGCGGGTTCGCCGTCCGGGAACGCGCTGCTCAGCTTGCCGCTGATCCGCGCGGCGATCGTCAGCGGGCTGCCGCCCGGGGTAAAATCCTGCTGCAGCGAGCTTGGGTCGGGCAGGAAGGTGAAGCGCCCGGCCGGCATCGTCGTCGAGGCCGGGCTGGACGTAACGAGGGGTTCGAAAGTTACGCCGCTATCCCCGGCGACGCGCAGTCGGCCAGCCATCGCCACGTTGACGGAGCCCAGTTCCATCGTGGTGATATCGGCCTCGCTCAGGCCGGCGGCCCCGATACCCAGGTAACCGTAGTGGCGCGCTGGCCGGTTGCCCATGGCGCTGTTGATCGTCAGCGCAAGCTGCGCATCGGCGACAACCTCCTGGTCATTGAATTCGATGCCCCAGCCCTCGAACAGCAGGGGAAGATCGGAGCCCTGTCCCATGGGCGGCATACCCGCCGGCATGCCCTCGGTGCTGACCGCCGTATCGACGGCCGCGACCGGATCGACGAAGATCAGGGCCTTGCCGCCGCGCATGACAAACTGGTCGATCGCGTACTGCGTCGAGTTGGACAGGTTTTTTGGCTGCACGATCCACAGCAGCCCGACGTCGTCGGGTACCGACTCGAACGCCGTGCCCAGGTCGCGGATTTCAAACAGCTGGCGAGCCTGCTGGTAAACGACCCAGGGCTGTTGCATGCGCTGCGTCTGCGGATCGAAGCGACCGGACATCGAAATGCCCGATACGAGGCCAATGACCTTGCGTTCCGGCGTCGCCAGCGTGCTGACCAGCTTCGCGATGTCGTACTCCAGCGACGCCTCCCTGTCGGGTTGAAAGAACGGGATGATCTCGTCATCGCCGACACTGTTGGTGCCGGCAAGCCCCAGGAAGACAGGGTCCGGAGTCGCCGCAAGCGCTACTTCCTGCAGCCCGAACTGCGCGGCCTGGTCTTCTTCTTCGGAGAACGGTATCGGGTCGACGATGCTGAGGCGAATCTTGCCGCGACTCTCGCCGGCGAACTCCTGCAGCATTTCCCGGACGCGATTCGCGTAGTCGCGCAGCGACGGCACTCCCTCGCTTGCCTGGTCGGAGAAGAAGAAGTAGAGGTTGATCGGCTCATCGATGTTACGAACGATTCGCCGCGTTCCCTCGGAAAGCGTGTACAGGCGATTTTCGGTCAGGTCGATTCTGACGCCCCTGAAGATCTGGTTGGAGACGATGACCGCAATGACGAATGCGACCAGCAGGAGCAGCAAGCTCGACGCGCCCAGGCGTTTTTGTGCGCGGGTACTCATCGTCAGTCCGCCTGTTTCCATCCGAGCACGATTGTGTTGGCGTACAGGAAGGTGCCAATGACCAGCGCGAAATAGATCAGGTCACGCAGGTCGATAACGCCCTTGGATATATTCTCGAAATGCGTCAGGAAGCTTAAGGATGCGATTCCGTCGACCAGCAGCTGCGGTGCCCAGCCGGAAAACGCGTCGAGCACCAGCGGGAAGCCCGACAGCAGGAAGCTGAAACAGACGACGACGGTGACGACGAACGCGATGACCTGGTTACGCGTAAACGCCGACAGAAATGCGCCAATCGCCAGGAACGCCCCGACCATTAACAGGCTGCCAATGTAGGCCGCCAGAATGACACCGTTGTCGGGATCGCCCAGGTAATTCACGGTAAGCCAGATGGGGAATGTCAACGCCAGTGCGATGCCGGCGAAGGCCCAGGCAGCCATGAATTTTCCCAGAACGGCCTGCCAGGGCGTGATCGGCAGCGTCATCAGCAGCTCTATCGTGCCGGACTTTCTCTCCTCGGCCCAAAGGCGCATTGCGATGGCAGGCACCAGGAACAGGTACAGCCACGGATGAAAATTGAAGAAGGCCCGAAGGTCGGCCTGACCGCGCTCAAAGAACGCGCCGAGATAGAATGTAAACGCGCCCATCAGCATCAGGAAGATGACAATGAAGACGTAGGCGACGGGGGTCGCGAAATAGCTTTGCAGCTCACGGCGAAACACCGCCTTGATCATGCTCATGCGACCGCCTCCTGCTCTGTGCTTGTCGCGCCCTGAGTGATCTGCCGAAAGACCTTGTCAAGATCGCCGCCTTCACGTGCCGCCAGTGCTTCCGGTGTGTCGTCGACGAGCAGGCGGCCATCGGCAATGATGATCGCGCGGGAACAGACCGCCTCGACCTCCTCGAGTATGTGCGTCGAGATGATGATGAGCTTCTGGGCCGACATCGAGCGAATCAGTTGCCTGACCTCGTGCTTCTGGTTCGGGTCGAGACCGTCGGTGGGCTCGTCGAGGATCAGCACGTCCGGGTCGTGCAGGATAGCCTGGGCAAGGCCAACCCGGCGCTTGAAGCCCTTGGACAGGGTCTCGATGGTCTGCCTGAGCACCGGTCCCAGGTGCAACAGCTCGATGACCTCGTCGAGCCGCTGCCGTCGCCGGCTGCCCGACAGCCCGCGAACGTCGGCAATGAACTCCAGGAACTGTCGTGGTGTCATTTCCGCATACAGCGGCGCACCCTCGGGCAGGTAGCCCATGCGCTTCTGTGCAGCCAGCGTTTCGGTCTGTATGTCGTGATCGCAAACCCGAACGCTGCCGGCGCTGGGCACAACGAAGCCTGTGACCATCTTCATGGTCGTGGACTTGCCGGCACCGTTCGGACCCAGGAAGCCGAGTACTTCGCCCGCGGCGCAGTCGAAGCTGAGCTTGTCGACCACCGTGTGCCGGCCATAACGCTTTGTCAGGCCTTGTATTTCAATCATCGGAGTTGTCATGCCTCGCCGTCTGAAGGCTGGCGAGCGCGCATTTTTTATCAAAAACAAATTGGCCTTTCAAGACCTTTTCAGCTCGCAATATGGTGCCATCGGCGGCCGCCGATCGATGGTAGCGACAGCCGCCATAGCGGGTGCCTTGTCGGTGATGGACAGGTGTCGCATCCGATAATCGCCGGATACCAGGTCGCACTCAGGCTGACGCCGCGGCAAGCGCCTGGTCGATGTCCGCGACGATGTCGTCGATGTGCTCGATGCCTATGCAAAGGCGAATCATTTCCGGCGTCACGCCAGCCGACTTCAGTTCTTCTTCGCTCAACTGCCGGTGCGTCGTCGATGCAGGATGCGCCGCCAGTGACTTCACGTCACCGATATTGACGAGTCGAAGAAACAGCTCCAGGGAATCGTAGAATTTCACCGCCGCGTCGAAGCCGCCTTTGATACTGAAGGACATCAGAGCCGAAGGCCTGCCATTCGTGTATTTCATCGCGAGATCGTAGTAGGGCGAGTCCGGCAGTCCGGCGAAGTTGACCGATTCGACACGCGGGTGCTCACTCAGGTGCTTCGCGACGGCGATCGCATTTTCGCAGTGTCGTTCCATGCGCAGCGGCAGGGTCGAGAGTCCCTGCAGGATCAGGAAGGCGTTCATCGGACTCAGCGCGGAGCCCGTGTTTCGAAGCGGCACGGTCCTTGCGCGACCGATGTAGGCCGCGGCGCCGAGTGCCTCCGTGTAGACAACGCCGTGGTACGACTCCTCGGGCTCCGTCAGCATGTGAAATTTCTCGGGGTAATCGGCCCAGGGAAATTCGCCGCTGTCCACGATGATGCCACCGAGTGAATTGCCGTGACCGGCCATGTACTTGGTGAGCGAATTTGCGACGATGTCCGCGCCCCATTCGATGGGCTTGATCAGTGCTGGTGTCGCCACCGTATTGTCCACGATCAGCGGCACGCCATGTTCGTGCGCCATGTTCGCAATCGCCTCGATGTCGACGACGTTGCCCGCGGGATTGCCGATCGACTCGCAGAAGACGGCCGTCGTTTTGTCGTCGATCAGGCTTTCCATGCTCGCCGCACTGTCGTCGTCGGAGAAGCGTACCTCGACGCCGAGCTTCGGCAGCATGTGTTTGAACAGCGTATAGGTGCCGCCGTACAGCATGGGCACCGTGACGATGTTATTGCCTTTTTCAGCCAGGGTGAGGATGGCGTAATGAATCGCTGCACTGCCGGCGCTGAGGCCGAGCCCGGCGATGCCACCCTCGAGCTGGGCACAACGCTGCTCCAGTACGTCGACGGTCGGGTTCATGATGCGCGAGTAAATGTTTCCGGGAACGGCAAGATTGAACAGGTCCGCGCCGTGTTGCGCGTTGTCGAACTCGTAGGCCACCGTCTGGTACACGGGCACGGCAACGGCATTGGTGGCGCTGTCGGACTTGAAGCCGGCGTGTATGGCGAGTGTTTCGTCTTTCATGGTCGGTTCCTTGAATCGTCGATTGCTGATGAAGTTAGCTCAGGCGCCTGTTCCTGGGGGGCAGGAATGCCCGGTTCCGTCGCAGGCGCCGCTGCCGCGGGCCATCCGGAGCGCAGGTGCAGGTCGCGCTGTGGAAAAGGTATCTCGATGCCGTATTCGCTGAGTTTCGTCTCCAGCGCCCACAGGTAGGCGGAGCGGGTGCGGGTTGGGCGCCGCGCGCCTTGCCGATTGACCCAGACCAGCAGCAGGAAGTTGAGGCTGTTGTCGCCGTATTCGACCAGCCACACGTCGGGTTCACGGCCCTTCATATGGGTCAGGGTGTATTGCACCTCCGCCGCCGCCTCGAGCGCCGCTTTCTTGACGAGCTCCTTGTCGCTGCCGTACGCGACGCCAAACGGGATGCGAACTCGCAGTATGCGCTCGCCGAGCGTCCAGTTGGTCAGCCGTGTCGTTACGAATTCGGAGTTCGGTACGACGATGTCGATGTTGTCGTTGGTGTTGATCAGCGTGCTGCGCACGTTGATGGATTTGACCGTGCCCGTCAGACCGTTATCGAGCTCGATGTAGTCGCCGACGCGCAGCGTATGCTCGAACAGGATGATGAGTCCGGAAACGAAATTGTTGACGATTGACTGCAGGCCGAAACCGATGCCGACACTGAGTGCGCCGGCGACAAGTGCGAGATTCTTGAAGTTGATACCGATCGACGATAGAGCGATAAACAGCCCGAGGATGATAATCGTGTAGTGACTGAGTCGGCCGACCGTGTACAGGGACGCCTGCGTTCCACTGAATTCGCTGTCGCCGAATCGTCGAATCGCGTGGCGCAGCCCCCGGGACAGCAGGAAGGCGAAGGTCAGGATGAGGATCACGCGCAGAATGTCGCCGCCATCGACGGGCGTCTCCCCGATCTGGAACAAGGTAACGTCAGCCAGGCTGGCGACGCGCAAATAGGCCGACTTGATCGCCCGGCTGATGCTCGTCAACCAGGATCGAAAGGCGCCCGTGTATTCCGCGGCAACGGCGTCCACGGTGCTCATCAACAGCTTGAGGTCCGCCACTTTGGCGTCGAGTTCGCCTATCCGGGTCAGGGTTTCCTGCGCGGTGCCGAGACGCTGATCGAGTACGCGCCGAGCGGAGCGGTTAAGGCCGTCGCGGCTGATACTCTGTATTGCCAGGAGTTCGTCGGCGGTCTCCTGCTTCCAGACCGGCACGCGCTGCTCGACCCTTCGCACGAGTTCGGACCAGGCGAGCGTCTTGTCTTCGAGAGCCCCGGTATCCGGCGGCCCTTCCAGTACGATTTCGGTCCACCACAGCTGTGCCTCGGCCTGCGCGAGCCGGGTCTCCGCCAGTGCCAGGGCGATTTCCGCACCCAGCAGCCGCTGGTGCTGCAGGCGTTGCTGCGAACGACCGTCTTCCGTATCGAGATCGAGGCTGCTGGCATCGATCTGCGCTGCGCGCAATTTCTCCCGCGCCGTTTCGACGGCAGCCCGGTCGTCGGCGACCCGTTTGTTCAGTACTTCAATGTCGGCCTCGTCGGCGGTCGTTGCCAGCCGCGTGCTGGCGAGATCGCGCCGAACGGCCAGGGCATCGGCGTAAGCCATGTCGCGCTCGGCGCGCTGCGTCAAGAGCGCAAGTCGCCGCGCCGAGATGGCTTGCGCCGATCGGGCCTGCACGAGGCGGAGTCCGGCAAGCCAGCGCGCATCGCCGGTGGCCGCATCGACGTAGTCATCGAAAATGGCATCGCGGTGCCGGCTCGTGCCATCGAGGACGCGTTTCTCGCGATCGACTTCGAGCTGTTCCTCGGCGGCATCGCTGCGGGCCTCGCGCGCCTTGGCTGCGATCCTCAGCAAATCATCGATCGAATAGCTGGCTGCCTCCGGTTCCAGTTCCTGTGCGGCCGGATCGGCGTCGTCCAGCAGAGGCAGCAAGGCCTCGAAATTGTCAGCGACCGCGTCAAGAATCGACTGCGCTATGGCCTGGTTCTGCGGTGCCAGGTCCGCTATCTGCACCCCGGCGCTACCGAGAAATTCCTTCATTCGCGGTTCGACCGCGGCCCGCGGGCCTTCGAAGTAGGCCCACCAGTTGTTCTGCAGCGAGGCGAGCTCGGGCGGAACCGGTTCGGGGCTGATATCGAGCTGCTGGGCGAGCGCGTCGGCGGACAGCGACAAGCTCAGCAGCAGCACCAGCAAGAAAGGAAAGCGGGAAGAATTCACAGGTCGGCGGCGGGTCGGACATCGTCAGGGGTACGGGCCATCCATGCTACGAGAAATCAGCCCCACATGCATCGGCAATCCGGGAGTCATCCCTGCCACGGCCGGCACGACGAAATTGAAGTATGCTGAGCACTGTCAGCCAAGAGTTGGAGAACAGTCATGCTGCTTGTCCATCACCTCGAGAACTCCCGATCGCAGCGCATTCTGTGGCTGCTTGAGGAACTCGGCGTCGAGTACGAAATGAAGCGCTACGGCCGGGACAAACAGACTGGCCTCGCGCCCCCCGAACTCAAAGAGGTTCATCCGCTGGGCAAGGCCCCGGTGATCGTCGATAAGGGCGTAACGGTGGCCGAATCGGGTGCGATCATCGAGTACCTGGTGCATACCTACGATGAAGGAAAGCTGCATCCGGCGGTTGGAACTCCCGCGTGGCGCAGCTATACCTACTGGATGCACTATGCGGAAGGGACGTTCATGCCGCTGATGATCATCTCGCTGATCCTCGGGCGCATCGAAACCGCGCCGACGCCGTTTTTCGTCAGGCCCATCGCCAGAGGCATCGCCGGCAAGGTTCGCGCCGCTTACCTCGATGCCAACATCAGGAATAACCTCGGGTTCATGGAGCAGGCATTGAGTGCGTCGCCATGGTTTTGCGGCGACAGTTTCACGGCGGCCGACGTACAAATGAGCTTCGCCCTTGAGGCCGCCGAGGTCAGGACCGACCTCGCGGCGGCCTACCCGCAGCTCGCCGGCTTCCTCAGGACCGTGAGGGCGCGGCCGGCCTACAAAGCCGCGCTCGATCGCGGCGGTCACTACGAACTGATGGGCGCGAAAGCCGACTAGTCCGACCCTAAGGCTCCCGCAGCCCGCCGCAGCCGAGCAATCGTCGCGGCCGATTGCTGCCAAAGCCGGTAGGCTGACGTCTTGGGCCTTCTACGTATAGCCCGGGAAGCATCCCGTTCATTAGTATTGAAGGCGCAGATTTTCTTTTTGACCAGTGCCTGGGGATCAACAAATGACAGATGTAGCCAATCTCATTCTCCTGTCCTCACTTGGCGGAGAATTATCGGAGGGCGAGGCAGGCGTGCTCGGCGGCATCATGAGTGCCCGCGAACTGGCCGATGGCGAGTTCCTGATCAATCAGGGTACCAGTGACGATGCACTGCACGTGCTTCTCGAGGGCAAACTGGAAGTGGTCAAACGTACCGGCGGCGGAGACGTGGCCGGTCTCGCGGTGCTCCGCGAGGGCGACCTCGCCGGCGAACTCAGCTTCATCGATGGCCATGAGCACACGGTCGGGCTGCGTGCGCTTTGTCCGTGCCATATCCTGAGCCTGAAACGGGACGATTTCGAGAAGATAATCGACAAGAATCCGCAGCTCGTCTACAAAGTGATGCGGGCCATCGCGCGATCGACTCACCGCATCATCCATCGCATGAATTCCGAGTTCATCGAACTCAACAACTATATTTTCAAGCAGCACGGACGTTACTGATAAATCATTAGGAAAATCTCCAGGGCACTCGCGGCCGCAGACGTGAGAGCGAGGGGTTATTCCCGATCGCTGCTTGCGAACCGGACCCACGCTCATCGCGAGAAGGTACTCGGCAACCTGCGAAAAACCCACGCCGTTTGACAGGCCGGTCACCGGGTCGTCGCGCATCATATCCGCAATGGCCAGCTCTTCTTCGACGAACTGACCCAGTTTCTCGAGCAATGCTATGTCTTCATCGTCGACTTCCCATGGCTCGCTGTCGATGACGCACAGCGTGCCGAGCTTGCGGCCGTTGGGCGCGCTGAGCGGGCAGCCGGCGTAAAAGCGAATATTCCGGTCCGCCGAAACCAGTCCAGGCCCATCGGCAAGTCCTGACATAACTCTAGCCGCCTGCGGGGGCACTGGATCTGCGTCACAGCAGAGAGCGGGCGGCACTGCTACGCTCAACGCTATGAAATCGAGGGTCGTCGGGACATTGTTCGCGCTGCCGTTTCTCGCGGTCGGCGTCTGGATGCTGTGGTCAGTCGGCGGCGGCTTCATCGATGCATGGCAAATGCGCTCCTGGGTACAGGTCGAGGCAAACCTTGTTCGTGGCGGCTCTGAAACCCGCTCGGGCGACGACTCCAATACCTACGAAGCCTATGCCGAGTACACCTACAGCTACAACGGTGTGCGGTACACGGGAAGCCGCGTATCGCTCGCAGGCGGCAGCGACAATATCGGGAATTATCAGCAGGATACGGGTCGGCGGCTGCAGGCGGCAGCCGGCGGGAATGTTGTCGTGTATGTCGACCCCGAAGAACCCGCCCGGTCGATCATCGATCCTCAACTGCGCTGGGGACTGATTGGCTTCAAGTCCATCTTTCTGTTGGTCTTCGGCGGCTTCGGCCTGGGCATGTTGATTTTTGTGTGGCGCGCCGCAACGGACAAAGACACCGACCTGCCGGAGTTCCGTGATGCCCCCTGGTTGTTGAACGACAAGTGGCAGACGCCGACGATTCGCTCCGGCTCGAAGGCCGCCATGTGGGGAGCACTGGCGTTCGCTGCTTTCTGGAACCTGATCTCCGCACCGCTGCCGTTCCTGTTGTACGAGGAGGTAACGCGCAAGGAGAACCATCTTGCGCTAATCGGCCTGTTGTTTCCGCTGGTCGGAATCGGGCTGCTGGTCTGGGCGACGCGGCGTATTCTCGAGTGGCGCCGCTTCGGAGCGGCGCCGGTAACGCTGGACCCGTTTCCGGGATCGATCGGCGGACACGTCGGCGGCACGATCGACCTCGGAATTCCGTTCGATGCGAGCGCCCGGTTCGAGCTGACGCTGAACAACCTGCACAGCTACGTATCGGGCAGCGGCAAGAGCAGGAGCCGCAAGGAAGTCGCCGAGTGGCAGGACTCGATGGTCGCGTACGCCGAGCCCGGCGCCAATGGCACCAGGCTGACGTTCCGCTTCGATGTGCCGGAAGGCCTCACGGAATCCGACTCGAAGCGCGACGACAGCTATCATCTGTGGCGCCTGGACTTGCGGGCGCAGTTGCCAGGGACGGATCTCGATCGCAGCTACGACGTGCCGGTGTACGCCACCGCGACCACGTCGCACGGGCTGCCGGAGCGCTCAGTGCAAAAAGCGAGA
>JBFELT010000119.1:0-10507 GCA_041552015.1 Woeseiaceae bacterium
CTTCCTGTATCACCGTATCGCCATCCGGCAGCATGGCCTTTCCCTGGCGATATATCGCCGCAATGCGGCCTTCGGTGTTGGGGATATGTTCTTTCAGCGTTGCGATACGCTGCCCGACGAGCAGACCGTCGCGGTCGGCCTTGACGCCAACCAGGCGCACCCGGCCATCCGCAAAGTCGAGGACCTGCGACGAGCCGGGATAAAGAATGAGCTGTTCGACGTACGTGCACACGAGCTGCTCGGGGCTGATACGCACATCGATGGGTATGGCGTCCTGCGTAAACAGCTTGTGCGCATTCATGTACTCGGCTGATCGAATGCGCGCGATCTTCGTGGGCGTCCGAAACAGCGTATAGGCGACCTGGCAGGCGACCATGTTGGTCTCGTCACTGTCGGTCAGCGCGACGACAATGTCGGCATCCCTGGCGCCGGCGCGTTCGAGGACCTCGGGATAAGCGGCGTGGCCGACAACCGTGCGGATATCGAGTCGATCCTGGAGCTCACGGAGAACCTCCGGTCGCCGATCGACCACGGTAACCTCGTTGGCTTCCTCGCGAGACAGGTGGTAGGCCGCTGAGGAGCCGACCTGGCCAGCGCCGAGAATGAGGATTTTCATCGCGGCATTTGTCCTGTTTTGCTTGTTGGGCGATGCAGAAGGGAATTGCTAGTGTGATGCATCGATTGCCGGTATCCCGATTTTAGTGGCGCAGCGCGCCTCGTAACAAACTCTTTGTGCCATGCTGAAGCTGCCGGCGCAAATTCCGGGCTAGTTTACATCAGATCGAGATTCGCATAGCTCAGAACCAGCCACTTGGTGCCCGCCGCCTCGAAATTCACTTCGACACGCGCGTGTGCCCCCTGGCCTTCGCAATTCAGGATCACGCCCTCACCGAACTTCTTGTGACGGACCCGCTGGCCGAGGCGAATGCCCAACTCATCGCCCGCGCTCGCGGATGTCCGTTTTCGCTGTGACGTCGGCGACGCTCGCATCGGCCGCGATACCTGCACGCGGGGTCGGACTTCTTCCACGTGTTCGTCGGGAATCTCGGCAATAAATCGCGACGGCTGCGAGAAATTGTCCATTCCGTGCAAACGTCGCTGTTCGGCATGCGTTATGTAGAGTAGTTGCTTGGCGCGGGTAATGCCCACGTAGCAGAGTCGACGTTCTTCCTCGAGCCCATGCGGATCGGCAATCGATCGCTGGTGCGGAAACAGGCCGTCCTCCATGCCGCACATGAAAACCAGGGGGAACTCCAGGCCCTTGGCCGAATGCATGGTCATGAGCTGAACGCAGTCCTCCCAGGCGTCGGCCTGTCCTTCGCCGGCCTCGAGCGCCGCATGCGAAAGAAATTCATCCAGCGGCGACATTTCCTCGGCCGGGTCCGGCTCGAAGCTCTTCGCGGCGCTGACGAGTTCGGCCAGGTTTTCGACGCGCGTTTCGCCCTTCTCGCCCTTGTCCTTCTTGAAGAACTCGATCAGGCCGCTGGCATGAATTACGTGATCGACCTGGTCGTGCAGATCGAGGCCGCGGGTCTCGCGAGCCAGTCGTTCCATCAGCGAAAGAAACGCATTCACCGCGCTTGACGCACGTCCCTGGAGCTCATCGCTCGCGATCGCACCGGCGGCGCGCCACAATGAACAGGCGTTTGCCCGCGCATAAGCGCGCATCGACTCCGCCGTCCTTGCACCGATACCCCGCGTTGGCTTGTTGACGATGCGCTCGAAGGAACTGTCATCGTCGCGATTCGAAATCAGGCGCAGGTAGGCCAGCGCATCCTTGATCTCGGCGCGCTCGAAGAAACGCAGGCCCCCGTATACGCGGTAGGGAATACGCGCATTGATGAGGCCTTCCTCGAGCACCCGTGACTGCGCGTTCGAGCGGTACAGTATCGCGGCATCCGCGCGCGCATTGCCCTGCTCGATCCAGTCGCGCAGGCGCCCTATTACGAAGTCGGCCTCGTCGCGTTCGTTGTAGGCGGAATAGACGCGGATCATTTCGCCCTCTGCACCTTCGGTCCAGAGGTTCTTGCCAAGCCGGGCGCTGTTGTTGGCGATTACCGCATTCGCCGCATTGAGTATCGTTGCCGTCGAACGGTAGTTCTGCTCCAGCTTGACGACCCTTGTGCCGGGAAAGTCCTTCCGGAAGCGTTGTATGTGCTCCACCCTTGCGCCCCGCCAGCGGTAGATTGACTGGTCGTCGTCACCGACGACGAAGGGTATGCCCTCCTTGCCCGCCAGCAGTCGCAGCCACGCATACTGGATTGCGTTGGTGTCCTGGAATTCGTCGACGAGAAGATGCCGGAAGCGGCGCTGGTAGTGAGACAGCAGCTCCGCGTTGTCGCGCAGCAGTTCGTGCGCGCGCAGCAGCAGCTCCGCAAAATCCACCAGGCCGCCCCGCTGGCAGATTTCTTCGTAAGAGCTGTACAGGGAAATCATCTGCCTGCGATCCGGGTCGCCGTCGTCGTCGAGATGCTGCGGCCGCAGGCCCTCGTCTTTCTGCGCGTTAATAAACCACTGGATCTCGCGCGGCACCCAGCGGCTGTCATCGATCTCCAGGTTCTTCAGCAGGCGCTTGATGAGACGAAGCTGGTCGTCCGAATCGATGATCTGGAAATTCTGGGGAAGCCCCGCTTCGCGCCAGTGGCGGCGCAGCATTCGATGCGCCAGGCCGTGAAAGGTGCCAATCCAGAGGTGTTGCACCGGCAGTCTCAGGAGCTCCTCGATACGCCCGCGCATCTCGGCGGCCGCCTTGTTCGTAAACGTGACCGCGAGGAGGCTCTGCGGCGACAGGCGCTCGACGTCAATGAGCCAGGCAGCCCGATGCACCAGCACGCGCGTCTTGCCGCTGCCGGCGCCGGCAATCACCAGCGCCGGCTCGGCAGGCGCCGTAACGGCCTCACGCTGCGCGTCGTTCAGCTGGTCGAGGATCGGTGTTACATCCATGAGATCGGGCGTCGATCGCCCATCGCGGAAATTCGGGAGCGGGGAAGTCTAACAGAGAATCAGTGTTCCCAACGTACCCCGAGAAGGTACTGGATGCGTTCGTACTGGATGCGTGTGTCGTTGGAAACGGTCTCGCGATAACGCCCTTCCGCGACCAGGCTCAGGTGTTTCGTCATGCGGAATATCCCCATCACGTGCCCGTCCAGCGATTCCTGTGTCTTGGGCCCCGCGACCGGGTTGTGAAAGGCAAAGGCGTTCGGGTAGTCGTACAGCCGGTAGGCACCGCCGGCTTCCAGGTCGAAGCGCTCACCGATCCCCCAGTGAAAATCGAAACGAAAGCTGTCTCGCGTGTAATCGTTATAGCCGGCGTACTGATCGATACGTTCGACACGATCGACGTCAAAACCAAACCACATGCTGCCCGTAATGCGCTGCCGCGCCCGCAGCCCCAGCGAATAGTAATCGTAGCGAATGTTCGGGTTGCCGAGACGCTGCTGGCCGTCCAGGTCATGCGAAACACGATCCCCGAAGCGCCGGCTGTAATACTCGGCCGTCAGCCGGAACAGCGATGTGCTCGTGAACCGGTACTGGCCGTAGAGGCTGACCAGAAAATACTCGTGGTCGTACTCCGGCAGGACCTCGGTTTCCTCGTAGTTCCAGAGCTGGCCCTTGAATCTTGCGCCCACGGAAAGGCGTTCGTGCGACTGCCGCAACGACAGCTCGGGTCCGTAGCGCAGGTAGTTCATCCGGTCTTCGACGGTGACGCCATTGATTACACGGCCGACGCCATCGTCGGGGTCGTAGTAAACGTCGTCATGCTGCGCGATCGTGAAGGCGCTCTTGATTGTCCGCCTGCGCGTTTCTTCCTTGCGTTGATACTCGCTGCCAAAGCTCACTTCGTGAATATATTCATTGGCGTTTTCGAGCTCCTTGTCCTGGTAATAGCGGCCGGCGAGACGATAGGCGCCATAAAACCCCTCGAACGGCAGGGTATTGATCCTGTATTTCGCGCTCAGGCTGACGGGCATGAAGGCGCCGCTCTGCACAACCGGCGTTACGACGGGCAGCGTGGGATTGGCAAAATCCACGTAGCTCTGGGCCGGGGTACGAAACACGTTGTCGTCGTTGCCAAAGCCCACGCGGGCACGAAATTCCAGGTCCGCAAACGCCCGCTTCTCCTTGCGCTCGGCAACGCGAATTTCAAATTCATCCGGCACTGCCTGCGCGTCCCGGATGCGTGAAATCGCCACGACGGCGTACTTCTGCAGCTTGCGGTTCTGGTCCTGGTCGCGCACGAGCCGAAACCAGCGCAAGGCCTCTTCATTATTACCTGCGGCGTAGGCGTTGAGCCCGAGATTGTACTGCGCCGCGATGCGAAGTCCGGGGTCCGACAGGGACCTCTGCAGCGAGTCGCGAGCGCGGTTGTATTGTTTCGCGCGGTAGTGCGCGACGCCTTCGTTGTAGTGAAGCAGCGGTGTGTCCAGGCCCTCTTCGGCGGCCTGGCGGTAGCGCAGCAGCGCCGCCCAGTAGAGGTCATCGCGAAACAGGCGGTTGCCGTCCTCGAAATACTGCTCGGCCGATAGCGCAAACGCCGCTTGCGAAGGCAGTAATGCCCCCAAAGCGGCGAGGATCAGCAGGTAACTTGCGAAAAAAGTCTTGTTGGCCATCGAGGTAAGGCGCTTCAACGTTATGTCAGATCGCAAGGGTACCGGTATTGTCATGTTCAAAACTATGACGTGGTGCAAAAAAATACCCCCGCAATGACAACAATCGGGGGTATTTGATGATTTTAAGGCGACTCGCCGGCAAATCAGGCGAGCAACCCCGGGTCAGCCGATGTCGTCATCATCATCATCATCATCATCGTCATCGTCATCGTCGTCGTCGTATTCGTCATCGTCGACGTCCTCGCCGTCCTCGAAGTCGTCCTCGTCTTCCATTTCCTCTTCTTCGAGCTCATCGTCGTGTTCGAATTCGTCGTCCGTGTCGCCATCGTCGAGGTCGCCCGCATCTTCGGACTCGTCATCATCGCGGCCGTCGGCCTCATCGTCGTATTCGTCGTCGGCGTCTTCGCCGCCGTCCTGCCAGTCGCCCTCGTCCACGTCGCCGTCATCGGGGCCGCGCATTCTCGTCATGTTGAATTCGAGGTCGGAAGGATCGTCCAGTACTTCCATGGTCACTTCGAGGTCGTCCATTTCGTCGGCGCGTGCGACAGCCGGAAAAAACGACATCAGCGTCAACGCCGTAACGGCCAGGAATATATTTGCCTGTTTCATAACCCGCTCCCTTAGGTTATCTCTATGCGCAGCCGAAAGGTCCGGTTGCGATCATTGTGTTCGAGCCGTGCCAGCACCTCGCCGCCCATCGGCGACACCGCGATCAGTGTCAGCGGCAGGAAGTTCTTGCCCTCATTCAGGCTGGTCTGCCATTTGATCTCGCGCTGCCCGGGAAAGCCGGCCAGTTCGAGGCCGTCCGGCAGCGTCACGGTCAGCATCGCGGAGTCCAGCGCGGTTGCCGATGCGAACACCAGGTTCACCGTGCGCGGCTCCTCGAGGGTCATCGTAATGCCCGGTATCTGTGGCTCGCTGATCGTCGCCTCGGGCGTCACAAAAAAGAAGCCACCGACGAACCAGAGCGCAATGCCCGCGGCCACGGCCGAACCAAAGCCGGTCATGATCCAGCGATTGCGCTGTCGCCGAGAACCCTCATGCGTCGCCCGTGCCAGCGCCTGCTCGTAAAAGCCAGCCGGCGCTTCCGGAGCCGGGTAGTCTTTCAGCAGCGCCTGCAGCGCCTGATCCTCGATATTGCTGTTTTCAGTTCGCATAACTATGCCCTGTATATTCCCTTACACGTTCGTGGTCACGGAATGGTTCCACTTTTCGTCAGGATTTCCCGAAGGTGTGCCCGGGCCCGGTGCAGGCGCGATTTTACCGTACCCACCGGAACGCCGATAAGTTCCTGTATTTCCGAAAGTTTATAACCTTCCGTGTCGTGCAGGAGCACGACAGTGCGATGCTCGTCACTGAGCTGGGCCAGGGCCGAATCCAGCGCTTCTATGCGCTCGCGCCGCTCGTTGTCCCGGGCGGGGTCTTGTGACCCCGACAGGCCGGCGATGCCCTCGCCGGGCAGATTGCCTTCTTCAACCGTATGCAGCCGCTGCCGTGCGAAGCGGCGGCGTTCATCGATGAACAGGTTGTACATGACACGGGCCAGCCACGGACCGGGCTCGTCGATCCTCGCAAGCTCATCGAGCTTGCCATAGGCCTTGATGAGCAGCTCCTGGAACAGGTCTTCCGCCTGCGACTTCTGCCCGGCCAGGCGCCAGGCGAGACGGTACAGCCGGTCGAAGTGCGGGCGGACCAGCCGTTCGAACGTCATTCTGTCGCTGTGATGTTTGCTGCTCATGTGTCAACAGAGTGTATTACGCTATCCGCCGACAATACCGGATCGACTTGGCAGTTTTCCGGGAGCCGGGTCAGGGCTGCGAGCCATGCCTGACGAACAGGTAGTTGCGATGCCTTACCGCCGGATGCACGTTCGGGTAACGGCTGCGCTGCCGGAACGGCTGGTATTCACCGCGCCCCTTGTTGAAAAGGCTCCTGTGGTCTTCCGGAGTCACATGAAAAAAGTAGCCGTCGTAACCGAGCTCGGTGAGAAAGCTGAAAAGCTCGCCCCTGTCGGCTTCATCATCGTGACATTCGAACAACAGTACCGGCTGGTCTCGACGGAGCAGCTGTTGTGCGCCGCGAAAGACGTCGAGTTCATGACCTTCGACGTCGCACTTGATAAAAGAAACCGGTCCCGTGTCATTCTCCTTCACATAGTCATCGAGCCGGATGACCGGGATCTCGATTTCGTCCATCCCTTCCGCCGCCGCGTTGTGAAAGCTCGCCATGCCGGAACCCGCCGACCTGCGGCGCATCGTGAGTACCCCGCTGCCGGACGACAGGCCCTTGTTGACGATCGTCATATTGTCGAGCCCGAAGCTCTGCTTCACATCGAAAAGATGCCGGCCCAGCTCGGGCTGGGCTTCAAACGCGAGCAGTCGGCCGTTCACTCCGGCAGCGCGAGACATGTATATGGAGAAAACGCCCTTGTTGGCGCCGATATCGATTACCGTCGTCCCGGCCAGCCTGGCTTCGCGCACGTATCGAATCGATGGAAGCTCTGACTTGAAGCGCAAGCGCCAGCAGCGGTGCACCATGTGAATTTTCTGTCCGAGGGTCAGCGACATCCTGGTCAGGGATTCTGCACGTCAGAGGCTGAGCCGAAACAGCAGGTAGTGATCGATGAGGATGGCAGCGAACAGGAACCCGAGGTAGCTGATCGAAAACTTGAAGGTCTTCATCGGCAGCTCATCGTCATCGGGCACGCGGTACATGCGAATCGCGTAGTACAGGAAGAAAGCGTCGAGTATCAGCGCCGACAGCAGGTAGATCAGGCCGCTCATGCCGATGAGGTAGGGCAAGATCGTCACGAGCACCAGCAGGATCGTATAGAGCAGTATGTTGAGCCGGGTGTAGGCCTCGCCATGGGTGACCGGCAGCATCGGGATATCGACCTTCGCATATTCTTCTTTCCTGGCGATTGCGAGCGCCCAGAAATGCGGCGGCGTCCAGACAAAGATGATCAGGAAGAGCAGCAGCGCCCCGGTGTCGAGCTCGTTGGTCACGGCGGTCCAGCCGAGAATGGGCGGCGCGGCCCCGGCGGCGCCGCCGATGACGATATTCTGCGGCGTGGCACGCTTGAGGAATACCGTATAGATAACAGCGTAGCCGATCAGCGAGCAGAACGTCAGCACGGCCGTCAGCGGATTCACGCCGAACCAGAGTATGACCATGGAAATGACGCAGAGGCCCGATGCAAACCCCAGGGCCGCCTGCTCGGTCAGCTTTCCCTGCGGCAGCGGTCGGCCGCGGGTGCGCATCATCTGGATATCGATGCGCGCATCCAGGACGTGATTGAAAACGGCGGCCGATGAGGCAGCGAGGCCGATACCGAGAGTGCCCAGGACCAGGGCGATCGCGCCCGGCCAGCCGGGCACGGAAACGAACATCCCGACGATCGCGGTGAACACGATCAGCACGACAACGCGAGGCTTGGTCAGTTCGTAGTAGTCGCGCCAGTCGGTAAAAGTTTCTATGTTCGTATTCACGCCTGTTTTCCGCTTAGCCGATGCGAGACAGCTCGAGCAAGTGATTGATATCCTCGACCATGTCACCGGGATCGATGTCAGGCCTGAAATACATGACCAGGTTTCCCAGTGGATCGATCAGGAAATAGCCACCCGCCATGAGTTCCCTGGGCCGTTTTTTTTCCAGCAACCCGCTGAGCTTGCCGTCTTTGAGGATAATGAGGCCCGGATGCTCGCTGCTGAGAAACACTGTATCCGGCGCAGTATCGCCGTGCAAGAACACCCGCCGCAGACGATCCATTTCCTTGCCCAGCATGAGGCGCGACTGCCGCAGCGTCAGCAGCGCAAACTCGCAGGCCGCATCGCAATCCCCGGTATTCGAATAAACCAGCAGCCAGTGGCCGTCGTTGTGTTCGAGGGTCGCAGCGCCGGGCAGCGCGTCGCCGATATTGACGAGGGGCTCCAGCAGCTCACCGTGGTTGCTCCTGCCGTCGGGCCGGAATCCGGTGCCGCTGAAGTACATCCAGGCCGCCAGTATCAGGGGGCCGAAGAATACCAGCGAAATCAGGAACAGCTGTATCCGGCCGGCCGGGTCTTTTCGTTTCGTCATGATTGGAATCGCTTTTTCCGGTAGTTCCAGGTCAGCAGCGCGGCCAGGACCACGGCCATCGCGAACCATTGAAAGGCATAGGCAAAGTGCTTGCCGGGACCAAACTCGCTCGGCACCCATTGACGCACGAAACCGTGCTGCTCTTCCGGGTCCATGAGCAGGACAAAGGATTGCACCTCGCTGCCCAGCGCCGCCGCCACCTCTTCGCCACTCGGGTAGACCGCGGTTCGGGGCCAGCCCACCGAGGGGTCGATAGCAGTGCCCATCTTGTAGCCGGCGCGAGGCAGCGAGCCGGCGCGGCCGCGAACCGTGATTCTCGATGTCGGCACATCGAGCAGGCCGGGTTCGATCGGCGCCGCGCGCTTCTCGATCCAGCCCCGGTTGACGAGTAACACGGGTTCGTCCTCTTCAGCGATCAGCGGCGTGATCACGTAGTAGCCGTAGCGGCTGTTAAGGATGATGTTCTCGAGCAGAAACTGGTGCTCGTTATCGTAGTAGCCCGTCGCGCGGATGCGCTGGTATGAACGGACTTCCATGCCGTCCTGCCATGCCGCGAAGCCGCTGTCATCCCTGAAGGCCGCCTGGCTCGCGCGCTTTTCCAGTCCGCGGCTGATTTGCCAGACGCCCAGGCCGGCAAACTGGACGACAAGCACGGCGCCGACAATCAGCGGCAACCACGCCGGCAACGGCTTTTTCGATTTCGTGTTCAAGGTATACTGCTGCCTCGGAGGGCAATGTCATGAAATACATCGTTTTCGCGCTACTGGCTGCGATCGTCATCAGCCTGGGCACCGGGCTATTCTACCTTCGTCGCGAGGACGCAGACTCCCCGAAAATGCTGCGGGCGCTCGAGATCCGCGTTGGCCTCTCGCTGGTCCTGATCCTGTTCCTGGTTGCGTCGTATTTCCTCGGCTGGATCGTGCCGCCGACGCAATAGCTGCCGGCGACCCCGCAACAAAACGGGCGCCGCGGCGCCCGTTCCGGTTTCAGTGCCTGCCGTTACGGCAGCTACATCCAGTAGACAAAGACGTACAGGCCTATCCAGACGACGTCTACAAAATGCCAGTACCAGGCAACGGCTTCAAACGCGAAATGATGGTCCGGCGTGAAATGCCCCTTCATCACCCTGAGGAAAATGATTGTCAGCATGATTGCGCCAATCGTCACGTGCATGCCGTGAAATCCCGTCAGCATGAAGAAGGTCGAACCGTAGATGCCCGATGTGAGCTTCAGGTTCATATGCTGGTACGCCTCGACGTACTCGACCCCCTGCAGGTACACAAACACGAAGCCGAGGATAAAGGTCGCCGCGAGAAATACCTTGAGCTGCGCGCGCCTGCCCGCCAGCAGGGCATGATGAGCGATCGTCACGGTAATACTACTGGTGAGCAGCAATGCCGTGTTGATCAGCGGCAGACCAAATGGCGGCATGGCCTCGTACTCCCCGCCGACAGCGCCCGGGCCGTTGGTCGGCCAGGTGCTTTCATAGCCTTCCCACAGAAGCAGGTTGGTGAAGAAGTTGTTGCTGGAGCCGCCCAGCCAGGGAATTGACATGTTGCGCGCGTAAAACAGGGCGCCGAAGAACGCGGCGAAGAACATGACCTCGGAAAAGATGAACCAGAACATGCCCTGGCGGAACGACTTGTCCACCTGGTCGTTATAGAGGCCGCCCTGGCTCTCGGTGATGACGTTACGGAACCAGCCCGTAATCATGAAGATCAATACGGCGAAGCCGGTCAACATGATGTAGAAGCCGGCGTCCGCGCCGTTCAACCAGCTCGACACGCCAACCATCAGGAACAGCAGGCCAATGGAGCCGA
>JBFELT010000120.1:0-10287 GCA_041552015.1 Woeseiaceae bacterium
ATCCTGCACTGGAACTAGCGTAGCGTCCGAACTTGGTCACCCTCGCCGCCGTCGCGACTCGCCTGGCGAGCCCGATGGTTTCCGGACTAGTCGATATCGCAGAAGCAATGCGAATAGACGCCTCGCGGATCGTTGAATTTCAAAACACCGGCGAGCATTTTTTGCAGCTGATTCGCGAATGTGGCTATAGGCGTCGGCGCCCTGGCCAATGCGGCGGGATCGATTCCGCCATGCCTGGCGACGGTGAGCATGTCGACAATCATCTGCTGTGTCGGCGATAGTTTTTGCTCGATGGTCTTGCGCCCGAACTGGGTATCCGCAATGCCCGCGAGCTCGGCCGCAAGGTTCACCGCATCATCCAGGCCACCGAGCTGGTCGACCAGTCCGTTTTCAAGCGCATCGATACCGGTCCAGACCTGACCCTGCGCTATGGCATCCACCGCCTGCTTGTCCATTCCACGTCGTTCCGCCACATTGGAGATGAAATCGTCGTAGACGTTTTCAATGACCATCTGTATGAGCTGCCGAGCCTGCTCCGGAAGCTCCAGATCCGGCCTTATGCCGGCCCAGGGCGTTGTCGCAACACCGTCAGCCGCGATGCCCACAACGCCCAGCGTGCGTTGAAACGTGGGTATCATTCCAAAAACGCCAATCGACCCGGTTATCGTCGCCGGACTCGCCAATACCCTGTCGGCGACCACGGAAATCCAGTAACCACCCGACGCGGCGACGCTACCCATCGACGCAACGACCGGTTTGCCCGCACGCTGCAGCGCCTGAATCTGCTGAGCAATAACCTCGGAGGCAAAGACGCTGCCGCCGGGACTGTCGACCCGGAGCACCACGGCTTTCACCGACTCGTCCGTAAGGGCCTCACGCAGCAGTGCCGCCGTCGAATCACCGCCCACGGTTCCCGGAGGCTGCGTGCCGTCGAGGATCTCGCCGGCGGCAACAACAACCGCAATATTCTGCTTGCCGGGTTTCTGCCCGTGCAGGAGCCGCATCTGAGCGAGGTATTCCCGCATGCCAACCGATGCGTACATCGACTCGTCGTCGGCGTCTTCCCCGGCATATCCCTTAAGCCTGTCTCTGACTTCGGTCCGCCCGAGCAATTCGTCCACCAGGCCATTGTCCCGTGCCGCCACCGCCAGGTCGCCATTGACGCTGCCGGCTTTGGCGACCATGTTTTGCGCGTAGTCGTCAATCGCGCCGTCGGCCAACCCACGTGCGGCAACGACATCATCCTGGTACATGGACCAGAACTGCGTAATCAGGTTGCTGCGCGATTGCCGATCCTCAGGTGACATGTCCATACGCGTGTAAGGCTCTACGAACGACTTGTGCGTGCCAACGCGGAAGACATTCCAGTCAATTCGCAAGTGCTCGATCGCATCCCTGTAGTAATTGCGGTAGCCGCCATAGCCCTGCAGGAACACCACCCCTTCCGGGTGCATATAGAGTTCACTGGCATGTGCTGCCAGGTAGTAGCCTGCCTGTGCAAAGATATCGGCGCTGGCCACGACCGGTTTGCCGGACTCCCGAAATGCGTCGATGGCGTCGGCGACCCGTTGAAGTTTGTTGAGACTCGCCCCGGCGAGCGCGCTGAGTTCGAGATGCACGACCGTAATGCGTTCGTCGTCGCGCGCATACTGCAGCGCTTCGACGACATCCTGAACGAGGGTCTGCGCCTGTATCTCGCCCAGCAATTCGGCTATCGCGCGATCGAAGGGATTCCCCGCAAGCTGCTCGACCAGAGTACCTGACGGCTGGATGACGAGCGCCGCCTGCTGCGGTAGCAGCGGCGGAGTACCACCCGAGATTACGCCGAAGAACATGGCGAAGACGAACAGTAACAGCAACAGGTGCAGCACTTTTCGCACCCCGTTTACGCCGCGCCAGAGCGAGCTGAACAGGCGCACGAAAAAATTTGCTTGACTCATGATGACTTGGCCTCAGTTTGTGCGCGCCGGAACAACCTTAATGGAAATCCCGACGGCGCGCCTTATTTCGACAGGAACGCCAGGGACAGTTCCGGGAAAAACGTGATTATCACGACGGACAACATCAGGATAATCAGGAATGGAAATGTTGCGGAATAGACGTGCATGATCGGTTTTTCAAATCGATAGCTTGCAATGAAAAGATTCAGTCCCACTGGCGGCGTCAGGTAGCCGAGCTGCATGGCGGCGAGAAACACGATGCCAAGGTGCACCTCGTTGATACCGTAGCCGGCCGCAATCGGCAGGATCAGCGGCACCACGAGGACGATGGCCGAAAAAATATCCAGAATCGCGCCGAGCACGAGAAGAAACAGCAGCAGCAGGATGAGAAACGATGTCGGGCTGCTGACCATGGCCGATACCATCTCGAAAAGCCGTTGCGGAATATCCGCATCGATCATGTAGCTGGTTGACGCGACCGACACGCCGAGGATTATCAGGATCGCCCCAACCAGTATCATCGAAGCCCGCATGATTCGGGGCAATTCCCGAAGCGGTATCTCCCGAAGAATGACAACCTCGACCAACAGCACGTACAGGGCCGTAACCGCCGCGGCCTCGGACACGGCAAAGAACCCCGAGTAGATGCCGCCGAGGACGACGAAAGGCAGCGGCAGCTCCCATAGCGATTCCCGTAAGGCCGAAGCAACTTCACGGAAAGAAAAAGAACTCAGCGGCTTGCGTATTGCGCGGTTCACCCAGAGACTCCAGCCTGAAAGCATCGCCAGCATCAGCAAGCCCGGCAGAATACCGGCGAGAAACAGGTTGTCGATCGGGACCTCGGCGATGACGCCATACAGGATCAGTGGCAGCGATGGGGCAAAAAGCAGACCAAGGCTGCCAGCCGAAGTGACCAGTCCAAGATTGAACTTGTCACCATAGCCGTCCTGCTGCAGCGCCGGATAGAGAATGGCGCCGAGCGCAATAATCGTGACACCGGACGCGCCGGTAAACGCCGTAAAAAAGGCGCAGGCCGCCAGGCAAACCAGCGCCAGGCCACCCGGCATCCAGCCGAGCATGGCGCCGGTCAGCTTGACGAGCCGTCGCGGCGCGTTGCTTTCGCTTAGGAGGTAGCCGGCGAACGTGAACATCGGTATCGCGGCGAGGAAAGGCATGCTGGCGATGCTTTGCACCTCCAGCGCCATGATCATCAGGTCCGTTTCCTCCTGGTAGAACCCCAACATGGCACTCGCGGCAATAATTGCGAAGAGCGGCGCACCGAATATGGCCAGGACAATCAGCAGGACGCTGAAAGCGATCACGCGCTTTTCTCCCTGTAGCTGCCCGTGACAATTCTGCCGACTTGCTTGATGACCAGAATCACGAAACGATAACTGATCAGCAGAAACGCGACCGGCAGGACGCTGTGGGCAATCCACGCAGGAATATTGATCAGAACCGTGTCCTGGTACTCGATTTCGACCTGCAGGTATCGCCAGGTGTGCCAGGCGATGACGCCACAAACAACGGCGGCAAACACATCAACGATGGCGCGGGTAATTTCCACGGCCAGTCTTGGAAGAAGATGCGACAGGGCATCGATGCGAATGTGACGGTTATCGCGGCAGGCAGCGATCGAGCCGACCATGGCGAGCCAAAGAACCATCAGTTTGATCAGTTCGTCGGCCCAGACGAAGCCTGTGCTGAAGATTTCGCGCAGAACGATCTGGCCGACCGCGAGCAACATCAAGGAACTGAGCAGCGTAACGAGCAACACAGTCTCGAAGAAACTGCCGGCCCTTTCGAGCCGCTGTAGCAACGTCATGATCTTGTAAAGCACTGCTACTCGCTGAGAGCAGCACTCTGTCCACTGCGGTACTCATCCACGTAACGCATCATTTCGTCGTAAAGCTCGAGCGTGAACTTGCCCTGCTGCCCAAGCTGACGGTTCGACGACAACAACAGCGCGCGTGTCTCACGGTAGGCCAGCTCATCGAATTCCACGGGCTCGACTCCACTGTTGACAAGCGCATCGAAGGCTCCCTCATTATCTTCGAGATTCACCTTGTTAAAGTTTTCGTAGGTCCGTTCCATGACTTCGCGAACAATCGCCTGATCGGCCGGCGCGATTTTCTCGAATGCTTTCTTGTCAACAGCCATGAAGCCAAGCGTGTAGACGAGCGGCACCCGTGTTACGTACTTCACCTTCGTATGCCACTGCATGATTAGTGCAACCATAGGTGGAATAGCCACAATGTCGATCAGTCCCGTCTGAAGTCCGGTGAGCACGTCCGTCAATGGCAACGTAACCGGTGACAGGGAAAGCGCCTCCATGGAGGCGTAGCTGATCTCATCGCCCTCAGGTACCCACACCCGCTTGCCCTTGAGATCGGCCAGCGATCGGACCGGCGTATTTGACAGGATATTGGCGAAACCGGATGTCGCGAATCCGAAGTTGACGAAGCCGGCATTCTCCAGCCCCTGCCGCAAGCGGCCATCGAGGCGAGCTCGTACATAGGCTGCTTCCTCTTCGGAATCGAAAACCAGCGGCATGCCATACAGATTTATGTCGGCGTACTGTGACGACAGCGCAGACGGCGTGAATGCGCCGCCCTGCAGCTGACGGATCCGAATCTGCCCGAGCACTTTCTTGTCGTCGCCCTTGATGCCGCCACCGTAGTACTTGATCTCGACCCGGCCGCCGGTACGTTCTTTAATTTCGGCGGCGCTGGCTCGCATGTCTTTCATCCATTGCGAGCCTTCCGGCGTCACGGTCGCAATTTTCACAGTCGCCGCGTGCGCCGACGAACCGAACAGCAACGCGATCAGAATCAAGGAATACTTATTCATAGAGAATCCATTAAAAATAGTCATCTGCCTCAGCCAACAGCACCAAGGCATCTCGTTGCGCCAGTATGTTACTCAGCGTGAAGCCATCCTGGTAGGGATCTGCAGATACGACTTCAGTAAGCAGTCGATCGTGAAGTTCGCGCTCATACATCAGCTTCGCATAACCGCGGGCGAACTCGACCTTGGCGCCCAGGTCGCTGCCATTCGTTGTCGCAATCGCCTTTTCGAAAAATTCTCGCGCCCTCTCCGGCTCTCCTCCGAGCGCCGGTGGCCGCAGGGTCAGCAATATTCCCATGTATGTGTAGACACTACCGTTAACTTCGTCGCCGCTTATGTTCAGATAGTGCTCAAAAAGCGCCTCTATTTGCGGCAATTCGGCGAGCGAATTCCAGTCCGAGCTGTGCGCCCTGAGATAGGCGAGCGAGGCGAAGCCATAGGTATACAGGAATTTCGCCTTTTTCGGGCTAACGCCATCCAGCGTAGCGACGAACTCCTCGTAGTTGTCATCGGGCCAGCCACAGGCCGGTCGATAGGTCTCGCACATGGCGCTCAGCGCGTAGCGGCGTCCCCGCTTTGTCAATCGTGACGCCCGCAGCGGTTCTTCGGCGAAAACTGCGCCATAGGTTGCGTACAGGGTCGCGCCTGCCGCCAGGATATCGGGATTGTCCGGATCGCCCTCGACGAAACTATCGAGCAACAACAGGTACGAGGGTGCACCGGCCCTGACAAGCTCGGGATCGTCCTGGTTGAGAATCGCGTGTGACAGATTGTCGGCCAGGCCGGTCGCGGCCGATGACATCAGCGAAGCGCACGCGCCGAGCGTCGCGCTGACTGACAGCAGCAGAATTACCTTGATGAGGCGGTTCAAGCCAACGATTCTCATGTCACGAGGGACCCCGCTACAGGGAATTGGTTCAAGTTGTGGGGCCGGAAAGGCCACATTATGTGGACAAAAGCCGGAATTTGAAACTTGGGCCGGGTCTCGTGGCAGCTGACATCGCCGTCGGCCCATGCCGTCGGCGTGTCTGCGAACGCTAGGGAGACTCTGACTAATTCCCGTCGCACACGACTAACAGTAGTCGGGCAAGGCGAGGCGCGAGGAGCGACCTGTACTTTACGTACACGAGTGACGAGCAACACGGCCTTGCCCGTCTACGGTTCGTCCCTCGATAATCTATTGAAAAGGCTAGGGTTGCGTTCATTCGGCCTGTGGCATAGTTGCGCTCCTTGCGAGTATCGACATACGCGCGGCGGATCGCGCCGCACCACAGGCCGAATGAACGCAACGTGTGCGACGGGAATTGATCAGGGTCTCCCTAGATCTTTTCCTTGATGCGGGCCGCTTTACCGGTACGACCGCGAAGGTAGTAAAGCTTCGCGCGGCGAACGTCGCCACGACGCTTGACCTCGAGCGAATCTACGACCGGGCTGTACGTCTGGAAAACGCGCTCCACACCCTCGCCGTGCGAGACCTTGCGCACGGTAAACGAGGAATTCAGGCCGCGGTTGCGCTTGGCGATGACGACGCCCTCGAAAGCCTGCAGGCGCTCGCGATCGCCTTCCTTGACCTTGACCTGCACAACAATGGTGTCGCCTGGCGCAAAAGTGGGAATTTCCTTGCCCATTTGCTCGTTTTCAATCGCTTCGATTATTTTGCTCATGTTCTCTGCTCTTTCAAAAATTCGTCGAGCAGCTCTCGCTGCCGATCGTCCAAGTTCAGTTTCTCCAGCAGGTCCGGGCGCCGCAGGTAACTGCGGCCCAGCGCCTGTTTCTGTCTCCACCGCGCAATCCTGGCGTGATCACCGGACACCAGTGCCTCCGGTACCTTGCGCCCCTCGACCACTTCGGGCCGAGTATAGTGGGGACAGTCCAGAATCCCCCCCTCAAAGGAGTCCTGCTCTGCGGACTCCTCATCGCCCAATACCCCGGGCAGCAAACGCACAATCGCATCGATCACCGCCATCGCCGCGATCTCGCCACCGGAGAGCACGAAGTCTCCCAGCGACAGTTCCTCATCTACCTCGGCCTCGACCAGTCGTTCGTCGACGCCTTCATATCGGCCGGCAAGCAGCAAGATACCCGGCAGTTCCGCGTAACGCCTTGCCACCGCCTGGTCGAAAACCCTGCCCTGCGGCGACAGGTAGATCACCGGGCTACCCGGCGGCAACCGCTCCCGCGACACCCGCAATGCCTCCGCGAGTGGCTCGAACTTCATCACCATCCCGGGGCCGCCGCCGTAGGGCCGATCATCGACCGTCCGGTGCGCGTCACTCGTGTGATCCCGCGGATTCTCGATATCCAGCGAGACCAGGCCACGATCCAGCGCGCGCCCCACGATGCCGAAGTCGGCAATCGTTCTGACCATGTCCGGAAACAGGCTGACCACACTCAGTCGCACGTCGTCAGTCCCAATCCCAATCGACGCGAATCACTCCCTTGTCGAGATCCACATCGCTCACCACCTCATCTCTGACGAATGGAATCAGGCGCTCCATGTCGCCCCTGACCACCATCACATCGTGTGCGCCGGTCTCGAGCAGGTACGCAACGGTACCGAGTTCCGAGCCATCGTTTCGCACAACACGCAAGCCCTCCAGGTCCTGCCAGTAGTAGTGGCCTGCATCGGCCTCTGGCAACTGGTCCCTCGGAACCGCGATTTCGTCACCGATCAGCGCTGCCGCCGTATCCCGGTCATCGAATCCGTCGATTCGCGCGACGACCCCTTTTCCGTGCTTTTGTCCTTCCGCGAGCTTCGCGGCTTGCCAGTCACCCTCGTGACCGATTAACCAGCTGTCGTAATTCAATACTGCTTCCCGGGGATCCGTGTAGGAATACACTTTGACCCACCCCCGGACACCGAAAAGGCCGGAAATACGTCCCAGCACTACCGGTTGGCCCGCCAAGAGATCAGTGGCTCGCGGCGGCCTTGCGATGAATCTTTAGCAGCGACGCGACGCGATCGGAAGGCTGTGCCCCCTGACCAATCCAGTAATCGGCGCGCTCCAGGTCGACCCGAAGATTCTCCTCGTGGTCCTGGCCCACCGGGTTGAAATAACCGATTCGTTCGATGTACCGGCCGTCCCGGCGGTTGCGACTGTCGGTAACCACCAGGTGATAAAAAGGGCGCTTTTTCGCGCCAGCGCGCGAAAGTCGAATACTAACCATTGTAATTCCGTGTTTGCGTTAAATTCAGGAGGCAGACATGCCTTGTCTCGGGCAGACCCGAGTAGACGGCGCATTGTACGGGATTCGCGCCAAATGTGAAGTCTTTTGCGGGCGAAAATTCCTAAGTATTTCGGTACCTTAGCGCTGCAGGAAACGCCAGCCGGCGCGGCAGGCTGTTTTTACGCCGAATTCGGCCCCTAAATCACCGCATCCCCGGCGGCAAACCGCCGCCGGGCATCCCGCGCATGAACTTGGCAATGCCGCCCTTCGACACCTTTTTCATCATCTTTTCCATCTGCAGATGCTGTTTCAGCAGGCGGTTTACGTCCTGGATCTGCTGCCCGGCCCCGGCGGCGATACGCTTCTTGCGGGACCCGTTGATTGTTTTCGGAAAGCGACGCTCCGAGGGTGTCATCGAATTGATAATCGCAATCTGCCGGCGAATCATTTTTTCGTTGGCCCCGTCCTTGAGCGCCGCCGTATTGACATTGCCCGGCAAGGGCAGTTTTTCCAGCATGGACGCGAGACCACCCATATTCATCATCTGCTCGAGCTGCTCCCTGAGATCCGAGAGATCGAAACCGCGCCCCTTCTTGAGCTTCCTGGCGAGCTTCTCCGACTGTTCTTTGTCGACCTTTTGCTCGATCTCCTCGACCAGCGTGAGCACGTCTCCCATGCCGAGAATCCGGGACGCCATTCGATCCGGATGAAACGCCTCCAGGGCATCCACTTTCTCGCCCACGCCGATGAATCGAATCGGCTTGCCTGTAATCTCGCGAATGGAGAGCGCGACACCGCCCTTGGCGTCGCCGTCCGTTTTCGTCAGGATGACGCCCGTCAACGGCAGGCTCGCGTCGAATGCCGTCGCCGAGTTAACCGCATCCTGGCCCGCCATGCTGTCGACGACGAACAGCGTCTCTTGCGGCCGTGCGGCTTCATGTACCCGGATGACTTCCTGCATCATCTCGCCGTCGACGTGCAGCCGCCCCGCCGTATCCACGATCAGCACGTCGGCGAAACTGCGTCGCGCCTTGTCGATCGCCCGTGCAACGATGTCTGTCGGCGCTTCGCTGGCCTCGCTCGCGCAGTGCAATGCCTTAACCTCAGCGGCAAGCGTTTGCAGCTGGAGTATGGCCGCCGGTCGATGCACGTCGACGCTGACGAGCATCACCTTCTTCTTCTCCGTCTCGATCAGACGCCTGGCGAGTTTGGCCGCGGTTGTCGTCTTTCCGGCACCCTGCAGGCCCGCGAGCAGGATGACCACCGGCGGCTGCGCTTTAAGATCGAGCGGCGCCGATGCGCTGCCGAGGACGCGAACCAGTTCGGCATGAATGATCTTGACCAGCGCCTGGCCTGGCGTAAGACTCTTGCCCACCTCCTCGCCCAGGGCGCGCTCGCGAATCCTGTCCACAAAGGTCTTGACGACAGGCAAGGCGACGTCGGCCTCCAGCAAAGCGAGGCGAACCTGGCGCAAGGTATCCTTGATATTGGCTTCTGTAAGACGCCCTTTGCCGGACAGCTGTCGGGCGGCCTCGGAAAGTCGGCCGGTCAGATTCTCGAACATGCGCGCATTCTATCGGAGAATTCCGAATAAGTGGTGGCGATACGCCGTGGAAACGCCTGCCGGCTAGACGTTCAGGACCGTCCCGCGCGACAGCATCCTGATATTCTTGTCCGGTGCGGCTTGCCGCACCTGCGCGTAGATCCTGTCCTCCTCTCCCGGCTTCATCCCGGTGAGCCAGATCTCCGGATCGTGACGCAGCCGTTGCAGGTCCTCGGTCAGCGTTCGCGGCGTGTAGTGGCCGGAGTCCGCGGCAAGACGCTGCATTTCATCGGGAAAAGAGACCTCGATGACCAGGACCCGAAGGTCGTCACAGGCATTCAGGACCGGCCACAGCGTCTCATTCGTCTTGGTATCGCCGCTCACTGCAAAGGCGCCGCCCGAATTCTGCACGGTGAACCCCAGCGAAGGTACCGAATGCATGACGTCAACCGCGTAGAAATCGCGGTGCTCGATCGTGATCGTGTCGCCCGGACTGCAGACGTGGTAGCGAAGCATCGGCTTGTTCGCTGAAGGCAACCTCGCGAAGTCCGGCCAGATCACGTCGTTGAATAAATGCATCTGAATCGCGCGCAGCGTTTCTTCTCGGGCGTAAACAGTTAGCGGCACTTCGAAGTTCTCGTCGAAGACACGATCGGCCAGCATAGGCAGGCCGGCAATGTGATCGAGGTGCGCATGCGTCAGAAATACGTGACGAATAGAATCGAGGTCCGCGAGATCGAGGTCACCGATACCGGTTCCCGCGTCGATCAGGACATCATTGTCGATCAA
>JBFELT010000121.1:0-10253 GCA_041552015.1 Woeseiaceae bacterium
GTCGCGGCGCTTACGAATACTCATGCAAAATCCGGGGTGGCAGCGGTTGCCCGGTGGGAGGGGATCGCAAATGAAGTTTCTTGCCAGCGTCTGGGGGTTCTTGAAGCGCATGTTGCAGCGCGTACTGGTCGTATTCTGGCGAATCGTAGCGCCGGTGAAAACGCCCGAGCCTGATTACAAGACGTCGCTGCCGGATAACCTGCAGATGCACATGAACCTCGTCATGCCGCTCGCCGACCAGACTGCCGTCGGCCGCGCCCGGGCGGTCCAGGCCGTTGCCGCCAACATCGACGAGCTGTTCACGGGCCTCAGCAATGTCGGTACCGTGCATTTCGCCCGCTTCGACCTGGTCGGCGGCAATCTCTGCATGTTCTCGGTATTCGATGGTGATTTCCGTGCCTACATTCGGGACTTCATCACCGTGTTTGGTTCGGTCTTCGATTCACTGCTCGGCCTCGTCGCCGACCCGCCGCCTTCGCCATGCACGAAGCACCCGGAGGCGTTCATCGACTGGATCCATCGACACGACTCGTTCCAGATTCCACGAGACATCTCCGCCTTGTTTCCACAAGAGAAGAACATCAAGAACCTGTCCCGCGACCTGGTGTTGCTGCTCGACCAGAATCCGCACGTCCAGATCGGCCGCTACAGCGGGTATCCGGGGATTTCGGTGGCGCAGATCCGTCACAAGACCGGCATGGGGTGGTGAGTATGCGGCACGACATCGACTTCGCCGACATCCAGGGCAATATCCTGCGCGGCTATGGCAAGGACTATGTACGCCACCTGGTCCTTTCCGTCGACAAACCTGTCAAGGCGCGTCGCTGGCTGTCCGACGCAATCAGCGGCGACGCAAGCGTTACGCCGCAGATCACCACGGGCAAACCGTGGAAAAAAGGCGAAAAGCCAAAGAGCTGTGTCAATGTCGGGATCACCCATGCCGGCCTCGCCGCGCTGGGTGTGCCAGCGGCCTCGCTGAAGAGCTTCCCGCACGAATTCGTGGCCGGCATGGCGGCGCGCAAGACGCTGATCGGCGACACGGGACCCAGCGATCCCTCGAAGTGGAAACCCGAGTGGCGGCACGTCGAGCGGGTGCACCTGGTGATCTCGGTGCACGCCGACGATCCGGCTGAGTGTGCCAGTGTCGCCGGGCGCATACTCGGCACCCGTGGCGCGTTCCGCGTGCTAGCAGAGCTCGATGGCGCCGGGTTCAAGGGCGGCAAGGTGCACTTCGGCTACAGGGACAGCATCTCCCAGCCGCAGTTCAAGGGTGTGCACGGTCCCGATACCCGCCGCGATGATCAGCCCTACGCCGAACTCGGTGCGATGTTGCTCGGCCACCGCACGCCGGTCGAGAACCTGTACTGGGAGGTACCGGTTCCGGAGGTGCTCGGTCACAACGGCAGCTTCAACGCGTTCCGGGTACTCGAACAACAGGTTGAAGAATTCGAGGCGTTCCTGACAGCCTGCGCCGACGAGCTGCTGTCCAGACCCGTGGGCGAGCAGCTGTTGCCGCCGGGCGTCGAGAGCGAGTGGGACCCGCCGATGACGCGGCGAGAGGCCATGCGCGAGATGGTTGCCGCCAAGATGCTCGGGCGCTGGCGCAACGGTGTGCCGCTGGAAATGTCGCCTGATTCGCCGTCGCCGAAGGAGGCGATCCCGGACAGGTGCCTCAACAACTTCGGCTACTCGACCGACCCCGACGGGCAACGCTGCCCCATCGGCAGCCACCTGCGCCGCAGCAATCCGCGCGATGCTAAGACGGTGCAGCGAAGCACCAACCATGCGCGGCGCATCATTCGACGCGGCATACCCTACGGGCCGAAGTACAATCCGAAGAAGCCGGTCAAGGCCGAGCGCGGGCTGCTCGGCTCCTTTATGTGCGCCAGCCTCACGGGCCAGTTCGAGGCGCTGCTCTACGACTGGACCAACCTGGGGCTGCAGGATCCACGCATCACCGGCTCCAACGACCCGATCCTGGGCAATAACGATCCGCTGTTCAGCCGCATGTCGTTTCCCGTTGGCAACGAGGTCGTCACCTTTCGAGGTTTTCCGCACTTCGTCCATACGCGCGGCGGCGCCTACCTGTTCCAGCCCAGCATCAACGCCATCCGTCACCTTGCCTCTTTATCGGCCGGCGACTAGCGAGCGGGGGCCACGCATGTCAACCGAGCAAGCCACGGAGACCGCATCGAGGATTCCACTACCCAGGCGCCTCGAACTCGTGCCGCCGAACTTCGTCGGCCGTGGTGAAGAGCTGCAGCTGATCGACGAGACGTGGTCGCGGGTGTCTGCCGCTCCGGCGCGCGAGATTGTCCTTGTGGGGGGGGAGGCCGGTCTCGGCAAGTCCACCCTGGTCGCGCATGCTGCACGTGAAGCGTTCGAGCGTGGCGCGAATGTGCTGTTCGGCCACTGCGAGGAGGACCTGATCACACCGTATCAGCTGTTCGCCGAGACCCTCAGTCACTATGTCACACATGCGCCGGAAGAGAAGTTGCGCGCGCACGTCGCCGAGCACGGCTCGGAACTGGTGCGAATAGTGCCGTCACTGGCGAGCCGTATTCCTGACCTGCCGAGCACCAGGGCGACTGGCGCCGACTCCGAGCGTTCACTGCTGTTCGCCTCTGTCGTGGACATGATAGCTACGGCCGCAGCCGATCGACCGCTGGTGCTGGTGCTTGACGATATTCAGTGGGCTAGCAAGGGCAGTCTGCTGTTGCTGCGGCACCTCGCCGCTGCCGACCGCCCGATGCGCCTGCTGATACTCGCCACCTACCGCGACAACGAGGTCAGCGCCTTACTCGACACGCTTGCCGCGTTGCATCGGCAGACGGGTGTCCAGCGACTTGACCTGCAGGGGCTCGACGACGGCGAAGTGCTGCAGTGCGTTGAAGCCATCGTCGGGCAAACCGTAAAAGGCGTCGCCGCCAAAATCGCCCGCGCCGTGCACAGCGAAACCGACGGCAACCCTTTTTTCGTCGCGGAACTTCTGCGACACCTCAGCGCAACCGGCGTCATCTCCAGCGACGGCCAATGGGTCGCCTCGGAAGCGATCGACACGTTCGACCTGCCCGACAGCGTGCGCGAGGTCATTGGTGCCCGCATCAAGCGACTCGGCGCCGATTGCAGTCGCGTTCTTCGCCTGGCCGCCGTCATCGGGCGCGACTTCGACTTCGAGCTGCTCGCGCGGGCGGCTTCCATGCAGGAAGGCGCGCTGCTCGATGTGCTCGACCAGGCCGAGGAGGCCGCCCTCATCCAGGAGCTGTCCGATGGCAGCGGTCGCTACCATTTCGCGCACGCCCTCATTCAACACGCGCTTTATCAGGATCTCAGCGGCGCGCGGCGCATCGTCGCACATCGCGACGTGGCCAGAGCGCTCGAGGATCTCTGTGCGCATCGACCCGGGCTGCGCACCGGTGAACTCGCGCGCCACTGGTGTTATGCGCCGCAGAGTGGAGACGTGCCGAAGGCGATCGCCTACGCCTGCCAGGCTGGCAACTCGGCACTCAGCGCACTCGCGCCTGCCGATGCAATCGACTATTTCGCTGCCGCGACGGCATTGATCGACGAGCACGGCGTGCCAGATGCGGCGCTGGAACTCGACACGGCGATCGGCCTCGGCACCGCGCAACGCCAGAACGGCGACCCCGCCTTTCGTGCCACCTTGCTCGCCGCCGGCAATCGCGCCGCGGAGCTCGGCGACACACGGCAACTGGTGCGCGCCGTGCTTGCCAACGATCGCGGCTGGCACAGCACGTCGGGTGCCAGCGATCCGGACAAGGTCGCTCAGCTGGAACTGGCCCTGCAGCAGCTTCCGCCGGATGTGCCGGAGCGCGCACTGGTGCTCGCGGCGCTGTGCGCAGAGCTTGCCTTTGGCAGCACGCTCGAACGCCGGCAGGCGCTCGCCGACGAAGCGCTCGCCATTGGCCGAGCCGTCGGAGACGACGCGATCATGGTACGCATTCTGAATCAGATGGCGTTCTCGTTGACCGTGCCCTCGCGCCTCGAGGCGTCGCTGCAGTGGACCGGCGACGCGCTCGCCCGGGCCGAACGCCTTGGCGATCCCCTGCAGCTGTACTTCTCCGCCATGTATCGCGCTACCGCCGCCATACGCGCCAACGACGTCCAGGAAGCGGACCGCTGTTTTGCCATCGCCGGCCAACTCGTCAAGCAGCTGCAGCTGCCGCCGCTGCGCTGGGAATACACGTTTCACATGTCGAAGCGGGCGCAACTGGCCGGCGATATCGCCGAGGCCGAGCGGCTCGCCGGCGAAGCGGTCGCGATCGGCACCGAATGCGGGCAACCGGATGCGGAGATGTGTTACGGCGTACAGCTCGCAGCCGTCAACTGGATGCGCGGTACCCTGGGCGAACTGGCGCCTCTCCTGGAGTCAATGATCGAGACCAACCCCGGGCTGCCAACGATCCGTGCTTCGCTCGCGATGGCCTACGCCCAGGCGCAGCGACTTGACGATGCGACCCGGCTGCTCGACGAGTTCGCCGCCACGAACTACTTCCTGCCCCAGGATACGGCCTGGCTCAACGGCATGACCGAGTATGCCGACGCGGCCATCCATTGCGGTGAGCGTCGCTTCGCGCAGGCCCTTTACGATGTGCTGGAACCGTGGGCCGATCAGTTCGCATCTGCAGGCGGCCTTACTGCCGAAGGTCCGGTCTCACTGTACCTGGGCGGCCTTGCCAACGTGCTCGGACGTTACGAGGAGGCCGAGCGGCACCTTTTGCTGGCTGCCGAACTCTGCGAACGGAACGGGATGCGATTCTATGCCGCTCTCACCGAACTGCGTCGCGGTCAGCTACTGCTGGAGCGCGGACTCGACGGCGACGCGCAAGCGGCGCGAACGCTGCTTGCATCGGCCCAGAGCGCGGCGGCCGCCGACGGTTACGCGGCGGTGGCGCGCGACGCTGAAAGCGCTCTTGCGCGCCTGGCCTGACTCCGTGCGCAAAGGACCGCGCGGCGGACCGACGGATCAGTGAGGAGCGTCGCATGACACAGCGCAGCGGATCTTCGGGAACAGGGCTGGCCGATGCCCTGAATCGTGACTGTCACTGCATCGCACTCGACAAGACTGCCCTGCGACACAGCCTGGAAGCTCATTTGACAGATTCAGGCCTGTCGCAACAGCTCCTGGATGTGAAGAGCCATCTGTTCTCCGAATCGCCCGTCTTCCTGTGGCAGGGACACGTCGATGCGATGGCCGAATTGATTGCAGCCGTCGAGACGGTTGTCCGCAATGCCGCGTATCGAGACGCCGTATTGGCCATGGTGCCCGCAAGTGCACGGCACGACTTCGGCCCCCGCGGTGTCTTCTTCGGATTCGATTTCCACCTGGGTCAGGACGGTCCACAGTTGATCGAGATCAACACGAACGCCGGCGGTGTGTTGCTGAACTGTTACTTGTCAGCCGCACAACAAGCCTGCTGCGCGGCAGTGACCGCGTTCTTCGGCGGAAAATCGAATCTCGCCGAGGCCGAGGATGTTCTGATCGCCATGTTCCGGGAAGAATGGCGCTTGCAGCGATCAGAGCAGCCGTTACGCACTGTCGCCATCGTCGACGTCGAGCCGGAAAACCAGTTCCTATACCCCGAATTTCGCCTGTTTCGATCCCTGTTCGAGCGACATGGCATTCGCGCCGTCATCGCCGATCCGGCGGCGTTCGCGATACACGGCAACGCACTAGGCGTCGGCGGCGAAACCATCGACCTCGTATACAACCGACTCACGGATTTCTACCTGCAGGCACCGGAATCTGCGTGCCTGCTGGAGGCGTATGAGAAAGACCTGGCCGTGTTCACGCCGTCCCCGAGCAATTACGCGTTGTACGCCGACAAGCGCAATCTTCCGATTCTCTCGGACGCCAACAGGCTCTCGGCTTTCGGTATTGACGATCAGACGATACAGACTATTGCCCGGTCGCTGCCAAAGACCGTTGTTGTCACTGAAGACAACGCCGATCAACTCTGGAAGTCGCGCAAGCAACTCTTCTTCAAACCGGCCACCGGCTTTGGCAGTCGAGGCGCCTACCGCGGTGCAAAGCTCACACGCAAGGTCTGGCAGAACATCATCGAATCAGGCTACGTTGCCCAGGCAATGGTGGCACCCAGCGAGCGACAACTGATCATCAACGGCGAGAAGCAGTCACTCAAGCTCGATATTCGCTGCGTGACCTACGACGGCCGAATTCAGCAATTGTCGGCGCGGCTCTACAGCGGGCAGACGACCAACCTGCGAACTGAAGGCGGAGGGCTCGCCACCGTATTCTCTACGCCGAAAGGCTTTTGAGGCGATCGGTGAACGGCCGTCCCGCCCGCGACGGCAATTCGCAATTCACTAGCCAGCATGCCGGTCAGCCAAGCCGGAACAGGAACTCCTGCATGCCGTTGCCAAGCAGCCGGGCGCGGTCGATCATGAAACGGCCCATGTTCTTTCCCAGTTCTTCAGGCGAATAGCGCGGCGCCGCGATTGTTTCGCTGGCGGGATTGTGATCGATGAGGTCGTCGTCCGCGGTCGGAATGTAGCGGCCGGGACGTTCCGGCATGTCGCGGTCGGCATAGCAAATCAGCGCGTGGGCGAGGGCACCCCGGCGGGCGCGATGCCCGATCGCCTGCATCAGCGCAGACAATGACGTGAGTGCCAGGTAGTTCGGCAGATCCCAGCAAAACACGATATCGACGGGGTCATCCTGACGTGTTGGTGGCAACAGGGATTCGGCGACCTCGGCGAGCGCAGGGCCGGGCTCCGTCGCGTTCAGGCGATCAACGCCACCGAAATGCGCCATGTCTGCGATTTCCACGCGACAAGGCGACCGGCCCAGTCGATCCAGCATCGCGGTATTCGCGCCACCGAGATCGAGAACCACATGCCGCTCGGTCGCATCGAGCCTGGCCAACAGTTCGTGAAAAAGAGGCGCGTGAATGGCCGCCGGCGAGTCTCGTGGCGTCCGGCCGCTCGTCCGGCGCAGGGACGCTGTCACGCGCCTTACGCGCTCGCGGCTGGCGCGTTCGCGCTTGCGTCACTCGCCGGTTTCTTGGGCCCGGACTTGATGTCTGTGGCGTTGCCGGTCTTGTTTTTGACAACCGGCTTCTCGGTGCTTGCCGAGGTCGCCTTGCCCAGCGCCTTTTCGACAGCGCCAGGATCCATCTCGATGGAGCCTTTGAAATGCGCGCCATCCTCGATGCTGACCCTGGGCGCGATGATGTTGCCCTGGACCCGTGCATTGACGTGAATGCTGACACGCTCGGTCGCGTACAGGTCACCCTTGGTCTCGCCGTCCACGGCGATCGACTTGGCGTAAACGCCGGCTTTGACCTTGCCTTCCTTGCCGATGGTGAGGGCGCTGTTCCTGAGTTCGACGGTGCCGCTCACGTCGCCTTCTATGCGCAGGTCCTCGTCGCCACTCAGATCGCCGTTAATCCGTATGGAGCGGCCGATAACGGCGGTGTCGCCGCTGCGGCCAGCGTTTTTGGATCGAGGGGATCCAAAGCTCTTGTCTGATTCTGTCCGGTTTGTATCCTGCGAATCGAAAGTGTCACCGTCTTTTTTCGTACGCTCAAACATCTCGCTCTCCAACCGTCTTCTGGGTAGCAGTAATTATCACGCGGTCAAAATCCGAACAAGTGTCTCCGATTTGCGACGCATGGTGCGAGAACGGGCAGGCTCAAGCTATTCCTGTGGCTGTTCTACCCCCGCTGGCTGCCAAACGAGGATGCTCAATCCCCGGAAGACCCACCTTGGGATTGGGCCGGTCTTGCTGCTCAGCGGCTATCGGCGAGCTTGCACGGCAAGCCATGAAGCCCTGACGTCGTCAGGATCCGGACATCTGTGCATGAATGAATGCCCGTGCAATGCGCCAATCGCGCTTCACGGTTCGTGTCGACATAGCCAGGGCCGTCGCAGCGTCTTCGACGGACAGCCCGCCAAAGAAACGAAGCTCGACAAGTTTAGCCAGGCGGTCACTACGCTCGGCCAGCGCATCGAGTGCATCGTCCAGGGCCAGCAGTGCGTCGGCCGCTTCTTCGACGGGAATCTCCGCGATGTCGATGTCTACCTTGCTGGCATGGCCGCCGCGCCGTTTTGCCATCCGTGCGCGTGCATGGTCGATTGCAATGTGTCGCATCGCGGTAGCAGCCACACCGTAGAAATGGGCGCGGTCATTCCATTCCGGCACATCGCCTGCGGTTAACTTGAGATAGGCCTCGTGAACCAGTGCGGTCGCGCTCAACGTCTGTGGCGCCGAGCCTGCAAGTTGAGCGCGCGCCCTCGCGCGCAGGTCTTCGTAGACGATTTCAAACAGGCGCGATACCGCCTCGTCACTGCCTGAAGAAACGGCCCTGAGCAGTCTGGTTATTTCGCCGCTCACAGGATCTTTCCGTTCTGAATTTCCTGGCGAAGCGGATGGCCCTCGGGAAGCTGTGACTCTAACCGTGACATCGCGCGCGTTCTCAATGCTGAAGCGTCCGTTTGTCGTCCCTGGGCGTACTGTGCTGCCGCCGTGACGAGGTCAATCTTCGCGACCTGCCAGGATGCTTCTCCAAAGCGAGTCGTGAAAGCCTTGCGCGCCGCGTTGAAGTGCATGATTGCATCGACCGTGTTGCCGCCGGCGAGCAGCGATCGCCCGAATTCCAGGTGCGCCTCGGCGCGTTCCGGATTCTCGGGTGGCAACAGCGACGACAGGCGCTCAAGCGCGTCGCGCTGCAGCGTCAACGCCTCCTCGATATTCCCTTCGGCGAGCGCAACGCGTCCCAGCTGAATCATACTCATGGATAGGGACGGGTGGGATTCCGGCAATTTGTTGCGCTGCAGGTCGAGCGCCTGCCCGGACAATAGACGCGCCTTTTTAAGGTCGTTCCTGAAAAGCGCTACTAATCCCTGGTCGCGTATCAGATCGGCGCTATCCGGATGATCTTCGCCGAATATCTTGTCTCGAATCGCCAGGGCCTGGTCGATTAACGGTACTGCCTCGTCAATCCGTCCGAGTTCGAGCAGGCTTCGAGCCTGGTTGTGGAGCGTCGCCGCGACGATGGGATGTTCGGCGCCCAGCTTTTCAACGATGAGCGGTTCGAGCGTCCTGTATTCGGCAAGCGCACCCTCGATGTCTCCGGCCGTGCGTTGCGCGGTCGCTATGTTGACCCGCGTCACCAGTGCATTCGGGTGATCTGCTTTGTCCTGGCCGACCCAGTAGTCGTGGACTTCAGTCAGCGCCCGTTGCGCGTCGTCGATACGGCCGAGCCGCATTTGCATGAAGCCGAAATTGTTCAGCGCGGCAATCGTATCGTGATGCGCTGATCCATTGACTCGACGATTGATATCAATCGACTCGGAAAAGTACGTCGCGGCCTGTGCATAGTCTCCTTCGGCATAGATGAGGGCGCCAAGATTATTCAGCGAAATCGCAATCTGCGGATGATCTGCGGGTAGAACGCGACGACGAATGTCAAGCGCGCGCCTGTAATTTTCACGTGCAGCAGCGTAGTTACCCTGTGTGCGCGCCAGAACACCCAGGTTGTTATAGGAAGCAGCCACTTCTTTGTTGTCTTCACCCAATGCCGCGATCCGCAATTCGAGTGCGTTTTCGGTTAGCCGCACAGACTCCGCTATATCGCCCTGCCGCGAACGCGCGATGGCGATCAGATCCATCGCCTCAGCCGACTGCAGGCGGTCATTGTTGGCCTCAAATACTTGCAACGCGCGTTGCAAAGATGCGATGGCATTCTCATCCTCACTTTTGCCAACGAGTATGCGGCCCTGCACCAGCAGCGCTTCGCCGAGCTCCGCGTTCTCGGTTCCTTCAAGCAACACCAGTGCGCTGCTAACCAGCTCGAGCGCGCGATCGTCCTGATCCATCTTGTCGTACATGTCGGCCAGGAAAGTGAAGATTTCGGCGCGGACGACCGGCTCGCCGGTCAGCTCGCTTTGAATGCGCTCCGCACCGGAATCGACGAGCTGGCGGGCAGTCAATTCGTCGCCCAGCGCCTGCGCGGGATCGACGCCGGCAAACAAGCTCAGTACGAATTCCTTCACTGATTCTGCTTTACGCGCCTGCGCGGCCGCTTCGCCAGCCTGCCACGCGGTCGCAGCGACACCCACGGCGATAGCGACCACGATCGCCGCCATCGCGGCGACGCCGGCACGATGTCTTCGCACGAATTTTCCGGCGCGATACGCGGCACTTTCGGGTCGTGCCAGCACAGGTTCGAATGCAAGATATCGCCGGATGTCCTCGGCCATGGCGCCGA
>JBFELT010000122.1:0-10209 GCA_041552015.1 Woeseiaceae bacterium
CAGAAAGGCCTCGACCGCCTTGCGAAAACAGTTGACGGCATCGGCCCGTGGCTGAAACGGGCGTATCGGTATCGGAAACGCGACGGGACGCTGACGCCGACCGGATTGGTGGAACGGGCGCACAGGGCCGGGCTGGCTGTCCACCCCTATACCTTCCGTGCCGACGAGCTCCCGGAGGGCTTCGCGTCATTCGACGATCTGTTGCGCTATTTCATCGACGATTTGGCAATCGACGGGCTGTTTACCGACTTTCCGGACCGCGCCGTGCAGTTTCTGCGAAGGATTTCCGACTGAGCTGTCTCTAACCAGCGAGATGCAGGGATTTCGACCCATGCAGGGAGGCGATTGGATGAAAAATACCTTGATTGGCGCGGCACTGTCACTGCTGTGGCTGCTCGCGCCCTCAGCGGGTGCAAACGCGGCGGACCCGCCACTCGACGAGCTGGACCTGGCCGGGTATCGCGGCAAGGTGGTCGTACTCGACTTCTGGGCATCGTGGTGCGTGCCGTGCCGGCGATCTTTTCCGTGGCTGAACGAGATGCACGACCGCTATGCGAAGGAGGGGCTGGTCATCATTGGCGTCAATGTCGACCAGGACAGGCGGGATGCCGAGGCGTTTCTCGCGGATTATCCTGCTCAATTCAATATTCACTACGACCCGGGCGGCACGCTGGCCGAGGCTTTTGACGTTCAGGGCATGCCCAGTTCCTTCATCCTTGGCCGTAATGGTCAGCTCACAAATCGGCACCTGGGCTTCAAGATCAAGCGACAGGACGAATACGAAGCCGCCATCGTGGCTGCTTTGAAACAGGAGATTATTCAATGAACAGGACAATGCTCGCGGCTGTGGCAATGCTGTGCCTGGGTACCGGTTGCGCCTCGATGGGCGTCGAGCCCTGGGAACGCGATGTGCTTGCGAAGGCTGAAATGCAGCTGACGACGGATGAACTCGAAGCCGCGACGGATGACCACATCTATTTCAGCAAGGAAGCATCCAGCGGTGGCCGCGGTTTCGGCGGCGGCGGCTGCGGCTGCAATTGAGGATTTGCGAATGAGTGCCAAGAACCATCGTTCAATTTCACTAATCCTGGCAGGGGCAAGCTGCACGCTCCTGGGGGCCGGCGCGCCGACGAAGGCGGTCGCGGAGGAAGCGTCCGCCTGGGATTTCAACACCTCGTTGCTGTACTACGGCGAAGACGGCGATCGCGTGAAGGACTTCAGCGTCAGCGCCATTGCCAAACGCATGTTCGTCGACGACAGGTACCTGACCCTGGGCCTTACCGTCGACGGACTGACCGGCGCAACGCCGAGCGGGGCCATACGCCAGGACGTTCCGCAGACGTTTACGCGGCCATCCGGCAATGCCGCCTACACGGTGCCGGCAGGCGTTCTTCCTCTCGACGACACCTTCAAGGACACCCGCGTAGCCATTAATGGTAGCTGGCAACAGCCGCTGGGCGAGAGCGGCCTGATCAACCTGGGCGCCAGCGCTTCCAGGGAATACGACTACATGCACCTGGGCGTCAACGCCAGGTATGCCCGGGACTTCAATCGGCGCAATACGACGGTGTCGGCCGGCATCGCACTCTCCATGGATTCGCTGGATCCGGTCGGTGGCGCACCGATACCACTGACGCCGATGCTCGATGTTGGCGACACGAGCAACCGACTCGGCGACCAGGACAAGGATGTGTTCGACGTCGTTTTCGGCGTGACGCAGGTGTTGTCCCGAAACCTCGTCGTGCAGGCCAACTACTCGTACAGCATGTCGGACGGTTACCTGACCGACCCCTACAAGGTATTGAGCCTGGTCGATGGCACGACCGGCGATACGCTGTTGCGGACGCCGACGCCCGGCGTCGAAGGTCCCTCGCACCAGTTCCTGTTTGAGAGTCGGCCAGATGAGCGAACCAAGCACAGCATCTACGGGCAGGCGAAGTACTTCATGAACGGCAAGGTGCTGGATGCCTCCTATCGGTACATGACCGACGATTGGGAGATCGACTCGCACACCGTCGACCTTCGTTACCGAATTCCGTTCGGCGAGCAGCGCTACGTAGAGCCTCACCTGCGTTTCTATACGCAGACGGAGGCAGAGTTCTACCGGCTGAGCCTGCCGGATACCGAGCCACTGCCGGCTTTTGCATCGGCGGATTACCGGCTCGGCAACTTCGATGCCATCACGGTGGGTTTGAAGTACGGCTGGCGAACGCGTAGTGACGACGAATGGAGCATTCGCTTGGAAGCGTACCGACAGACGGGCACGGTGCCGTCCAGCCAGGTTATCGGAAACCAGGCTTCGCGGGATAATTACCCGGATCTGAACGCCATCATCGTGCAGGTCGGTTATCGGTTCTAGCAATCGCAAGCCGCCGCGAGAGATTCGCCTGGAACTGGCCGAGGATGCCTGGCACGGCCGGTTCCAGGCGATGGGAAGTCCCTGCGAACTGGTCTGTGAGACACCGAAACGCGCCAATGCCCTCGAGCTGACGGAGCGAGTCGCCGCCGAAGCCTGGCGAATCGAAGATAAATTCAGCCGTTACCTCGCCGGCAACATCGTTGCCCGGATCAACGCGTCGGCGGGCGCAACGACTGAAGTCGATGACGAGACCGCCGATCTGCTGGATTTCGCGGTGACGCTGTACGACCTGAGCGAGCATCGATTCGACATCACCTCGGGCGTGCTGCGGCGCGTGTGGCGATTCGACGGCAGCGACAGGCTACCCGGCGCCGGGGACGTGGCGGCGCTCTTGCCGCTGGTCGGCTGGCACCGGGTTAGCTGGCAGCGACCCTTGCTGCAGCTGCCCGCCGGCATGGAAATCGACCTCGGCGGAATTGGCAAGGAATACGCGGTCGACCGCTGCGCCAACATTGTGAGGGAAGCGCGGGGCGGACCCTGCCTGGTCAATTTCGGGGGCGATCTCGTCGCTACGGAGGCCCCGTCTCGCCGTCGGCGCTGGAAAGTCGCGATCGAGGGCGAAAGCGACGCGCAGCCCGAGCGGATCATTGACCTGAAGCAGGGCGCCCTGGCCACCAGCGGCGATGCACGGCGTTTCCTGCTCAAAGACGGTGTGCGTTACAGCCACATACTGAACCCGAGCACCGGTTGGCCTGTACCTGATGCACCTCGATCGATTACGATTGTGGCTGACACATGCGTGGAAGCCGGGATGATCAGTACGCTGGCGATGCTGAAAGGCCGCGAAGCCGAACGATTTCTTGAGGCTCAAGGCGTTGTCGGCTGGTGTCGGCGCTAGCCCCGAGTTCGCTCGCCGGGCAAAAGAAAAACAACAATAAAACAACTAAGCTATTGTTAATTAAGACGTTTATCGCAGATCCAGGACCAAAACCACGCCCGATCGGCCGGCAGGCCGTTCGTGCGCCGGTTTAAGTATTGAGAACTCGGTCCTGTTATGAAGACGGAAACCCAATAATTATACCGTTATGTTTGCCGAGCTTCCCCAGCACCTGATCGTCATTGCCGCCGCATTCCTGCTCGGCCTGCTGCTCGCGACCCTCGTTTCGGGACTGCGCTCAGGCCGGCGTTCCAGTCAACGCGATCCGCGTGACGACCGTATTCGCTCGCTGGAGGCGGAACTTCGCGTGGCGCAGAGCGCAGCCACCAAGGCACAGGATGAACTGGAGAAGCTCGACGAAGAACTGAAAGAGACAACCGTGGGCCTGGAGCGTCGCGACAATGTCATCAGCGAACAACAGGCGAAGCTCGAGCGTGTCTCGCGGGACCTCAAAGAATCTGTCATAAAGACCCGCGAGCTGCGCGCCGAACTCGCCGACCGGGCAACCGAAAATGTGCATGCCGAGGCGAAGATTCGCGAGGTTGAAACCGAACTCTCGGTCGCGCAGGCGTCGCAGGACCTGCTCGCCACCGGCGTTCTTGACTACAAGTTCGTGCCCGACGAAGATGACCCCGACGCCAAACCAGCCGAAGCGAGTGGGGCCAAGAACTGACTGACTTCAAAACCGTCGCGGCACGCATCACGCGGCTGTTAGCCGGACTGACGCTGCTGATCACCTCCGGCTGCACCGATCCCCACCTTGTCGTCAAGATACCGTTTACAGCAACCTGGGGCGGCGATCCGATCACCTGCAAGCACGGCGATGTCTCCATCAGCGACATGCGCTTTTACCTGTCCTCGGTGCAGCTGCTGGACAGGGATGGCAAGGCCTTCGACCTCGCGCTTCATTCAGACTTACCCTGGCAGCAATCGGACCTGGCGCTGATCGACCTGGAAGACGGGCAGGGACCCTGTGCGAACGGTACGGCCGAGGTAGTCGCCTACCTGGAGGGCGACGTCCCGCCCGCTGACTACCAGGCACTTCGCTTCACCGTTGGCGTGCCTTTCGATCGCAATCATGCGAACCCGCTGACCGCGGAAGCGCCGCTGGACGATCCGGCAATGCACTGGCACTGGCGATCCGGCTACAAGTTCATGCGCGCGGGCGTGAGAATGGCCGGTGACAGCTTCTGGCTGCACGTGGGCAGCGCCGGCTGCGAGGGCACGGTGCGACACATAAGCGGCTGCCGCTTCCCGAATCGCGTCGATGCAGAACTGAACGGATTCGTGCCGAATCGGGATACCGTCGCAATCGACCTGCAGGCGCTCTTCGCCGGTGTCGACTTCTCCGACGGCGAGCCCGGCGACTGCTCCTCGGGACCGGCCGAGACGGCCTGCGTTGCACCGTTTGCGGCGCTCGGCATTGATTTCGGGTCCGGAAAGCGCAGTGGGCGCCAGCGCGTATTCTCCATCCATCGATGAGATACGCGATCATGGCATTGGTCGTCGCTGTCGCCGCCGCGGCTGCATCTTACTGGCGCTACGCTAACCCTTCTTACGACTGGCAGCTTCCGGAAGAGATCCCGGCACCGGCGGTTCCGGACGACAATCCAATGTCAGCCGCAAAGGTGGAGCTTGGCCGCTGGCTCTTCTACGACACCCGGCTCTCCGGAAACAAGACCATGTCCTGTGCGAGCTGCCATATTCAGGCGCTGGCGTTTACCGATGGCAAGGCACGCGCCATCGGTTCTACGGGCGAAATTCATCCACGCAGCTCGATGAGCCTCGTCAATGTTGCCTATGCCAGCCGGCTTACCTGGGCGAACCCGCTGCTCGATCGCCTCGAGGACCAGGCGCTGACCCCGCTGCTCGGGGACGCCCCGGTAGAGATGGGCCTCGGCAAGCACGCCGGCGATTTCGCGGAACTGCTGAAAAGCGAAGCGACATACAAAGCGCTCGCGCGAGCCGCATTTCCCAACGACGAGGACCCCTATTCACTGCTGAACGGCGTTCGCGCCATTTCTGCTTTCGTTCGCACGATAGTGAGCTTTGACTCACCCTACGATCGCTACCTGGCGGGGGACGAGTCGGCCCTGAGCCCGGCGGCGCGCCGTGGCATGGACCTGTTCTTCTCCGAGGAACTCGAGTGTTTCCATTGTCACGGTGGATTCAACTTTTCGGATAGCACGACGCATGCCAATGCGCGCGTCGATCCGGTCGGCTATCACAATACCGGTCTTTACAATGTAGGCAACCAGGGCGCTTATCCCGACGACAATACCGGTTTGTTCGACATGACGGGCGAGCGTCGTGACATGGGTCGCTTCAAAGCGCCGTCGCTGCGCAATGTCGCCGTTACGGCGCCGTACATGCACGATGGCAGCGTTGCCAGCCTCGTGGAGGCAATTGAACATTACGAAAGAGGAGGGCGCCTGATCGAGCAGGGTAAGTACGCCGGCGACGGCCGCCTGAGCCCCTTCAAGTCGGAATTCGTACGAGGGTTCGATCTGAGTGACGAGCAGCGGGACGAGCTCGTCGCGTTTCTCGAGGCGCTAACGGACGCTAACGTGTTAGCAGACGCACGCTTCTCCAATCCGCACAACGACTAGCGGGTGTTGACGGCGATCGAGAATCCCGTGATACGCCAGGCCAAGTACAGAACGATGAAATACGCCTGCATCAGTAGTGCGGAGATCCACTCGATGCGATTCTCGTAGGGATCCGCATCGTCGAGAAGCGACTTGAGTACCAGGTTCAGGATGCCCAGTAGAAACGGCAGGCCGCACAACAACAGCATGCCGACGGACAGGCGCGTCAATTCCCTCGCAGCTTTCTGCCTGGCGTGCTTCAGCAGTGCGACGGCGAGCGTGACCTGCGCAATTGCGGTGCCGAGAAAATAGAAGTAGATACCGAAGCGACGCATGAACTCGTAAAAGGGGGCTTTGGTTCCGAGAAAAGTCACGTAGAGAACGAGGGCGAGGGCACCGATGACGCCAGCGACCATAATCGTTGCCGGCGCCCGGCTCGCCGGCGCCAGGTTTCGCAGCCACAGCGACGCAAGGTACCAGACCATCAGCAGCAGCACGGACTGCGGCAGCATCGCGGCACGAAACAGCAGGCTGCCCGGCATATAGCGGCCCGTCGCGCTGATCGAAACGCAGCCGTCCAGGAACGGCGAGCAGGCGGGCAGAACACCGTTTTCGACGGCGAGCCAGTAGGACAGGAAGATTCCGGCAACGGGCACAATTCCGGCGACCAGCGGCAGGGCTCGGATCAGCATACAGGCAGCATAACCGACCCTAATCTGCTATACATAAAGAAAAAAGAAGAGGGGATTGCTATGACTATCATGACTCTGTGGCTGCCGATTATCGTCTCGGCTGCAATCGCTTTCGTGGCCGGTGCCGTTATCTGGATGGTGATGCCCTGGCACAAGAACGAATGGAAACGGACGCCCGACGAGGAATCCGTTCGAGTGGCCCTGAAAGGCTGCCCGCCAGGCATGTATACGGTGCCAAACGTCGTCGATCAGGCCGATTTCAAGAAGCCCGACGTGCAGCAAAAGCTCATCGAGGGACCCCAGGCATACGTTACGGTGGTGCCCTCCGGCTTGCCAAAAATGGGTGGCAAGCTCGTGATGATGTTCGTCTACAACCTGCTCGTTGCCATCGTCAGCGCGTACATGGTCAGCCGTACGCTGCCGGCGGATGCGGACTACCTCATGATATTCAGAGTCAGTGGCACGGTCGCGTTTATCGCTTACGGCATGGCTTACGTTCAGGAGAGCGTGTGGTTCGGCCGGCAGTGGTCGTCGACGGTAAAGACCTTTCTCGACGCACTCATCTACGCGGTGCTGACAGGGGGCGTCTTCGGCTGGCTTGCCTGAATATACTTCGCTGAACCAGGCAGGCCCTACGCAACTGCCGCCGTACTAGGCGTTGAGGTAGTTCAACGCTTCGTACCGGCCGCTGCGCGCCAGCAGTTCCTGTTCCTCGAAGTTGCCATGCCGTTCGTGCGGCAGGTCCGTCTCCATGCGACGCATAATTCGCAGGAGCTGGCGCCGCACGTCATGCAGGGACGCCGCGACCATCTCGCGAGTGCTGCTGTTTTCGCCGGTGCTGGCAATGAAGCATTTCATCTCGAAATAGCGACAGAAGGTCTTCTCATAAAGGTCGGTGAGCCACGTACTGGTGTCATCGTGCATGACGTCAGTGATGTGTCCGGTCGAAATGCCGCTCGAGAAGGCGACCATGTATTGGCGGTGCTCCGCGAGGATGGCTTCGTTCATGTCCAGCGTGGAATGAAACAGTCGAAACAGTTGCTCACGGCGAGCCCCGGTGACGGGGTGCGTTTGCAGGTAGTTAAAAAAGGCGCGGCGATGGACCAGCTGCACATTCGCCTTGCGCAACGCAAGAATCTGGTATTTCTCGGCTTTTTGCTCGGCAACCGGCACCAGCAGGTTCGCGTGGCGCAGCTCCCAATCCCGGTATCGCTGCGAATCACCAATAATAGTGGTCGCAATACGCGACTCACGCGGTATTTCGGAATGCGTCGCATCGTGCAACGCATACTCGGACGCGTTCATGAGTTGTCGGTGTCTGCTTGAGCTGTAGCGCGCCACGGTGCGGCCAATCCCGTTTATTGTGGGTTTTGATTATGGTAACAGCTTAAAACTTGCACAGGCTGCGTTTCAAGGGAAACAGGCGCTAAGTTAGAAACGCTATTAAGAAATGAACACAAGCTATTGATCCTATATCTCCGGCCAATGACAGCAGCCGTTTCTTTAGGGCTTCATGTTCAAAGAACTCATGTTGGACCAGAGAAATCCGCGAGTTCCATTCTGGAAAGAACGCGACCCACAACTAGAGATCGAACGAACTTTGCTTCGGCTGTGAGGTTTAGGATTTCTCCAGCTTTTTCGCAAGCTTCGCCAGCAATCTTGCAAGTTGCGTCCGTTCCCGCGCGGAGAGGACGTTGACTATATCGTTCTCAACCTGCATGTCCTGGCGAAACGCCGATTCAATTGTCGTCTTTCCCCGACTGGTCAGTCGCACCAGGATGCTTCGTCGATCGGCCACGTCTTGTTCGCGCCTGACCAGACCGAGCGACTCAAGGCGATGCAACCGATCGGTCAGCCCGCTCGAGGTAATCATCAAACTGCGAAACAACTCGGTAGGTCGCAATGCATAAGGCGCGCCAGATCGACGGAGTGTGGCGAGCACGTCGAACTGGCCCGTATCGAGATCGTGTTCTTCGAACACGGCCTCGATCCGCGGTCGCACCGCAAGCGTCACTCGGCGCGCTCTGCCAAGGATGCGCATACCGTCCAGTGCCACGTCGGGCATCTCTCGACGCCACTGGATCTCCACGCGTCCAACGTGGTCTTCCGGTCTGGGTGAATTGCGTTGCTTTTTCATCCAGGCAGTATGCCAGATTATCTTGACAGCGAGGTAATTTGGGCATAACTTATCTCGACAACGAGATAAAAGGGGCAACGATAATGGACAGAACTTCTGGCCCTGTACGCACCGAAAGGTTGCCTTGGATGCCATTGTCGCCCGGCCTGTCTGTCAGGCCGCTGCGGTTCGCTGGGCAACAACGCACGTTGCAGCTCAGAGTCGACCCCGGTGTGACGATCGAAAAACACCGGCATACCGGTTTTGTGCACGCGTACAACGTAAGCGGCTACCGGGCGCTTTCAAACGGTTGCGTTGCAGGACCCGGCGATTACGTGTATGAACCGCCTGGCAACGAGGACTCCTGGACCTGCATCGGCAATGAGCCCTGTATCGTTCAAATTGCCATGTCAGGACGCGTCGAGTACGTTGCTGAAGATGGCGGGGTCATCGACTACACGGATACACCCAAGTTACGCACGCAATACCTTACTTGGTGTGCCGACCAAGGCCTTGAACCTGCCGCATTGGGCAGCCATTCGTCGGGCAACTGAACCAGCCTGCCAAATGGGGTTGGCGATCAAGTGGCGATTGACAATCAAAACCAGAATCTGTCGCCGAACGCCTCAATCATGATTACGCAGGCGAATTTCGCCTGATCTTCAACGAGCGAGGCGCCGATGGCTTTCTCATTCTCAGCCGGGCTTATCGCGACAGGATACTCGAGGCCTTTGCCGAGAAAAGCGGGCGCCGATCGATGTAGCGAATCGGCGCACGAAAATCGATCTCGTGCTTGTTAACAATCCAGGCGGGGGCGTCTGCGGTTGGCATTTTGATGGGAGGTCAAATTCTTATTTAACATAATATACATTATACGCATATATGGGTATCAAAGAGACTCAGCCCTTTCTGCCAATCAGAGCCTCCAAAGGGATATCGAGTTGCTCATGCAATGCCCTGATCATCTTCAAAGACAAGCCACGTCGCCTGTTAAGCACTTCCGAAACTCGTGCCCTCGAACCGATGAACGGTTCCAGGTCTTTTCGTTCCAGTCCCGTCTGTTCCATCCTGAATCGGATGGCTTCGATTGGATCGGCCAATTCAACTGGAAATTGCTTTGCTTCGTAAGCGTCCACAAGCGTCGCCAGAACATCGAGTTCATCGCCGTCATCTGTGCCCGGCTTGGCCGACATTAGCGACCGAATGCGTTTCAGAGCACGCTCGTGGTCGCTGCTATTCCTGATCGGTCGAATTGTCATTCAGACAGTCTCCGCATCTACTTTGTCACAGGCTTGATGCGAGCCCACAAATCGAATGTAGATGATCTTGAGATCATAGTTAATCTGCACGATAAGCCGGTATTTATTGCCGCCAATACTAAAGACCACCCGGTCGTTTTTGAGAATGCTCGCGTGACGGTAGCGCATTTTCACATCTGCCGGACTGGCCCAATCGGAAGCAGCGGCTTCGCGAAACCAGGCTTTTAGGGGCTGTTCCGCCAACGCGTGTCGCTCCCA
>JBFELT010000123.1:0-10155 GCA_041552015.1 Woeseiaceae bacterium
CATCCTCGCGCATATCGAGCAGCCGCGCCGAGCGCGGGGATATCTCACCAAGCGAGTTTGCGAACGTCGGCTCCGCCGGCGGGAGCACTGTCCGAGCGACTGAGATATCCCCGCGCTCGGCGCGGCGATGATCTCGCTGCTAGCCAGCGGCGCGCTTTTCCAGGATCTCGACGGCCGGCAGTTTCTTGCCCTCGACGAACTCGAGGAACGCACCGCCACCGGTCGAAATGTACGAGATCCTGTCGGCGAGCCCGTACTTGTCGATTGCGGCCAGCGTGTCACCGCCGCCCGCAACCGAAAACGCGTCGCTCGCCGCAATGGCTTCAGCGAGCGCCCTGGTTCCGGCGCCGAACTTGTCAAACTCGAAGACACCGACCGGACCGTTCCAGATTATGGTTCCCGCGCCGGCCAGGATTGCGGCGAAACGCTTTGCCGTCTCCGGGCCAATATCGAGTATCAGCTCGTCTGGCCCGACCGCATCCGTCGACTTCACTGTTGCCGTTGCATCCGCGGAGAAGGCGTCGCCGACTACCACATCGGAAGGCACCGGTATTTCGGCACGATCGTCGCGATTGGCCGCAAGTTCGCGGGCGGTGTCGACCATGTCCGCTTCGAACAGGGATTTGCCGACATCATGCCCGGCTGCCGCGATGAAGGTATTCGCAATGCCGCCGCCCACGATCAGGCAATCGACGACATCTGCCAGTCTGTCCAGCACCGTCAGCTTGGTCGATACCTTGGAACCGCCGACGATCGCGACCAGTGGACGTGCCGGGTTGTCGAGCGCCTTGCCGAGCGCCTCGAGTTCGCCTGCAAGCAGTGGACCCGCGCAGGCGACCGGCGCATACGCCGCGACCCCGTAGGTACTCGCCTGCGCACGATGCGCCGTGCCGAAGGCATCCATCACGAACACATCGCAGAGCGCCGCCATTTTCTTCGCAAGCCCCTCGTCGCAGGCTTTCTCGCCGACGAGATAACGCACGTTTTCGAGCAGCGCGACCTGGCCCGGCTCGACGGTCACACCATCGATCCAGTCCTTGACGAGCGGCACGTCGCAATGCAGCAGTTCGGCCAGACGGTCAGCAACCGGCTGCAGCGTGAACGCGTCGTCGGGCTTGCCCTCGGTGGGTCGACCCAGGTGCGACACGAGCATTACGGCGGCATTTGCATCCAGTGCGGCCTGGATGGTCGGCAGCGCGGCACGAATACGTGCATCGCTGCTTACGACGCCGTCGGCCACCGGCACATTCAGATCCTCACGAATCAGTACCCGCTTGCCCGACAGTTCGACGTCGGCCATGTTAATGACAGACATAACGGCTCCCTTTCGAGGAATTATTTCGCCTTCATCAGCGCGTTGGCGGTGTCCAGCATGCGACAGGAGAATCCCCACTCGTTGTCGTACCAGGACAGCACCTTGACGAGCGTGCCCTCCATCACCTTCGTGAGCCCTGCGTCGTAGGTGGAGGAGGCAGGATCGTGATTGAAGTCGATCGACACCAGCGGTTCATCGTTGTAGGCAAGTACGCCCTTTAGCGCACCCTCGCTCGCCTTCTTCATGATCTTGTTGATCTCGTCGACGCTGGTCGCGCGTTCGGCGACAAAGGTCAGGTCGACGCAGGAGACATTGATCGTCGGAACGCGCATTGAAAACCCGTCCAGTTTGCCGTTGAGTTCCGGCAGAACAAGGCCGACGGCTTTGGCGGCACCCGTGCTGGTCGGTATCTGCGACATCGTGGCGGAACGCGCGCGGCGAAGATCCTTATGAAAAACATCCGTCAACACCTGGTCGTTGGTATAGGCGTGAATGGTCGTCATGATTCCGTGTTTGAGACCGATTGCTTCGTGCAAGGGCTTGACCAGTGGCGCCAGGCAGTTGGTCGTACAAGACGCGTTCGAAATGACCTCGTGCTTCGCGGTCATCGTATGGTCGTTGACGCCGAAGACGAAGGTGCCGTCGATGTCGGCACCGCCCGGCGCAGAGATGATCACCTTCTTAGCGCCGCCCGCAATGTGCTTGCCCGCAGTTTCGCGGGTGCGAAACAGGCCCGTGCACTCGAAAACGACATCCACTCCGAGATCGCCCCAGGGCAGCTTGGCCGGATCGCGTTCGGCGAACACCTTTATCCGGTCGCCGTTGACAATAATATCGTCTCCGTCGACTTCGACGGTTCCGGGGAAACGCCCGTGAGCCGTGTCGCGTCGCGTCAGATGTGCATTCGTATTCGCATCACCCAAATCGTTGATGGCAACAACGTTGAACTCATCGGCCCGATCCAGCTCGTGAATTGCGCGCACGATGTTGCGCCCGATGCGGCCGTAACCGTTGATACCGATATTGATCGCCATTTCTACTTCTCCAGGTTTAAAAGTTTAGCCGGTCATCGCCGGCGCAATTAGTCAAGCAAGCACGTCTTTGACGACCGCGACGAGGTTCTCGATCGTAAAGCCGAAGTGTTCGAACAGCTTCTCGGCCGGGGCCGACTCTCCGAAACGATCGAGGCCAACGACGCGGCCTTTTGTTCCGACGTAGCGCCACCAGCCATCGGTGACGCCAGCCTCGACCGCAACGCGAGCCGTGACTGCCGTTGGCAACACGGATTCACGATAGCTCGCGTCCTGTGCATCGAACACATCCGTCGACGGCATTGATACGACGCGCGCGAGAATGCCCTCCTCCGCGAGTGTCGCCGCTGCCGAAACCGCCAGATCAACCTCGGAACCCGTAGCAATGAGGATAATATCGGGCTTTCCATCGGCATCTTTCAATACGTATCCACCGCGAGCCGCATCGGCGATCTGCGCCGCCGTGCGCTCCTGGTGTGGCAGGCCCTGACGGGTCAGGACCAGGCTCGTCGGTCCATCCAGCCGCTCGATGGCATGGCGCCACGCGATGGCGGTTTCAACCGTGTCACAGGGGCGCCAGACGCTCATATTGGGCATCAGCCGCAGCGACGCCGTATGCTCGACGGGCTGATGGGTCGGGCCGTCTTCGCCGAGACCAATGGAGTCATGCGTATAGACAAGGATATTGCGCAGCTTCATCAGGGCCGCCATACGCAAAGCGTTGCGCGCGTAGTCGGAGAAGGTCAGGAACGTGCCTTCATACGGTATGAAACCGCCGTGCAGCGCAATGCCATTGCAGATCGCGGTCATGCCGAACTCACGAACTCCGAACCAGATATAGTTTCCGGCGGCGTCGTTGCCCGTTATCGGCGTGGAGCCGGCGTGCTTGGTGAGATTCGAGCCGGTGAGATCGGCCGAGCCGCCTACAAGTTCGGGAAGCTGCGGCGCGAACGCATTGAGCGCCAGCAACGACGCCTTGCGCGTTGCCATGCTTTCGCCGGCGGCGGCGATATCGCCAATCGCCCGGTCGGCGTGGGAGCGCCAGTCGGCCGGCAGATTGCCGGCCATGCGGCGCACAAACTCGGCCCCAAGCTCAGGATACTCCGCACTGTAGGCTGCGAACGCACTGTCCCAGGCCGCCTCGTCGGCGGCACCGCGCTCCTTGCCATTCCACGCGGCGGCGATATCGCCCGGGATTTCGAAGGGCGGCGAATCCCAGCCAAGCGACTTGCGTGCCGCAGCGATCTCCTCTGCCCCCAGCGGCGCTCCGTGTGTCGACGCCGTGCCCTGCTTGTTGGGCGCGCCGAAGCCGATAATGGTCTTGCAGCAAATCAGCGTCGGCCTGTCTTCATCGGACAACGCCTCCTCGATGGCCGCCGTTATCTCCGCACCGTCATGACCATCGACGCTGTCGATAACCTGCCAGCCATACGCCTCGAAACGAGCGGCCGTATCATCGGTGAACCAGGCATCGACTTCACCGTCGATGGAAATATTGTTGTCGTCGTAAAAGCAGATCAGCTTGCCCAGCTTGAGCGTGCCGGCGAGGGAACACGCCTCGTGAGATATGCCCTCCATGAGGCAGCCATCGCCAAGGAACACCCAGGTCCTGTGGTCGACGATCTCATGGCCGGGACGATTGAAGCCGGCGGCCAGCATCTTCTCGGCCATGGCCATGCCGACAGCGTTGCTGACGCCCTGCCCGAGTGGACCCGTGGTGGTCTCGATCGGACCGCCCCGCTCGTATTCCGGATGACCGGCCGTGTGATAGCCCAGCTGGCGGAAATTCTTCAGCTGATCGATGCCGAACGTCCCGTAGCCGGTGAGATGCAGCAGGCTGTACAGCAGCATCGATGCATGCCCGTTGGACAACACGAAGCGATCGCGATTTGCCCACTCCGGATTCGCCGGATTATGTCGAAGGTAATCGTTCCAGAGAACCTCCGCGATATCCGCCATGCCCATCGGTGCACCTGGGTGACCTGAATTGGCGGCCTGCACGGCATCCATACTCAGGGCTCTGATCGCATTCGCGAGATCGCGCCGGGCCGGCTGGCCGGCGACTGCTGCTTTATGTGACATGGGACCTTTGTCTGTAGCGGGCCTTGCGGCCTCTTTGTTGTGAGTGCGGCCTGACGATCCGCGAGTCGGGCATTTTCCCTGTTATGAGGGGCCGCATCAAGGGTACAATGCGCCACCCTTTGACCTGAGAACCTCGAAAATCATGAGCGATTCGTTTCTTTTTACCTCGGAATCCGTCTCCGAGGGTCATCCCGACAAAATTGCCGACCAGATCTCCGACGCGATCCTGGATGCCATCATAATGCAGGACCCGAAGGCGCGTGTCGCCTGCGAGACTATGGTCAAGACCGGGGTTGCCATCGTCGCCGGCGAGGTGACGACGTCCGCCTGGGTCGATATTGAAGATATCGTCCGCGATACCGTGCTGGACATCGGTTACGACAGCTCGGAAAAAGGCTTCGACGGGGCGTCCTGCGCCGTTCTCAACGCCATCGGCAAGCAGTCGGGCGACATCAATCAGGGCGTCGACCGCGAGACACCCCAGCAGCAGGGCGCCGGTGATCAGGGACTCATGTTTGGCTATGCGACGAACGAAACCGACGTTCTCATGCCGGCGCCGATTACCTATTCCCATCGCCTCGTCAGGCGGCAGGCCGAAGTACGCAAGAACGGCACGTTGCCGGATCTGCGTCCGGATGCGAAAAGCCAGGTGACCTTTGTTTACGAGGGCGGCAAACCGGTTGCCATCGACGCGGTCGTACTCTCGTCGCAGCACGGCCCGGACATTTCCATGGCCGAGCTTCGCGAGTGCGTCATGGAAGAGATCATCAAGCCGGTCATTCCTGCGAACCTGGTCAACAAGAACACCAAGTACCACATCAACCCGACCGGCCGCTTCGTGATCGGCGGACCAATGGGTGATTGCGGCCTGACGGGCCGCAAGATCATCGTCGATACCTATGGCGGCTCCGCGCGCCATGGGGGCGGCGCTTTCTCGGGCAAGGACCCGTCCAAAGTCGACCGTTCCGCCGCCTATGCCGCCCGCTATGTCGCCAAGAACATCGTGGCCGCCGGTCTCGCCGAGCGCTGCGAGATTCAGGTATCCTATGCCATCGGCGTTGCAGAACCGACGTCGATCAGCGTGAGCACCTTTGGTACCGGGAAACATTCCGATACAAAGCTGACGGAACTGATTCGCAAGCACTTTGATCTTACGCCGTATGGCATTCTGACCATGCTTGATCTGATTAAACCTATCTACAAGCAGACGGCTGCCTACGGACACTTCGGCCGGGACGATCTTGCCCTAAGCTGGGAAAAGACGGACAAGGCTGATTTGTTGAAGGACGCCGCGGCCTGAGCCCGACGTCACCATTAAAAAAGAACACAGGAGAAGTACTATGAGCAGCGAAGCTGTTGCCATTCCCAAGAATGACTACAAGGTCGCGGATATTTCGCTCGCCGACTTCGGCCGCAAGGAAATAGCCATCGCCGAAACCGAGATGCCGGGACTCATGGCGCTGCGCGAGGAATACAAGGGCCAGCAGCCACTGAAGGGTGCGCGACTGACCGGTTGCCTGCACATGACCATTCAGACCGCCGTCCTCATCGAGACGCTCTCCGAACTCGGCGCCGATATTCGCTGGTCATCCTGCAACATCTTTTCCACGCAGGACCATGCGGCAGCCGCGATAGCCGCCGCGGGCATCCCGGTGTTTGCCTGGAAAGGCGAGACCGAAGACGAGTATTGGTGGTGCGTCGAGCAGACCATCAATGGCCCGGACGGCTGGAAGCCCAACATGATTCTTGACGATGGCGGTGACCTGACCGGATTGCTGCACGACAAGTACCCCGGTCTCATGAAGGGGATCAAGGGCCTGTCCGAGGAAACAACCACGGGCGTCAAGCGACTGTATGACATGATGGCCGAGGGCGCGCTGATGTGCCCGGCATTCAACGTTAACGACTCGGTCACGAAGTCGAAATTCGACAACCTCTACGGCTGCCGCGAGTCTCTGGTTGACAGTATCAAGCGCGCTACAGACGTCATGATCGCCGGCAAGGTCGCCGTCGTCTGCGGCTTCGGCGATGTGGGCAAGGGCTCCGCACAGTCGCTGCGCGCACTCGGCGCCAACGTCTGGGTTACCGAAGTCGACCCGATCTGCGCCCTGCAGGCATCAATGGAAGGCTATCGCGTCGTCGATTTCGACGAAATCTGCGACCAGGTCGATATCGTCGTAACGGCGACCGGAAATTACCACGTCGTCACCGGCCCGCAAATGGATCGCATGCGGGATCAGGCCATCGTTTGCAACATCGGGCATTTCGACAACGAGATCGATGTCGCCTACCTGAAGAAATACGAGTGGGAAAACATCAAGCCGCAGGTCGACCATGTCATCTTTCCCGACGGCAAGCGCATTATCCTGCTGGCCGAAGGCCGGCTGGTGAATCTCGGCTGCGGCACCGGGCATCCGAGCTTCGTCATGTCCAACTCCTTCACCAACCAGGTACTGGCGCAGATCGAACTCTGGCAGAATGGTGACAAGTACGAGAATTCAGTCTATGTGTTGCCGAAACACCTTGACGAGAAAGTCGCCCGGCTGCACCTGGATCGCGTTGGCGCCAAGCTCACGGAACTGACGGATGAGCAGGCAAAGTACATCGGCGTAGCGAAGGAAGGTCCGTACAAGTCGGAGATCTACCGCTACTAAGGATCGATCTATCCAAGCAACCCCTGATGCAGCTGATAGCGACTTGATCCGGATTCTGCACCTTACGGATCCGCATCTTTTCGCCGATCCGGAGGGTAGCCTGCGTGGCACTGTCACGCGGGCGTCGCTGGAACGGGTTCTCGATCACTACAGGGCGGGCGACTGGAAAGCGGACCGCATCATCGTTACCGGCGACCTGATCCAGGATGATTCCGCCGAGGCCTACGAACGTTTCCGGGAACTGCTGTTGCCGCTGGATACTCGCGTGCACTGCGTTCCCGGCAATCATGACGTGCGTCAACTCATGCAGCCAGTCTGCTGTTTCCCGCCGTTTTCCTATTGCGCGTACGAGGAAATCGGGGACTGGTTGATTGTCGGTCTCGATAGCTGTACCACTGACGATGCGGGCGGCTTCCTGGCCGACGAGGAGCTTGCTCGCTTGTCCACCATCGTGGACGACAGCGAAGCAAAACACGTCATGGTCTGCCTGCATCACCCGCCAGTGCCCATGGGCAGTGCCTGGCTGGACACCGTCGGATTGCGTAACGGCGAGCAGTTCCTCCAGCATGCCGCAGGGTTGCAGCGCGTCCGCCTGGCCGTCTTCGGCCACGTTCACCAGGATTACGATGCCGAGCACCACGGCATACGAATCATGGCAACGCCTTCCACCTGCAGCCAGTTTCTACCGGGTAGCGACGACTTCGCGGTGGATGACCGGCCACCGGCCTATCGCCGCATCACGCTGCACGGTGACGGCAGCACCGAAGACGAGCTTATCTGGGTTGGTGATGACTAGCGGTTTGTGGACAAGGTCTCACGCTGCCCGGGTGGCATGCCTTGTTTTTCTAGTGCTGCTCGGCTGGCCCGCCGCGGCGGACACGGAAGCGCATCCGGTAACCCTGTGGCGGGCGCAGGGGCTTACTAACAGCGTCTACCTGCTGGGCTCCATTCATCTACTGCGTGAACAGGACCACCCCTTACCCACCGTTATCGATCGTGCCTATGATGATGCCGATGTGTTGATCATGGAACTCGACATGGACGATATCGACAGCCTGGCCACCCAGCAGTTATTCAACCAGGCCGGCGTATTGCAGGATGGCCGAACCCTCAGAGACCTGATGGGAGAGGACCTGTACCGCCGTGCCGAAATAGCGGCACAGAAAAGCGATATCCCCATCGAGATGCTGGCTTCAAGCGAGCCGTGGCTGGCGGCCATCACCGTCGAGATGCTGGCCCTGTACCGGATAGGCTTCAATCCGATGCTGGGCGTTGAAATGACCATGGTGTCGCGCGCAGCACGAGACGGCAAGCCAATCGACGGCCTCGAAGAGATCGAAGAGCAGCTGGCTTTTCTCGACGGCTTGTCGCTCGATGCGCAGCGCAACATGCTGCTCCAGACCCTGGAAGAAAGCGCCGACATGCGCGAGTCGATCGACGAGATGATACGCGCGTGGCGCCACGGCGATATTGCGCTGCTGGAGTCGGGAATGCTCGACAGTTTTGAGGGCCATGAAGAATTGAGCAATGTGCTGGTCCATGAGCGCAATCGCCGCTGGGCAAGGCAGATCGATGACCTGCTGGACGATGCTAACGACTACCTGGTTATCGTCGGCGCGCTGCATCTTGTGGGTGAATCCGGCGTGCCGCGTCTTTTGGCGCAGCAAGGTGTCAAGATTCAGCAGTTGAGTGAGCCTGCCTCTATCCGATAGCATGCGTGCCTGCTAGTGAGGCGCCTGGCAACCCTCGTTGCTTATTCGCACGATTCATCCTGGAGATAGTTGATGAGCTTGTTTTCGAACGCGCGGCGCGTTATCGCCGGAGGCGTCAATTCGCCCGTCAGAGCCTTTGCGGGAGTCGGGGGCGAACCCGTATTTTTCAAGAGCGCAAAGGGTGCCTGGCTGGTAGCGGAAGACGGGCGCAGGTACATCGACTATATCGGATCGTGGGGGCCCATGATCCTCGGCCATGGTCACCCGGCCGTGATCGAGGCCGTAACCGAAACGGCCAGGCAAGGCCTGAGTTTCGGCGCGCCATGCGTACTCGAAACCCGCATGGCGGAAAGAATATGCGCAATCATGCCCGCCATCGAACGCGTCCGGATGGTCAGTTCGGGGACCGAGGCGACCATGAGCGCGATTCGCCTGGCGCGTGGCCATACCGGCCGCGACAAGATCATCAAGTTCGAGGGCTGCTATCACGGCCACTCCGACTCGCTGCTCATCAAAGCGGGCTCCGGCGCGCTGACGCTTGGCGTGCCGAGCTCACCGGGGGTGCCGGCGGGGCTTGCCGAACACACGATCACATTGCCCTTCAACGATATCGGCGCGGTGCGGACGGCGTTTTCCGAACTCGGTGAACAGCTTGCCTGCGTCATCGTCGAACCCATCGCCGGTAACATGAACATGGTGCCGCCGGTACCCGGTTTTCTTCAGGCCTTGCGCGATGCCTGCACCGAGGCCGGCGCACTGCTGATATTCGACGAAGTCATGACCGGGTTTCGCGTCGCCAGGGGCGGGGCACAGGCCGTTTTCGGCATCGAGCCGGATCTGACGACACTCGGAAAGATAGTCGGTGGCGGCATGCCTGCCGCCGCTTTCGGTGGCCGTGCCGACGTCATGGCAAGCATCGCTCCCGACGGCCCGGTCTACCAGGCGGGCACGCTGTCCGGCAATCCGGTCGCTATGGCGGCAGGGCTGGCAACGCTGCAACAGCTGGAGCAGCCAGGCTTTTACGACGCTCTCGCGGCGTCAACCCGGCGCCTGACAGAGGGTCTGGCGGCCGCGGCGGATGAAGCCGGCATCGCCATCGCCACGGAAAACGAAGGCGGCATGTTCGGCTTCGTATTTACTGGCGACGGCCCGGTTCGGAGTTTCACGCAGGTAGCAGCCGCAGACATCGCGCGCTTCAGGAAATTCTTTCACGGCATGCTCGATCAGGGCGTCTACCTGGCGCCGTCCGCATTCGAAGCCGGTTTCGTTTCTGCCGCACACGGCGACGATGAAATCGACGCAACCCTCGCTGCCGCGCGCAAGGTTTTCGCCACCTTGTAGTAATGGGTTCCTTAGCCGGG
>JBFELT010000124.1:0-10058 GCA_041552015.1 Woeseiaceae bacterium
AACGTCACCAAGTTGCGCTCCGACAACATCGATCCGCGCGAATACCTGGGTCGGCTGCAGCAATGGCAGGGCCGGGTCGAGAAGACCGGTGGCCACTGGCGCGTGATCAATGACCTGGATGGACTGGAGGGGTTGTTGTAGATGAAACCAGGCTAGAGTGAAACGACTGCGATCTCATGCCTGTTTCGCAAACAGCCGGAACTTGCGTTGCCGCCAGGCTAATTAGACTTTGCGCTAGCGTATTTTCTCCATCGCGCGCATCCAGGCGTCCATCAACACCGGGTATTGTGCGAGCTTCATCATTTGTGTGGCTGCGTCCTGTTGAAACGCCTGCATATCGCCGCGCTGCTTTTGTGCGATGTCCAGCATTTCATTCGTATCGGGCCGCGGCAGCTCGGCAAGCTGCGAGGAAATCTCGGCCAGGCGTTCGCCGAGCGCTTCGATCTTTCCAGCCGCCTTTTCCGCCGACGACTCATCGTCAACGTCCCTGAGCACGCTGATCATGTCATGCATTATTTCGGATTGTGCCTCTATGCCTTCTTCCCAGGAACCAATTCCACCGCCACAGGCAGTTATGAGCAGGGCAGAAGCAATCACACTAACAAGTCGCCACATGTCGATCCCCAACAAGCTGGAAGTAGCATTAAGACTAGCACGATATCGCAGCATGCAGATCGTTGCGCCACTGTCGAAATCGACGGCAAATGGTCTACTTTCGCCGTCTTGTTTTTCGAGCGCAGAGGCTTCGTTCCTCTCCGGGCGCCTTTCGTTCTGTCTGCGCAAACATGCTCAGCATCAGCCAATCCGGGAAAGCCTTCTGGAGTTCTCGTGAGCCGCTCAGCCGGATTCTGCGCGCTCGAATCTCCTCTTCAATATCTCTGAAGCCGCGCCAGGTTTGTACAAAGAGTCGAAGGTCCGCGCTGACAAGCAGGTCGGTTTCGAACCCAGGGTGCTTGAAGCACATTTCGATTTTGCCGTCGTCGTTGACGAGCCAGAAACGCTGGAAGTCCGTCGGGGCGCCGGAGAACTCGAACTGCAGCACGGTGCGACCCGGCGGCATCCGGTCCGTATCGATCCGCAGGCTCATACTCCAGGCCAGGAACCCCAGATCCAGATCATCCAGATCATTGTCACGCGCCCAGTTGTGTCCCCAGATGGCCAGGCTCGTAATGATATCTTCGAGATCCCGTCCGGCGTCGGTCAGTTTGTAATGGACGCGCTTCTTGCCTTCACCCGGCTCGCGCTCGACGAGGCCCGCATGCTCGAGTTCGTTCAGACGCGTCGACAGCAATGACGGCGAAATCCTCGGCACGCCCTTTTGTATCTCGCCGAATGTGCCGCAGCCGTCAATCAGGCGGCTGACAATCAGAATGGTCCAGCGCCGGCACAGTAACTCGGCCGCCAGTGCAAGAGGGCAGTACTGGCCGTAGCTGCGCGAACGCCTGTGGGTTCCAGCCATGCGGACTCTCCCGTCACTTACTACCGAAACAATAGTAGTTCCCTGCAACGGCCCTGGCTACATCAAAGGAAGTTTCGACTGGAGACATGCTCATGACGAAGCGAGTGCCTGCTAATCTCGCCGCCTGCCTGCTCGCCCTCGAACTCGGCCGCTGCTATGTCCGGAGAAACGACTCGTCCGAAAGGACGCGCAGCGGTATGCAGTCGCTTTCGCCGTTGATGACCAGGGACCGGTCAGTGCGGGTGCAGGCGCCCGCGTAGCGTCCGGAGACGGAGAACGTGTTCAACTGGACATTGAGACCGGCGACGACGGGCAGCGGCGCGAGCTGTTGGTAAATCTGTTCGCGGTCACCGAAACCTCCCTCGGTCGCGGCGCGCAATCGATCATCGCGCCCGTAGATACTGATATTGGCTCCGCCCCGTCCTACGATCGGTTTCGCAACGTAACCGCTGGCGCGGAGTTCATCCGTGAGTTCGTAGCTGGAGCGCAGCAGGTAGGGGAACTCGGGGAACAATGACCACAACACCGGCAGTATCGCCTTGTTGCTCGGAATCAGGGTCCACAGTGGCTCGTACACCATGACCTCGGGACGCAACAGTACGTCGACCAGGCGAGGCGGGTCATCCGGTATCTGCCCGTTTCCGAATTGGCGTAATCTAACCTCGTCGTCTTCGCATTCCTGACGCAGCTGATCGAGCGCCGTCTCCCACGACCAGGTCTTCCAGACCCGCCTGACGCGCTCGCCGTCGGCATCGAGAATTGCGCCATCCTTATCCCAGGACAGGCCGGTCACGCCCTTGATGATCTTGCTGCGAACGCCGGCCGCTGTCATCGCTTCCTGCATGTACAGGGCATGGTAGCTTTCCTCGAGATCACGATCGCGCATGATGTGTACGGTATCGCTGATGTCGCTGTGCAGCCATGCGTCTTTCAGAAGACCGCCGAGCATCGCGCCGGCATCCTCGCCTTCGTCGCAGCCAAAGTTTCTCGCCCAGCTACCCTGCAGGCGTCCGGTCTCGAGATGACAGGATGCCGAGTCGCAGTTGTATTCGTAAAGCTTGATGCCGCGTTCCGAAAGCGTGAAATCGAATCGACCTGTGATCATCTGGTTGCGTCGATTGCTCCAGGACTGCCGTATCTTTTCCCATAGCGCGCGCGGCAGGTTGAATTTCTCGAGCTGCGACTCGTCGCTCAGCACATGGTCGGTCGCATGCATGAACAGGGCGTGCAGTTCGTTGGTGGCGCGTTTCAGTTCGGCCTGCGCGGTCTCGGAAATGCAGTAATACAGGTTCCTCAGCGATTCGTCCTGGGCCAGGACATGATCGCCCATCTTCTTGAGGTAGGCGGCCTCGGCGAGTCTTTCGATATCCAGCCACTCGCGTCTGCTGTTAGTTTTCAGCGCAGCACGACGCGCAAGCACCGTGAACAGGCGCGGATCCGGTGGCACAGACTTTTCCGCATGCGTGTCGTCGCCTGTCTGCACGACCCAGCCGAGTATTGCGGCGCTGCCTGCGGAACATTCGAGTCGATAATTGTCGTCTTCGGAGATCGTGGCGGGAATCTGCCGCGAATAATCCTGGCCTGCGGGCCAACACTCGTGTCGATAGTTTTGTTCGACCACGCGCACATAGGCGTCCGTGACCTCGGTGACGACAGCAACGTGACCGGTCGTCTCGAATTCGCCGCCCTCGTTCCAGATCAGCAGGCAGCCATATTCGGGGCGTCGTTTCGATCCGTTTCGAAACGACCGCAGCGGTAGTATCCTGTTCTCACGAACGACGCGGACGGCATCGAGGCGGAAAATGTCATACGCCATCGCCACATCGTCAAACACGTAGCCAAGGTTCAGGTACAGCCAGCGTCTCGCGAATTCGACGCACTGCCACTTGTAGCCCATGTATATGTCGTCGATGTAGTTGCGGTATGAATGCCGTGTCGGCAGCGCCCTGTCGTCAGCCGAGTCATAGTCGCTGGAATAGACCGCGACGTCGCCGGGCGCTACACCAAGCAGGGTGCCGAACGGTTCGTGGGGTTTCCTGACTTCGGTATCCATCAATATCCAGTGCGCCCGTTTGCATTACAGGCTTTTGGCAAAAATGAGCTTGTCGTCGCCCGGCGCATAGAAATCCTCGAGGCGCGCCTCAACACGGTAGCCCATGCGCTCATAGAATCGCCGGGTAGGGCTGTATTGCTCCCGGCCGGATGTATCGACAAACATGCGCCTGGCTCCCTGTTGCAGCGCCAGTCGCTCGGTTTCACGCAGCAGCTCGCCGCCAAGGCCCTTGCGTTGTTGCCCCGGGGCGACGGCAATCCAGTACAGGTCGTAGCTCGACTCGGTCGCCGGAATGGGGCCGTAGCAGGTGTAGCCCAGCAGCTGGCCGGGATCATCCGGATCATCCGCAAGCACAAAATGATAGCCGCTTGCCGCGCCGCGAGACAGGGTCTCCTCGACGAGTTCGACGGCAACCTGCTGCTCCGATTCGGAAAAGAAGCCGGTCTCCGCGACCAGCGCGTGCACCGCCGCGGCATCGCTTTTCTGCAGGGTCAATCGCCAGCGCATCATCTCTTGCGGGCTTTCCTTTCCGGCGCGGCCGCCGCAACGCCCGCGACGCCATCCCAGAGACCTGTGAAAAAGTTGCGCGCATTAATGCCCAGGGTCTGCGTCCTGTAGCCGCCCTCCTGCACGACGAGCGTTGGCAATGACAAGCTGCCGATTAGCCGGCCGTTCTCACGGAAGTCTTTGGCCATCAGCGAAAACGACCCCGTCGGATCGCCCTTCGCCGTATCGAGGCCAAGGGCGAGTACGAGAAACTGCGGGTTGTACTTGCGAATTTTTTCGAGCGCGCCCGTCAATACCTTGCGATAGGCCTCGCCGTCCAGGTTCTCGGCCAAAGGCAGGTTGAGATTGAAGCCCTTGCCGTCGTCTTCGCCTTTTTCGTCCTCGAAGCCGGAGAAGTAGGGATAGCTGTCGCGCGGGTTACCGTGGATCGAAATCGTGAAAACGTCCTTGCGCCGGTAGAATATGTCCTGCGCGCCGTTGCCATGGTGATAGTCGATGTCCAGCAACACCACCCTGCCATGATCGCTGAGATGGTGCGCCGCGACGGCACCCGAATTGAAGTAACAGAAGCCGCCAAACGCTTCGGTCTCCGCGTGATGACCCGGCGGCCGAACAAGCGCATAGGCGACCCGGCCGCCGTCGAGCAGCCAGTCCGCGCCGGTCATCGCGCAATTCACGGCGCCGCGGGCCGCCTTGTAGGCATTGGCGTTCAGCGGCGTGAAGGTGTCGATGCAGTAATAGCCGGCGCGCAACGGCAACTCCCTCGGCGGGCGAGTGCGATTGCGGGACGGGAATACGTAAGGGTATACCGACTTACCCGGCGGCACGTTCGCGCAGGCCTTCTGCAGAAACTGCACAAACGCAGGCTTGTGGACTTTCTGGATACTCGCCAGGCCGTATTTTCGCGGTGCCAGCGGCTCAAAGCATTTCGTCTTGTCCAGTTCTTTCGTGATTGAAGAAATACGCACCGGCGCTTCGACATAGCCCCGGTCGTTGACATGATGAATCCAGTGGCCTTCGTTGACGATCAACGCAATGCGGCGTTGCTTCGGACGGTTCTCGGCCATGGCATCGCCCGCGCCGGCATGGCGTGCCTCGCGCAGCTTTACCGGATCGTCTTTTATCGACTTGACGATCTTGTCGATATAGGCGGGCGGGCAGACGTTGCCATACTTGCGTTCGAGTATCGCCCGTACGATTTCGCGAGCCTCGTCGCGGCCGAGGGGCTGCTTCTGGCCCAGGTTATCGAATACAAGGTAAGGCGGGTCGGGGTCGTTTTCGATCAGCGGCGTCTCGTACGCCGTGTTCGCCAGCGGGCGTGCTCCGTAGCGTTCGTAGAATCTCAGGCGCGCCGCATTTTGCCGTCGAATCGCGAAGTCTGGCGACAGCGCGGGATCGTCGGGCAGGCACTCGAGAAAAATCCCGATCGCAGCGAGTTGCGATGCCTCCTCGCGGACGCGTTCGTACAGCGCCCCGCCGATGCCACGTCCGGTTTCGCCGCGACCGGCACAGATATAGTCCAGGTAACAGAAGTTCAGATCCGGTGCGTGCAACAGCATGGCGAAACCACGAACCGTTGCATTGCCGTCTTCTGCCACGAGCAGGATAGAGCGAAAACGATACTTCATCGGGTTCGCAAGCTGTGCCGGCAGCTTGGCGATATCTTTCTCGCTCAAGGCGTTGAACTGCACGCGCAGCATCGCCTGCACCTGCGAGAGCAGCTGGCGATTCGTTGGCGTCGTTACATCGAAGATCTTGTGAATTCGAAACATCGTTCAGTCCAGCGCGGCGGCGGTAATCAGCTCGATGAGCCGTGAGTACGAGCGCCCCGACTCGGCAGCCGCCGCGACGAAACCCGCGTCGGGTGTCAGGCAGGGGTTGGCGTTGATCTCGAGTACCCACGGTGTACCCGCGGCATCCATCCGGACATCCACCCGCGCGTAGCCCCGGAGGCCGAACACATCCCAGCACTGCAGAGCGATCTCGCACAGTTGGCGTTGCTCGGCGGCGGCCAGCTCCGTAAAGACGCGCTGCGTCGCGTGGTACTCGGGAGCCGCTTCGTCCCACTTCGCCGCGTAGCCGACAATCTTCGGCTTGCCCTGGGGATAGTCGACGAAGGTCATCTCGGCAATCGGCAGGACTTGCGGCCGTCCGTCCACCTCGAGCAGTGACAGATTGAATTCCCTGCCGTCAACAAACGTCTCGGCGAACCAGTCGCCCCCGTGCAGCATCCGGCATCGCGCCAGTCTTTCTCTGGCCGCGCCGGCGCTGTTGACGACACAACCATCGTCCATGCCAAAAGACGCATGCTCCCAGACGGATTTGACAATCCACGTTGACGTCTTGTCTTCGTGATCGCTATTCGGTGCCAGTACCGGCGGTGTGGGTATGTTGCTGGCGCGCATCCAGTGCTTGGCGAGCAGCTTCTGCGAACTCAGGAACAGCGCGTCGCTTCCCGAGCCGGTGAATGCCACGCCGATTGACTGCAGCAGCGATGGCACCAGGTGAATCATGCGGCCGTCGCCACCGAGTGACTCAACGAGGTTGAATACCAGCGAAGGTTTACGACGAATGATTTCTGCACGCGTCGCGGCAAGGTCCAGGTCGGTGGGCAAAACGCTTACGGACCAGTGGAAGGCTTTCATCGCGGCAGAGACATGCGTTACCTGCGCGAGGACATCGACTTCATCGGGTCGCGCGTCGGCGTCCATGGCCTCGTGCAATACGAGAACGGATCGTGGAGAGTGCATCATCGCGTCGTCGTCGGGCGGCTACGAGGCGCCCCGGGCATTGACGATTCTCGGCTGAACCTGTCGCTCCAGGGCGGATTCCATGATCTGGCCGATCAACGTTCTATAGTTAATGCCTGCCAGCTTCGCCATGATGGGAAGATCTGAATGCTCGGGATGAATACCGGCCAGCGGATTGACTTCGATGAAGTGCACCTGCCCGTGCTCATCCTGGCGCAGGTCAATACGGCCAGCGTCCCGGCAGCCCAGTGCGCGCCAAGCGCGCAAGGCGAGGGCCTCAACACGACGTTTCAGCGTGCCTTTGGACAACAGCTTGTATTCGACCAGCTGTTCGCAATTCTCCTTGTTGTGATACGAATAGACCTCCGAATCTGCACCCTCCAGTAACTCGATTTCGAGCGTTCCCACCGCCGTCGCTTTATTGCCGGTACCGAGAATACCTACAGTGAACTCGCGACCGGGAAGAAAACGCTCGACGAGCAGCGGCTGCTGATGCTCTGCCAGCAGCTTTCGGCATATTGCACGCAGCTCGGCAGCGTTATTGACCTTCGATTTCTCGCTGACGCCCTTGCCGGTTCCTTCCGCGATGGGTTTCACGAACAATGGAAAATCGAGTGCAATCGTCTTGACGTCATCCAGCTTGTGGACGACGGCATAGTCGGGCGTTGCGACGTTCGCCGCGCGCACGACGTCCTTGGTCATGCCCTTGTGCAGCGTCAGCGCACATACCAGCGTATCCGAGAACACGTAGGGTATCTCGTAGGCATCGAGCAATGCCGGAACCTGGGCCTCGCGGCCTATGCCGTGCATGCCTTCGCAGATATTGAACACCAGGTCCCAGGTGTCGCCGGCGGCGAGCCGGCTCGTCAGCTGCCTGATGTTGCCGATGCGGTCCACCTCGTAACCCAGGCCGCGCAGAGCGGACTCGATACTGTCGATGGTATCCGCGCGATCGAACTCGGCCGTTTCGATTTCACTGTAGCCGGCTTCGAGATAGTCGTCGCGCAGATCGTAGGTCAGGCCTACGCGGAAAGACGTGTGGCTCATGACTGCTCTCCCGGCACAATGGCCAGCGACTGCGCGGAATCCGGATATCGGTAGACACCCCCGTCGTAGCTTCGCAACAACAGGTCGTCACCGTCGTAGCCCAGGGTGTAGTCCGGGGCGACAGGGATCTTGCCGCCGCCATTTGGCGCGTCGACAACGAAAGTCGGGACCGCGTAGCCGGTGGTATGACCGCGCAGGCCGCGAATGATCTCGACGCCTTTTGCGACCGGCGTACGGAAATGCGCGGATCCCGAGATCGGGTCGCACTGGTAAAGGTAGTAAGGCTTGACGCGGTTGCGCAGCAGGCCGTGCACCAGTTTTTTCATCGTCTCGACGTCGTCGTTCACGCCTTTGAGCAGCACGGTCTGGCTACCCAGCGGAATGCCGGCGTCAGCCAGGCGGGCACAGGCTTCCGCGACTTCCGGCGTCAGTTCATCCGGATGCGTGAAGTGCAGGCTCATCCACAGCGGGTGATAGCGTTTCAGAATCCGCGTCAGCGCCGGCGTGATACGCATGGGCTGAACGACCGGCTGCTTGCTGCCGATGCGAATGAATTCGATGTGGCGCATCTTTCGCAGCCGCTTCAGGATGTACTCGAGGCGATCATCGTCGAGGCTTATCGGGTCGCCGCCCGAAATCAGCACATCGCGTATGGCTTTGTTGCCGCCAATGTAGTCAAGCGCGAGTTCGATATCGGTCTTCTTGACGCTGCGCTCGCCGACCGAGCCGACCATGCGCGCGCGCGTGCAGTAGCGGCAGTACACCGAGCAGAAGTTGGTGACCAGCAACAGCACGCGATCCGGGTAGCGGTGCACGAGGCCGGGCACGGGGCTGTGCGAGTCTTCGCCGAGCGGGTCGGCGTTCTCGCCGCGCGACGTCTCGTATTCGCCGAGCACGGGCACGATCGTACGCCGCAGTCCCTGCGCCGGATCTATCGGATCCAGCAGGCTCGCGTAGTAGGGCACGATGCCGAGCGGCAGCGCGCCATTGTGGCGTTTGATCGCCGCCAGCTCATCCGGAGACAGTTCGATCATTCTCTCGAGGTCGGCCAGCGTGCGGATACGATTGCGGTTCTGCCAGCGCCAGTTGTTCCATTCGTCGATGCTGGCGTCCGGATAGTAGCGGCGCTGAAACTCAGCCGATCTCTCCGACACGTGAAACTTCGAGCGCTCGCGCTTCTGGCGAGTCTCGATGAGACGGGAGGCTGAGGTTACGTCGGTGGGTAAAGCTTTTTGGGAATAGGAGAGGGCGCGGGGCGCACCTCCTGGAGGTTCGTCCGCTGTGTCCGAGGCGGTTTTCATCGTGCTTCCTAAAGCGCAGTTGGGCGACCTGCAGGAAAAAACCGGCCCGGCCCTTCGGGTCGTGCGGGCTTTCACCCGCCAATTTCGCGCGACTATATTCTCAGTGCGCTCAATGTCAATAAGTAATTGCGGTCGGCAGCCGGCGAACCGCTCAAGGGCTTTGCAGGGACGGCGGCGCCTCACACATGGGCAGAGCGACCGAAGACGACGTAGCTCGGCGTGGAATCGTTTGCGCTGGTGCCGTGCTTCTTGGTGAAGCCGGCCACGGCGAACAGCGACGGGTTCGGGTAGCGGCGTCGAATGGTCAGGTAGTCACCCCACTGGCCGCTGCGCGGCGTCGCCTGCCCTTCGCGTGCGACGACGTAGCGGTCCGCACCGGTGAGCGTTCCAACGACCTGGCTCGGGTGGCGCTGGCCACCGCCAAGGGCGAATGTGATGCCAACCTGGCGCCTCGAGTTCGTCGCGAGAGCCGGATACGCCGTCGCGAAATTGGCGTCCCACACGTTGATGTTCTCCAGCAGCCGCTTCGTGCGCGCACTCACTTTCGCGATCTGTACATAGGGCTGCGGCCGCTGATTGGTGCCACCCCGGCCGGCGCTCCAGCCAAAGTAGAGGTGGTCGCCTGCCTTGGTTGCGCCGAGCAGGCGCGAGTCCGCTCGATTCAGCCACTGCCGCCCGTCGGGCGTGGGCGAGTCGTAGTCGTCGGCCTCCCAGCTACCGATCGTGACATCGTGAAATGCCGGGCTCGCGGAACGCTCCGGCCATGAATAGACGCGCAGCGTGCTCGAGTCCTCGTGGGAGGCAAAATAGGCCGTCGTGCCGCAGTGTTGCGCCATCCGAAAATTGAAGTTTGTGCCGGAGGCGGCACGCTGGGCCCGGACGTTCCCGCTCCTGAGGCCCGAGAAGGGCAGCCGAACGATAATGCTGGTGGTCCAGCGCTC
>JBFELT010000125.1:0-9985 GCA_041552015.1 Woeseiaceae bacterium
CAATTCGCCGAGGCGCTGTCGCGCAATCCGCGGCGCTACGATGCCGCGATTGAACTGGCGAGCCAGAGCCTGCTGCTGAATCGCTATGCCGAAGCCCGGGATCTGCTCGGACGCTACGAAAAAGCGCTGGATGCCAGCCCCGCGTATCTCGACATGGCAGGGCAGGCGTACTTCGCCATGGGGCACTATGAGCAGGCATGGCCGTTGTATGTACGGGCCTGTGAACTGCAGCCGGATATCGAGGTGTTGCAGGCTCACAAAGCGGCCTGCGCCGTGTACCTCGGGGACATCGACGCCGCAAAATCCATCTATCGACAGTTGCTGAAACGACACCCGAAGCACCAGCAAACCCATTACGAACTGTCGCAGCTCGACACCGCCCGAGACGACAGGCACATCCGGAAAATGCTCAAGGTACTCGGCAAGAGTGACGACGCGCCGGGCAAGAACATATACCTGTATTACGCGCTGGGCAAAGAGTACGAGGATCTTGGCCGCTGGGAGGAAGCCTTTCGTTACTACAAGAAGGGCGGCGACGCCGTCAAATCGATTGCGCCCTACGATGTTGCCGACGATGTGTGCCTGATGGACGCCATAATAGAGACCTGCTCGGCCGAGTGGCTGCGTGACAGGCCGGCGACCCGCGCCAGTGAAAAAGTACCTGTCTTTGTCGTCGGCCTGCCGAGAACCGGGACCACGTTGACAGACCGTATCCTGTCCAGCCACTCGCAAGTGCAGAGCGCCGGTGAGTCACAATTGCTGCAGATGGTCTTGCGCGACGGCACCAGGGCGGGCAACCAGATCGGCATCACGCCCGAGCAGATAAGCGCTGCCGCGCGCCGCGATCCCGAGACGATCGCAGCGGCCTACCTCGAGGCTGTGTCGCACCGGCTCGGTGACGAACCTTACTTCGTGGAGAAGCTGCCTGAAAATGTCCTCTATCTCGGTTTTATCGCAAAGGCATGGCCCGATGCAGGGATCGTGCACCTGCGAAGAAACCCGATGGACGCCTGCTTTGCGGTGTACAAGCAGTCGTTCTTTCGCTTCGCCTATTCACTGGACGACCTCGCGCGATATTATCTCGCCTACGACAGGTTGAGCAGGCACTGGCGCAGTCTGCTCGGCTCAAGGCTGATCGAAGTCAGCTATGAGGACCTTGTCTCCGACACGGAGACCGAGACTCGCCGTCTGCTGCAGGCGCTGGGCCTGGAGTTCGAGGACGCCTGTCTGAATTTCGATCGGAACGCGGCGCCGGTCGCCACGGCAAGTTCCGTGCAGGTAAGAGAGAAGACACACACCCGCTCGGTCGGAAGATGGAAGAAATTCGAGCGGCAGCTACGGCCTTTGCGAGAGCAGCTGGAGCAGGGCGGCGTTCAACTATGAAGGGGAGATGCACGATGGTCAGAAACAGCTGGGGCGAGACCGGCGCACTGCTGGTTCTCGTCGTCGCAAGCGCTTTCACGGCATCGTCGCTAGCCAACGAGTCGGACCCGGACGACCTGCGCAGCTGCGTCGCGATCGAGTCGTCAAGCGAGCGCCTGGCCTGCTACGACCAGCTCGCTGGTCGCAAGCCGCCGGCCCCGCATACGGCTGCCCGGAAAGAACCCGGTGACGTAGAACAGCATTCCGCAGCGCCTGCGACCGAGCCGCCCGCGGTGAGCGCAAGAACGCTCGACGACCTTGCTGACGAGACACGCCCGAAGACGGTCCGCGATGCGGAGGAAGCAATAGAGGTACGAGCAAGAGTGACGAGCTGCGAGAAGGACTCGCGCAAGAAGTACTACTTCGTGTTCGACAATGGCCAGGTCTGGAAGCAGTCGAGTGACAAGAAGTTGCGCTACAGGGAGTGCGACTTCGAGGTCACGATTAGCAAGGACTTCTTTGGCTACAAGATGCAGCCGGACGGCAGCAAGAGCCGCATTCGCATCGTGCGGGTCAAGTAGCGCAAGAAAGAACGGGCTTCAGCTCTCCGTGGTCGTGCCGTTGCGCGCTTTCTCCGACAGCATTATCTTGACGTCGGCGCCTTCCTGAAGGTTTTCGGCACCCCGAATCGCAACGCGGTCGCCCTCGGCGAGAGCGCCCTCGATTGCGACAAGCTCCCCGGCCGAGTCGCCGATCGTGACCGGTATTTTCTCAGCCTTGTTTTCATCGCTGATACGAAAAACAAACGATCCGTTCTGACGGAGCACCAGGGCATCGCGGGGGATGGCAATTGTCGTGGCTCTTGCGCGGATGGGTACCGCGACGCTGACCAGTTGTCCTACGGTCCAGGCAGCCGCGGCCGAGGCCGGCAGATCGATTCGGGCCTCGAACGTCTGCGACCGCAGATCGCCGGTGGGTACGAGAATTCGGATGCGACCCGTATGCATCGCCTCGGTCGCGAATACCTGGATAGGGTCTCCGGCGACGGTCCGCGGGAGGTGCTTGAGCGGCACGAATGCGCGGACCTCCATGTTCTCGAGATCTGTCATCCGGGCGAGAACCTCGCCTCTTGAAACATCCTCGCCGGCGCGACGGAGACGACTGATCACGACGCCGGAAAACGGAGCCCGAACGTCAGCCCGGCGAATCTGGTCGTCGATCTGGCGAATTCGAACCCGGGTGATATTGGCATCGCTGATTGCCAGGTCCCTGTTGGCCTCGGTCTGTTCCAGTTCGAATTCCGACACCAGGCTCGAGCCGGCCAATTCGCGCTGCCGCCGAAGCTGGCTTTCCAGCTGCCTGATGCTGATCTCCGCGCGTGCCAGCAGTGCCTCCTGCTCGTCCCGTTGCAGAACAAGTGGCCGCTTGTCGATAGCAGCCACGAGTGCGCCGCTGCTAACGGCCGTGCCAGGCTCGGCAACCATGAGCAGCTGACCGGATACGCCGGCCGTAACCTGGACGTCATTGCGGCTGTAGATCGTGCCCGGCACGGCAACGGTCGGCGCGATTTCGGCTCGCTCGACCCGCGCGACCTGGACAACCGGTGCCGCAGCCTGCTGCGCGAGGGCGTCGACGGACAGGAACAGGGCGGCTAAAGCAAAAAAAGGAATGAATTTACGCATCGACGGTTACCCCCTTGGCGGCGGCCGGGTCTTTGTTGTTGGCAAGGATGCCGCCGAGTCGCAGGGCTGGCAGCTTCAGTATGCTCGGCATCAATATAAGGGTGAAAACGGCGCTGACGAACATTCCGCCGATGATTACCGTGGCGAGTCCCCGGTAGATCTGGGAGCCGACGCCGGGCACCAGCATCAGCGGCAACATCCCGAAGATACTGGTCAGCGTGCTCATGTAAATGGGTCTTGCCCTTATCCTGACTGCCTCGGCAACGGCTTCGCTGCGTTCGAGGCCCTTTCGTTGCCCCGTCCGCGTCTGCATGACGAGCAGGATAGCGTTGTTGACGACGAGCCCCAGCAGTATCAGGAATCCGATCGTCGTCAGCAGGTCCATGGCCTGTGTCGTGAACAGGTTCAACACGCGCAAGGCCACAACGCCGCCGGCTACGGCCAACGGCATCGACAGCATGACGATCAGTGCATCCCGCATCGAGCGGAACATGGCCGCCAGAATGAGCAAAAGAACGATCGCGGCAATAGCCAGGTTCACCTTCATCGTCTGGAAGGCAGCTTCTAGCCTGTCCGCGGTACCGCGATAGGCGATACTCACGTCGTCCGGCATCGTGGCCTGGAGGCGCGGGCCAACCGTATCCCGGAGCAGGCCAAGCGCTTCCTGTACGGTCATTTCTTCCGGCGGCGTCACCGCAAGCGTAATCGTGCGCTGACCGCCTACGCGCAACAGCTGCGTCGGGCCCACGGTTCTCTGGATATCCGTCAGTTCCCCGATACTCTGGATTCCTGCGAGCGGTGTCGCAATCGGTATCGCGGCCAGCTCCTCGGGCGAACGCCAGGTCGGGCCTTTGAGGATCATGTCCATGCGGTCGTTGCCGTCGAAGTACTCGCCGACAAAGGTGCCGCTCGTCAGGGCGCGCACGATGTTCGCTACGCTGGCGCGGTCCATGCCCGCTGCGGTGATGCGCCGGTCATTCGGGACGAGCTGCAGCTCCGGCTCGGCGATTGCCAGGCCCGGAATGGGTCGTACCTGGGCACCGGGAATCACCTCGTTGATTACCGGCATGGCCGACATCGCTGCTTCCGAGAGCGCGTTGATATCCGGGCCCTGGAAGTCGACGTTAATGCTGCGCCCGCCGTCGAAACCAAAGTTGAGCAACGAGGAACGTTGTACAAAAGCCTGCGTATCCGGCAGGTCGATCAGTACTTCGTCGCGAACGATATCGATCATCTCCTCGATACGCGAGGGATCCTGGGGGTAAACGAACAGCGCGTTGAAGGAGCCGAAGGAGGACAGGTTGTAGCCGCGGATATATGGCTGTTGCCGGTGCTCCATGTAGGGCTTCAGCCGTTCCACGACGACGCCGGCGATTTCGGTTTCCACCATTTCAACCGTACCGCCTGGCGGCATGGCGAAAAACGCGTTGAGCGAGTCAGACGGGGCCTGGGGCAGCAGGTTGGCCTTTGGAACGAGCAGTACGACGACGAGCAGGGAAGCACCCAGGATAGTGACGATCCAGGTTCGGCACATTGCCGGCGTCCTGGTGAGGCGCATGACGAGCTGGCTGATGTATGCCCACCAGTGCTCGCAGGGATCGCGACTTTCCTGCTTCAAGAGAAAAGACGCCGCGACCGGGAGCACCGTTATCGCGATGAAGAATGATGCGGATACGGCCACGGCAATTGTCAGTGCCAGGTCCTGGAACAGCTGGCCCTCCATGCCTTCCATGAACAGGACGGGTACGAAGATAGCGACGCTGGTGACGGTGGACGCGAACAGCGCCCCGGTGATCTCGCGCGTACCGGTAGCGATGGCATCGCTCCTGGCGAGCCCCTGTTGCCGGCAGCGGACGATATTCTCCAGGGTAACGATCGCCGCGTCCATCACGAGGCCCACCGAGAAAGCGAGGCCGGCGAGCGAGATGACGTTGAGCGATTTGTCGAACAGCCGCAGGGCGACGAAGGCAACGAGTACCGACAACGGCACCGTCGCCGTCACGAGAAACGTGGCTCGTCGGTTACGCATGAGGAAGTACAGAACGCCGATCGCCAGTAGCAGGCCGATGCCGAGATTGCTTCGCACCAGGGAGATGGCACGACGAATGTGAACCGATGCGTCAAAACTCAGGTCGATCGCAAGGCCCGCATCGGCTAGCGGTCCGTCATTGAGTTCGCGAATGGCCTCGTTTATCCCGTCGAGGATAGAGACCGTATTGGCGTCGTACTCGCGCTGCACCGTGATGTAGTAGGCCGGATAGCCGTTTCGCAACGTGAATCCATCCTGCTTGCGGGGAACGATTTCGACATCGGCAACTTCGTTCAGGTAGATGGGCCGCTCGTCGCTCCAGCCGACGATCAGTTCGTTCAATGCGTCCGGCTCGAACTGGCCGAGGAATCTGACCGTGTATTGGCGGCGACCGACGTCGGCAAAACCGCCGGAGGTATCCGTTGCCCGGGAAACTGTGGCGATGATGTCGTCGACCTGCACGCCAAGCGCGGCCGCACGATAGGAGTCGAAGGTGATGTGCAGCTCGCGCGGCTGTTCGCCCGCGAGAAAAACCTGCGAAACACCCGGGATGCGGGCGAGCCTCGGCTGTACCTTGTCTTCGATCAGTTTCTGGTAACTGGCTAGCGCCTTGTTCGGATTTTCCGGCAGCACCCGGACCAGGAGCGAAGCGGCACCCGGCGTCTGCTGTCCGCCGCCGGCGTTCACCTGTGGTTCGAGAGCGTCGTTCGGGCGCGGCGGGGCCTGGTTCAGGTTGTTGATGACGTCCAGCTTTGCCGTCTGGATATCGGTGCCGACCGCGAAGGTCAGGTTGACGAAACCCGAGCCGCGGCCGATGAAGGAGTTAATGTCAGTCAGTCCCGGCGTGTTGGCGAGAACGTTTTCCTGGGGTTCGATGATGTTGGCTTCCATCTCCTCGGGCGCGGCGGCCCGCCAGAAATTCGCCACCGAGATTTGCGGCTCCTCGATGGTCGGCAACAGCTGAATCGGCAGGGTCGCGATGGAAGTGAGTCCGAACAATGCGACCAGCGCCACGGCGACGGCAACGGACGGCCAGTGCCGCGTGCTCAGGTCAGTCAGACTCATGCGCTGTTAGATGCAGCGCCAACCCGATTCGTTGCAGAAAATGCCGCGGCAGAGGCCGCAGCGTTTAGAACCTTTTGGAATAAGGGGTCTGCTACTTGCCCCGCCGCGGGATCGGCTCGTCCAGCATCAGCGCGCGAACAAACCGTACCGGCGGCGAGCCATACGACAACACCTGGTCGTGATATCGGCGCAGCGTGAACTCGTCACCCCAGTGCTTCTCCATGGCCGCGCGCAGCTCGAGGTGCTCCTGGTAGCCGACGAAGTAGGTCGACAGCTGTGCCGATGACAGCTGCGCTCTTACCCACTTGCCGGCGGCCTCGCGTTCCTCCTGGAAGCCGCCCTCGACCATCAGTTTCATGGCGGCCTCCCGCGTCATGCCATCGACATGAATGGCCGAGTCGATGATCGCGTTCGTAACGGCTCGCAAATACCATTTCAGATTGATCAGCTTCATCAGCGGGTCGTTATTCATATAGCCCTCGGCGATCATCATCTGTTCGGCATACACGCCCCAGCCCTCGACAAACGGGCCGGACCACAGAACGCTTCGAAGCGCCGACGGGTAGCGACTGCTGAGCGCAAGCTGCAGGTAGTGCCCGGGCACGCCCTCGTGAATGGTCAGGTCCTGCATGGACAGCATGTTGTATTCGCGCAGAAACGACTCGACCTGTTCGTCGCTCCAGTCATCGGGCAGCGGTGCGATCGCGTAAAAGGCGGACTGGCCCTTGTCGAGTGGCCCGGGCGGATCCAGGTAGGCTACTGTCACGCCGCGCTGGAACTCCGGCATGATGATGATTTCGACCGGGTCGTCGGGCATCGTTACGATGTTGTGTTCGACAACGAAGTCGATAGCCTGCTGCAGCTGCGCCCTTGCGACCTCTACGATGCCGTCAGGGGGCGGCAGCTTCTTGTAGGCTTCTTCAAGTGCCGCGCGGATAATCGCCTGCTTGTAGGCCTCGTCCGGCTTGTCCGGGAACGCGGTAAACGGGTGCCTGGCCAGGTAAACGGTCTTGGCGACCGCATACATCTCCTTGCGGACGGCATCGTATTCCTGCTCCGCCCGGGCCGTAATCTGGCGGCGGCTCATTGGCGAGTCGAGGGCGTAAGCCAGCTTCACGTCATACAAGGCGGCGCCTATGCGAAAGTTGCCGCTTGCCTGGGGTAACAGCGTCTCCTCGAGCCAGGTTTGCTGATCCGCGATCGCGTTCTTTGCGGTCTCGATGGCGGCGTTCAGTCTTTGCTGTTGTTCGGCAGACAGCACATGCATCGCCGGTATCACCATCGCGTCGATGATCGAAAGCAGCCCCGGGTTTTGCTGTACCGCGGTCTCGGCGTGGATCTTCGGTACGCGCGCCGGTTCGATGGACGCTCTTGCCTGTGCGAGAAAACGCGGCATTTGCTCGAGACGCGAGGCGACACTGAGCAGTCGTGCCTCGAGCGGTGCGAAATCGCGCGCGACCAGCCCGTAAATTCCGCTGCCCGCGATGTTGACATAGTAGAGCGGATTCCACGCCCATTCCTGAAACGCATCGAGCGACCACAGGCTCGACTCGAGCTTGTGTGACAGCAGTTCGGCATCGACCTGGTTGGCACGCGAGAGCTGCTCGCGATCAATCCCTCGCAGTGCCTTGAGGTAGTCAGTGAGCAAGGTTTTGACTTCGTTTCGAGCGGCGCTATCGACCCGATCGAGCTGCCCGTCGGCCGCGTGGTCACCCAGCAGCGTCGCATTGACCGGTGAGAAATTGCCCAGGTCGCCGAGATACTCGTTGGCGAGATTCTCGAACGCCTCATTGGCCGATTCTGCCGAGGACGCGGACGCGATCGACATCAAGATCAGTAAGACAAAAAGACGCTTCACGGCAATACCCCGGACGACTGCGGACCTGGTGAGACTCTAGCATGGCCATGGCAACGCTGTAATATCAGGCGATGCGCTGTGTACTGAGCTGCCTGCTACTGCTGATCCATGGCCTCGCGCCGGCGCTCGCCGAGGACCGGTTGCCCGCCTACCTGATTCGGCTGCCCGAATCCGCTATCGCGGTGTTCGTTGCCGAGACATCGACGGCACGGTTTTACCGCTTCGACAATGCTGGCGGAGGCGTCGTCCGTGAGAACGGCGACAGCTTCATGTCGATCGGTGAAAACGGCGACGGCAAACAAACGGCCGGCGATCGCAAGACGCCGCTCGGCATGTACTTCGTGACCGACCAGCTGGATACCGAGCGGATGCACGAAAAATACGGCTACACGGCCTTTACGCTGGACTATCCCAACGCGCTCGACCGTCGCCGTCAACGGAGCGGTGACGGCATCTGGGTGCATGGTGTCGATCGTCGCGGTGGCCAGAGACCGCGCCTGGATACCGACGGCTGCATTGCATTGCCGAACGACGATCTCGTCGAGCTCGAGTCGTATTTCCAGCCGAACGTGACGCCGGTGATCATCACTCGCACAATGTCGTGGCGGACGGCGAGCCAGGTGGAGACGCTGCGCCTCGAACTCGAGGGAGCCGTCACGCGCTGGCTGGAAAGCCGTCAGCGAGGCGACCTTCATGCTTTCCTGTCTCTGTATGACGATGACTTTCGTCACTGGGACATGAGCCGATCGGACTGGATTGCATTTCAGGCGGAGACGCTACCGCCGCGCCGCATTCAGTCCGTAGCCGCCGAGGACTTGCTGCTGCTGGCGGATCCCGTCGAGGAAGAAACCTACCTGAGCCGATTCCGGATGTCGACCAGGGAGCTCGACAGGACGGTGGTCGTAACGAAGCGCCTCTACTGGCGACGCGACAAGGCGGGCGTTCTGAAACTGATCGCCGAAGACAGCGGCTAGCGAAGTCCTTCCCGAGCTACCAGCTCGTCGATCAGTTCCATGAGTTTGGGATAGCTGCCGGCTTCTCCCGCGCCGGTACGATACTTGCCGTTGACGACGATCGCAGGAACCGACGAGATGCTGTAGCGACGCGACAGGTCGTCGGCGACCCGAAGCTTCTGGTTGACCTCGAAGGAATTCCAGGTGCTCCGGAATTGCTCCTCGGTGACGCCAAAGCGGGCAAATATTTTCTGTATGGCAACGTCGGAGGTCATGCGATTTCCACGGCGATGGTATTCCTGGAATACCGCCTCCCGAAAACCGGCCGGATCCTTGATGACGTTGTTGCGAACCAGGGCTTCTTCCGTGTAATAGAGCTGCGCGTGCAGTCGTACCAGCGAGTTCCAGGTCGCCGGGACCCTTACAAAACGAACGCCCGGATCTTTGCCTTCCGCCCACTTGTTGATGTACGGCTCCATGTCGTAGCAGTGAGGGCAGCCGTACCAGAAGAATTCGGCAACCTCGATCTTGTCTGCGCCACCCACGGTCGGTTGGGCCGGCACCATGCGCACATAGTGCTCACCTTCCTTGTATTTCCATTCGCGCGCTGCAGCCGGGGGCTCGGCGAGCGCAAGCACCAGGGTCTCATCGGCAGGCTCGGTTTCGGCGGCGGATTCCTCGACGACTTCGAGTGTTTCTGTTGTCGCTTCCTCGGCGGCTTCCGCCGTTTCAGACGCGGTTTCGTCGACTGCTTGCTCGGACACAACGGCCGGATCTTCGTCGGGCGTTGCGGGCGGCTGTTCCTTGCTGCAGGAGAACAAGGCCAGGGTCGCGGCTACAAGAAGCAGGGGCGCAATCCACTTATGGTGTTTCATAAAGACTTCCGAACCAGGTGATAGTGAGAGTTACTTCAGCCCTTGCACGTAGGATGCAAGCGCCTTGATGTCTTCGGGATCGAGACGTGACGCGATGTCACCCATGATCTGGACTTTGGCCGTACCGAGTCGCGTACCGTCCGCGTAGGCATTGAGCTGCA
>JBFELT010000126.1:0-9920 GCA_041552015.1 Woeseiaceae bacterium
ATCCCGTCGGGCGCGTTCTGGATGCGTGGCAGCGGCCCAACGGCCTGGAGATCCAGAGGGTGTCTGTACCGCTGGGTGTCATCGGAATCATTTACGAAAGCCGACCGAACGTCACGGCCGACGCCGCGGCATTGTGCCTCAAGGCCGGCAATGCCGTGATCCTGCGTGGCGGCTCGGAAAGTTTTCGGTCCAACCGGGCGATATTCGCCTCCCTGCAGAAGGGTCTCGGGACAGCGGGTATCGAGCTCGCCGCGATCCAGATGGTGCCAACGACGGACCGCGCCGCCGTTGGATACCTGCTGTCGTCGATGGCTCAATGGCTGGACGTCGTCGTGCCGCGCGGCGGCAAGAACCTGATCCGACGCGTGCAGGAAGAAGCTCGCGTGCCGGTTATCGGTCATCTCGAGGGCATCTGTCACGTTTACCTGCACAAGGATTCGGATGCCGGGATGGCCCGCAGCATCGTGCTCAATGCGAAGATGCGGCGTACGGGTATCTGCGGTGCCGCCGAAACCATCCTCGTCGATCGTGACGCGGCCGGACGCCTGCTGCCGGACATCATCGCGGCACTGCAGCAGGCGGGCTGCGAGGTGCGCGGCGATGGCGGGGTGGCGTCGATCGCCGGCGGTGTCGTCGCGGCGACCGAGCTTGACTGGTCAACCGAGTATCTGGATGCGATCGTTTCGATCCGCCTCGTCGACGACATCGACGAGGCGATCGAGCACATAGGCCGCTACGGTTCCGGTCATACGGAAAGCGTCGTCACCGACAATGAGCGGGCGGCGGAACTGTTCCTGGCCGAGGTCGACAGCGCTATCGTTCTGCACAACGCCTCCACCCAGTTTGCCGATGGCGGAGAATTCGGCATGGGCGCGGAGATCGGCATTGCCACGGGGCGCATACACGCGCGAGGGCCCGTCGGCGCCGATCAGCTCACCAGTTACAAATACGTGGTACGCGGCAGCGGGCAGGTGCGGCCCTGATGGCGAGTAACTCGCCTGATTTCGATATCGCGATAATTGGCGCCGGCATCAACGGCGCGGGAATCGCCAGGGATGCCGCGCAGCGCGGGCTTCGCGTCGTCATATTCGACAAGAACGACATGTGCACCGGCTGCTCGTGGATATCGAGCCGGCTGATACATGGCGGGCTGCGCTACCTGGAATACGGTGAGATTCCGCTGGTGTACGAATCCCTGCACGAACGGCGCTACCTGCGGCAGACGGCAGCACACCTGGTGAAGCCGCTGCGCATCTGCATTCCGATTTTCAAGGGCGCGCGTCGCGGTCCTTTGTTGATTCGGCTGGGAATGCTCGCGTACGACCTGTTGTCAATCCGCAAGTCGGTACCGAATCATGAAATGCTCAGCGCCGCCGAAATCAGGGACGAAGAGCCCGGACTGCGCGGCGATGGCCTGCGCGCCGCGGCGCGCTACTATGACGCGCAGGTCGCTTTTGCCGAGCGCCTGGTGCTCGAGAACCTGATCGCGGCCGGCGCTGCCGGGGCGTCGGTCAGAACCCATTGCGAAGTTACGAAGATCGGCGTCACTGATGGCAGTGTGAAATCGCTGAGCTACGTCGACAAGTCTGACGGCTCGATGCACGAGATTTCGACAGACGTGATTGTCAACGCGGCCGGGCCGTGGGTCGACCGCGTGCTGGAGACGGCGCCGGTGCATACCGCCCGGCAGATTGGTGGCACCAAAGGCAGCCACATTATTGTCAATGCATTCGACGGTGCGCCCGGCGACGCCTTCTACGTCGAAGCGGCGGCGGATGGCCGACCGTTCTTCATCATCCCGTGGAATCGACAATACCTGATCGGCACCACCGACATTCGCTACGATGGCGACCTCGATAATATTCGTGTCAGCGAAGCCGAGGTCGACTACCTGCTCAACGAGACCAACCGCGTTTTTCCGAATGCTGCGTTGCAAAAAAAGAACATCAATTACGCCTATGCCGGCGTGCGACCGCTGCCGTACAAGAAAGAAGGCCCGGAATCGGCTATCACCCGTCGACACATTATCAAGGTCAACAGGGAGGTTGCCGGCGGGCTCATTTCGATTGTCGGCGGCAAGCTAACCACCTACAGGCACCTTGCGGAGCAAACCATTGACCTCGTCGCGAAACTGCGGCACCTGAAGTTGCCACCGTGCCGCACGCGCGACACCTTGCTGCCGGGGGGGCGCGAAATCGAAGCATCCGCTGCCAGGCTGCGGGGACTGCAACTGCTGTCCGAAGCCGGCATCGGGCGCCTGCTGAGTATCTACGGCGGAAGAAGCGCCGATATCTGTGCGCTGCTGGAAAAGGAGACAAGACTGGCGCGCACGATTGACAGCAGTGACTCGGTGCTGGCCGCCGAGGTCGTCTTCGCAATACGCGAGGAATTCGCCAAGACGCTGGAGGACATCGTTTTTCGCCGTTGCATGCTGGGTCTCGATAGCGACCAGGGCAGGCCGCTGTATGCGGCCATCGCTGACATCGCTGCCGACGAGTTGCACTGGGATGCCGGTGAGAAGACGCGACAAATGCGTGATCTTCTGCAGTACAGTGACTCGTTGCGGGTTAGCTGATTCCCACAGGCAGCCAGCGACGCCATCAGTCCTTGCCGGGCAAATAGCGTAGTTCGATAAAGAGTTCGCGCCCGCGACCGGGAAAATATCGATACTGTCCGAATGCGAAGTCGGCGCGATCCGCGTACGCCTCGTTCGCCAGGTTGTTAAGTCGAGCCGTGACACTTAGCTTTGGCGTTAGCTCAATACGGGTACGCAGGTTCAGGAGGTCGTGCCCCGGGTACTGAAAACGATTCCCGGCGTCGAGGTAGTAGTTGCCTACCGATGTCCACTGCAGGGCGAACGTCGTCATTTCACCGGGTTCGAAAAGCAGCTCTGCGCTGCCCAGCCACCGGGGCGCACTGTCGACGTCGTTTCCGGCGACAAATGTCTCGCCCAGCGCCGCCGTCGTATTGAAATCATAGCTGTGTCGCGCGTAGCTGCCGTCGATCTCCAGGCGGATCGAATCGGACCATTGCCAGTCGACCGCCAGTTCGATGCCGCGATGCTTGCTGCGACCGCCGCTGACATTGAAACCATCCGCGTCCCGAAAAACGCTGTCACGCTTCTGCATGGCGAACAGTGCGACGTCGCCGCTGACGAGCCTCGTCCCCCAGCGCGCGCCGATCTCCAGCGAGTCGATGCTCTCCGAGTCCAGGTCGGCAACGGTCTGCCCGCTCTGCAGGCGATAGAGTTCCGTCGCCTGCGGAGCCCGAAAACCGCGCGCGAGAGTGCCAAAAAGCGATATCTCCGGCCGGACCCTGAAATGCACCGAGAACTTGGGCGCGACATTGGTGTAAGCATCAGTTCGGCTTGCCGGTCGCGTATAAAGGCATCCGCCGAAGCCGCAGGCCGTACCGTCGTCTCGCGTATTTCCAACCAGCATGCGATTCCGATAGTCGTAATGCAGGTACTCGAAGCGCAGGCCCGCCGACAGCGTCAGTTTCTCATTGACACTGAAATCCGCCTGCAGAAAGGGCGCGAAACCGAGGCTGCGGACCCTGAAGTCATAGTGCTTGCCCTGCGGACGGGTTTCGATGAGGAAATCGGACCCTTCAGTCGGTCCGCTCTGGGTTTCCTCGAGGAAGAGGTCGCTCCATTCGAGGTCAGTGCCGACCACGAATTGTCGGTCCGGCGTCCCGAAAGAGAACGCCGATATTGCGCCCGCACTCACGTGACCGTTTTCCTCCAGCGGCTGGCCTGGAAGGAAATGCTGCAGGAATCGCATGTCGCTGTGTCGAAGATAGGGACGGATGTCGATACCCACCTCGGTGCCACGGATGGCCCGGGTTGACTTGTAGATTCCGTACAGGCGCTGTGCCGACGCGTCGCGAAATGCTTCGGGATTCAGGTTTGCGCGGTTGAGGGCAGGATCCTCGTAGGCATTCTCGCCAAAAATAAATCCGGCGGTCTCCTGATCGAGATCGGTTGCCGTCAGGACGGTCGTGAATTCGGCGGTATCCAGGTCCCAGTCCGCAGCCAGCTGCACTTTTGTCTGCCGGTATCCAGCCTCGTCGCGGAAACCACCGTCGTCGGCATGCAGTATCGACGCGAACAGCGGCAGTCGCTGCTTGTCTGCCAATGCGGTGCGAAAGCGCAGGAATTCGTTCGACCCGGCTTCGAGGGCGATCACGCTCTGCGGCTCCGCTGCGGTGGCCATCGTCAGCACATTGACGATGCCGTGCAGCGCATTGGAGCCGTAAAGAGCGCTGCCGGGACCGCGGATGACCTCGATGCGACTCGCCATTTCAGTGTTCATTTCGAACATCTGGTTGACGTTGCAGAACCCGGAAGGGCGAACAGGAATGCCATCCTCCAGAAACAGGAAATCGCCGCAGGACCCGGCCCCGGTCAGCACCGGCGAGCGAATCGCGGTCAGATGCTCCTGGCCGCTGCCACGACCCAGCCAGACGCCGGGGATGCGGTTCATCAGCTCGTGGATATGTTGATGGGCGACGGCTGCGATCGCATCGGCACCAATGCTCGAAATGTTGCCGGCATGCAGCGCGATCGCCTGTTCGCGCCGCCGGCTGGTCACGACCAGCTCGTCGATGCCCTCGTCGTCCGCAGCCGACGATGGATCCAGAGGCAGCGCGGTCGCCGGCAGGACCAAAAGCGTCGCAGACACCAGTGCCGCCGTCATCCCTGACCGTATTGAAGTCATCGCTTTACTCTGGACATCCTCCGGTCATTATAATCGCCTTGCCGTTTATGTCTGTAATTCGAACGAGATATTTAATGCAATCAAGCCGTCAACGAAAATACGCGCCGGGCCTGTTGATGGCGCTGGCATCGATTGTCCTCGTCGATGCGTATGCCGATGTGACGGATGTGCCGCCGAACGCCGGCGACGCCAGGCCGCGGGTCGGCCTGGTTTTGGGCGGGGGCGGAGCGCGCGGCGCCGCTCATATCGGCGTGTTGAAGGAACTGGAGCGTCTGCGTGTTCCCGTCGATGTGATCACCGGCACCAGCATGGGCGCCATTGTCGGTGGCTTGTACGCCAGCGGCATGACGGCCACAGAACTGGAGGCACTGGTGGGCTCACTGGACTGGGCCGGCGCATTGAGCGACAAACCCGATCGCGAGGACTTGAGCTTCCGGCGAAAACAGGACGATGCGGAGTTCCCGATCGACTTCGAGCTGGGCTTGCGCGGCACAAACCTGGTACTGCCGAAAGGGGTGATCCAGGGGCAGAAGCTGGATCTGCTGCTTCGCGAGCTGACCATCAACACATCGCATATCAACAACTTCGACGAGTTGCCGATCCCGTTTCGCGCCATTGCATCCGATATAGGCCGCGGCGAAGCCTATGTGATGGGCAAGGGCGATCTTGCTCACGCGATCCGCGCCAGCATGTCAGTGCCGGGCGTCTTCGCGCCCGTGCGAATCGATGACCGGCTGCTGGTCGACGGAGGAATCGTCGGCAATCTGCCGGTCGACGTGATCCAGGAACTCGGTGTGGATGTCGTAATCGCCGTCGACGTCGAGTTTCCGCTGTACGGCGAAGACGAGCTTGGCTCTGTTCTGACCATTTCCGAGCAGATGCTGACCATCCTGATTCGCAAGGAGACGCTCAGGCAGATCGATCGTCTCGGTGCGGGAGACGTTCTGATTCGTCCCGAGCTCGGGACGTACGGTTCGACGAACTTCGGCGATATCCTGGACACCATCGAGCCAGGGGAACGGGCGGCGCGCAACCAGCAAGACAAGCTCAGGCGCATCGCACTCGATCAGGCTGCATACGACGAATACCATGCGCGACGCACCGCGACCCGGACCTCAGCGTCGACGCTGGCATTCGTCCGCGTCGTTCACGAAGGACGGCTGTCGCCCGCCGTACTGCAATCGAGACTCAGCGTCGCTGCGGGAGATCCGATCGATACCCAGGTACTGGCCGCGAACGCCGAAAGGCTGTACGGGCTGCAGTTGTATGAGCATGTCGGCTACCGGCTCGTCGACGAGCACGGCAAGACCGGCGTCGAATACCATGCGACGACCAAGAGCTGGGGGCCGAACTTCCTGCAATTCGGCGTGGCGCTCGAAGACGATTTCGAAGGCTCGACCGGGTTCAATCTGTCGGCGCGCATGACGCGTGCCGGCCTCAACAGGCTCGGAGCCGAATGGCGCACAGACCTGACGCTGGGAACCGATCCGCAGCTGTTTTCGGAGTTCTATCAGCCCCTGAGCTTTGATTCGCGCTGGTTCGTCGCGCCGCGGATCGAGGTGTCGCAATCGAACCTCAACCTGTTCGAATTCGACCAGACGGTCGCCCGCCTGCGCGTCACCGAGGCAGAGGCCGGTTTCGATTTCGGACGGGAACTGGGGACTTTTGGCGAGCTCAGGCTGGGTGCCTACCGGGGTGTCGGCGCGGCGCGGGTCAAGCTCGGCGATCCGGGATTGCCGAACATCGAATTCGATGCCGGGGGGGCTTTCGCGGCGTTGCGATTCGATACGCTGGACAACGCGCAGTTCCCGCGCGACGGCGTGCGGGCGGATCTGCGCTGGCACCTGTCGCGACCTGGCTTCGGTGCCGACAACGATTTCGATACCGTGGAGGGCGAGTTCGAGTCCAGCTGGAGTCGCGGAAAAAACACGCTGCAGCTGGGTCTGACGCTTGCGACAACGTTCGAGTCCGACAACACGGTGCAGGACTACTTCCCGCTCGGAGGTTTCCTGCGCATGTCGGGCCTGGAGCGCGGGGAGATCAACGGGCCGCACGCCGCACTTGCGCGGCTGGTTTTCCGACGGCGTATTGGCAATACGACCGGTGGCATTCTGGATACGCCGATCTACCTTGGCATCTCGGCCGAAGCGGGCAACGTCTGGCAGACGCGCTCCGACATCAGCATCGGCTCGCTGATGATGAATGGCAGCCTGTTTACCGGAATCGACACGTTCATCGGGCCCGTCTATCTTGCGGCCGGCTTCGCCGAGGGCGGCAACCGGAACGTTTACCTGTTCATAGGCCAGCCACCTCGCTAGCCAGACTCAGGGCTGAGCAACGACCATCCGGGCAGGGTGCTAGCGGGAGACTTTCTCCAGGATCTGGGTGGGCGCGTCGCTGTCGCGATAGTAGCCGTGCCGGATCGACATTTGTTCGAAGGCGGAGTCTCTTTCCTGTTCCGTGGCATACCAGTGAAAACGCTCCCAGTCGTTACCCAGAACGTTTCGAAGAGTGTCGTCCGCGGGCAGAGTCACGCGTATGCCGAAACGGCGCTCGCGACCGGCCGTGTTCGGGTTGACGAGATTGTGTTGATGGTAGAAGTCCACGTTCGATTTCCTTCCTGACGATACCGCTGCGCGAGTATACCGGAAGTTCGCCAACAAGCATCAGGGCTGCCGGCCGCGGTCGCCTGCGCCTTCCCGGTCGGACCAGCCGAGAACGCGCCGTGTAAGGAACAGGTAGATCGGCTTGAAGAGTCCCATCCAGACGCGGGCCAGCGAGGAAGGTCGGGCAAGTATGGCAAGCTCACGCGTTGTGAGTTTGTCAGGACAATAGCTGCGCTTGTGCTTCAGGAGATGCCTGATGTCCTCGCGTGCCGCGATCCTGAACAGGCGCCCGCGTCGATGCGAATATCCCGCGAGCTGGAAATCGATAAAAGCGGGCGAACCGTCGTCGCGAACCAGCAGGTTTGGCTCCTTGGCGAGATCGTTGTGCACGACGCCCGCGCGATGCACGCGTCTGAGCAAGCGCATGGCGCTGCGAAAATAGCCAGGAGACGACGGCCTGGCAACGTGCATTGGTTCGCCGGCGATGTAACTGCGGGCAAGCTGCCCGGCATCGCATCGCAGCAGCGCGGGCACGCCATCAATACCCTCGAGCGCCCTCAGCCCCGCCGCTTCGCGGCGCAGCAAAGCGCGGGCCAGCCATCTGAGCCACCATCGGGCCGTGCGGGTGTCGCGCAGGATCTGGGCGTCCGTGCCGGTATTCACGCGCCAGACCTCTCCGAACAGGTCTTTTTTTAGCAGTCGTGACTCAGTCATTCGGTCAAGAATACAGTGATGTCTGCCGGAATGCCGTCATTGGCACTGGCGATATCCGCGGCAAATGCACAAAATGGTCAGCGGGCAACCAAGGAGCCAGCAATGGCCGGCGATTTCAACGAGCAGACGCCAGTCGACGAACGCGAACAGCTTGATTCCACGGGCGAGTTTTTCAGTGTGGGTGCTCCCTTGCATGCGGTGCGTGCCGGATACGTGCGCAGAAAAGCCGACGACCTCCTTTACGACACTGTCATTGCTGGTCGCTACGCGCACGTGCTGGCGCCGGATCGCACAGGCAAGTCGAGTCTTGTGGCAGCGACAGCCGCGCGCCTGGAGAACAATGGCTGCAAGGTCGCCGTTCTTGACCTCGAGCAAATCGGGATTCGTGACGGTGGCGGCGACGCAGGCCGCTGGTATTACAACGTTGCGTATCGTTTGCTGCGGCAGCTCAGAATCCGTTACGACCTGCAGTCATGGTGGCAGGATAAGGCGATCCTGAGTAATCGCCAGCGGCTACTGGAATTCTATTCGGAAATCCTCCTGCAGTTCGTGCCCGAACGAATCGTCGTCTTCCTCGACGAGATTCAGTGTATTGAATCACTGCCGTTCGCCGATCAGCTGCTGGCCAGTATTCGAGCGGCGCACAATGCGCGCACGATGGATCCGGATTTCTCGAGGCTGTCGTTCGTGCTCCTGGGTGAATGCGACCCGGTAAACCTGATTGAAGAGGCGGAGCTGTCTCCTTTCAATGTCACGCAGCCCATCGTTCTGAACGACTTCACGCGCGAAGAGCTGGAGCTTTTCTCAACCGAGCTCAATCTGGACGACGCGGAGGCCGCCGCCGCACTCGATCGTATTTACTACTGGACGCGCGGCCAGCCCTATCTCAGCCAGAAACTGGCTCGGGCGATCGCAAGAGATGGCGTGGCCGACGATGTGCTTGCCGATATTGACCGGGTCGCGACGCAGCAGCTGGCAGGACGTGCCGCGCTGCACAATGAGCCACACATGAGCCACATCCATAGAGCCGTCGTGAACGATGAGACGCGCATGGAGGCCTTACTCAACCTGTATGGGAAGATCCGCAAGGGCGTGGACGTCGCTGCCGATCTCGGTTCACCATTGCAGCGACGCCTGATGGCGATCGGCTTGCTGCAGATCGACCAGGACGGCAATCTCTGCGTTCGCAATCGCTTGTACGAAAGGGTATTTACAGCACGCTGGGCGAATGAAAATCTGCCAGTGCGTCTGCGGGTACCGGCAATGATCGCGGCCGGATTCGTGCTGCTGCTATTCATACCTTTCTGGTATACACAGCTCTTGCCGCGTCCGTATCTCGAGATACTGGCGTCGCCGACCACCGAGCTCGACTATGCAACCGACGCATACCAGAACCTGCGCTCCTTTCCCGGCCATGCTGACATCGCTGACAGCCTGTACCGCGGATTCCTGACCCAGCGGGCGTCGGCGGCCACCGAGCAGGATCAGATTCTCGCCGTCGCCGGGCTGGCCGAAGGTCTGCCCAATGCGGGGCGGCTGCCGCAGGAGCTGCTTGCCGATTTTTGGGATCGCCAGGTGATCGCCGCCAAGCGAGAAGAAAGACGCGATGATGCCCTGATGTCCGCCTTGCAGGCATTGATCGTACCAACGCCTCAACGGCGAAGTCAGGCCTCAAACCTGATTTCCGATGACTACCCGCTGTTGCTGGCCACGTTGCCGCCCCTGGGTGGCGGACGCACCGTGTTCGACCCTGTGAATTTGCTGCTTACCTCAGCGGATGGCGCGGAAATTTCCCAATGGTCGCTCGCGACCGCGGCCCTGCAAAAACGTGAAAGCTGGTCGGTCACGGCGCTGGAAGTCATTCCGCTGGTTCGCCGCGTGG
>JBFELT010000127.1:0-9813 GCA_041552015.1 Woeseiaceae bacterium
AACTACAGTACTGGGAATAATGCGTTGCCCGATGATCTGAAAACTGAAGTCAACTTGCGTCTGTCACAAGTAGACGACAATTTCACCGTCAATTATGCCAAGGCAATCATGGAATTGGTGAATAGCAACGGCGCAAGTGGCAAATAAGGCTGACAGGCAGCTGCATATATTTTTCTACTGGACCGCCCGTTTTGGGGCAGAAGCCGACATTTTACCGCAGATCGCTCGACTGGCGGCTATGCGGTGCTTGGCGGTCGTTAGTTCAGGTGCCTGGCGATCGTCTCGGAACGATGATTAGCGGTCACTGGTCGTAGAGTTTCTGCAGGAATCTCGACATGTGTTTGTCGGTTCGATCCAGGGGAACATCATTTTTGTGAAACCACCTCACTTCGTGAAATTCGGAGTCGTCAAACGCTAGCCTCACGCTTCGATCACCCCGGAGCACGTACCAGAGAGACACGTCCGTATGGCCCGCTGTCTTTCCTACGGTTTCAGTAATCGTTAGGAATATCGGCCCCTCTTTCAAAAACTCCGCTTCAATCGATAGTTCCTCTCTAGCTTCGCGCAAAGCGGTGTCTCTTGGATGTTCGCCCGGTTCTACGTGCCCACCAGTCGGCAACCACAGTTCCGCATTTACGTGATCCACAAGCAGAAGATGATCGTCATCCACAACGGCGAAGTAGGAAATGAGGTGCTTTGGTGGTGTCGCTGGCTTTTCGAGCCGACACACTTCTACCCCTGAATCTATCCAGGCAAGAACATTCAGCCTGCATTCTCTTTCCAGACCGTCAAGCGGCTGGATCAGTTCTACTTCTTTTCTAATCGCTGTCCTCATTCGATCACAGTACAGGTAGTCGCCTTCAGTGGAAATGGTCGACAATACTCGAGCGGCGTGGGTTTCTATTCGTCCAACGCGACAGAGCGTATGGGGTCTTGATTTTAGTTGTGCCCAGTCATCTGCTATTTCCCGCACTGGCGTGGTAGTGTCATAGTCCAGGCAGGCGGTGACCCCGGGGGTCGATCATGCGCTTCACACTGGCTTTATTGCTGACGCTGTTCCTCACGGCATGCGTCGTCCACCGCCTTGATGTCACGCCGGTCGAGGTTTCGAATGCCGATCCGATCGTAATCGACACACCGGTCAAGGCGCACCTCAAGGACGGCTCAACCGTGGTATTCGCCGACGGCGCCAGGGTCGCAAATGGGGTCATTAGCGGCGATGGCCGAATCTACGACCTGACGCTCGATAACAGCTCGATTGTCAGCGAGATACCGCTGGCCGATGTAGCCGCCATGGAGAGCTACCAGACCCCTGTAAGTACAGGTGCGACGACCGCGGCCACCGCGGCCAGCTCTACCGGCATCCTGCTCGGTGCAATGGCGGCACTGCTGCTGCTGTTTGGCTCCTGCCCGACGGTCTACAGCTTCGATCACAACGGCGAGTTTCTGGAGGCGGAGTTGTTTTCCTACAGCATCACGCCGTCATTTCAGAGCCGCGACATCGATCGGCTCGACATCCGATCCATCAGCGACGGCGTATTCGAACTCGACGTGCGCAATGAAATGCTGGAAACGCATTACATTGACCAGTTAGAGGTCCTCGAGGTTATTCACCGCCACGATCAACGGGTGTATCCGGATCCGAAGGGGCGTCCGCTTGTCGTTGGCGAACTGCTGGCTCCGAGAGCCGCTGTCGACCAGACCGGCCGCAACATACTGGAAGCCATTCATGCTGTTGACGAACTGGCCTGGAGCGCCAGCGACGAGCGACTGGCATCGGTGACGGCCGACGACTACCTGGACGAACTCGACTTCGAATTCGAGGTGCCAGCGAATGCGGACCAGGTCGCGCTGGTGCTTCGCGCAAGAAACAGCCTGCTGAACACGGTGCTGCTGTATGACGTCATGCTCAGGGAGCAGAGTTTCGGCGCGCTGGACTGGATGGGCCACGATCTGGATCACCTCGGAAACAAGATGCAGCTCGGGCTCTGGTATCGCAAGCACATGGGCATGACCATTTCCGTGTGGGACAAGACGCGATATCGAAAAGTCGCCAGGCTTGGCGACCAGGGGCCAATCGCCTGGAACGAGCACGCCATCCTGCTGCCGACCGGGGGCGTGGGCAAGCTGAAGGTGCGCCTGTCATTCGTCGCTGACAACTGGCGCCTGGATCGCGTTGCGGCGGCTACCGAGGCAGTGCGCGCCGATGCCCGCCGGGTGCCCGTAGCAACGGCGGCGAGCGCCGACGGTCAGCGCGACGATATTCCCGAGTTTTTGCAGCATGCCGACAGGCAGTATCTGATCGCGAAACCGCAGGACAGCGTAAAGCTGCGTTTCGATGTCGGCGAAGTTTCCGATGACCGTGCGCGTACGTTCTTTCTCGCATCGGAGGGCTATTACATGGAATGGATGCGAGCCGACTGGCTGACCGAGGAGCATCGCGGCTCGTTCGAGCCCGGCACGGACGCCCTGATTCGTGCGATCGCCCTCTACGCGGAAAAGCGCGAAGATTTCCGCAGCCAGTTCGAAGCGACCAGGTTGGCAGTACGATGAGCGCCCGCCGCTTGTTCCCGGGCATCGCACTCGGATTGCTTGTTGCCGCGTGCCATGTGGGCCCGCAGATCGACCAGTCGGGTCTCGGACGCCAGCCGCAAGGCGCCAAAGTCGACGTGGAACTGACGACCAAAACGAAGTCGAAGAGGGTGGAACGCCGCGGCGAACTGCTCGAGGTCCGGGATGACGGTCTGGTAATCCTTGGACGACAGGATGCGGACAATGGCCCGAGAGTTGTCCTGATTCCCTGGCAAATGATCTATCGCGCCAGTGCCAGCGATCTGCCGGGCATCGCCGTGCGCGCCTCGCAGGGCGACAGCCAGCGCCAGGCGTCGACCGAAGAGCTTCGAAACGTAAGCCGCTTTCCGCAGGGCCTGTCGGCAGAACTCATGAGTCAGCTGCTCGGCCGCTACGGGCAGTCGACGCTCGAAGCCATCCAATAGGGAAGACCGCTTACAGTCGGGCTAGAAGTCGCAGCTGTCCTTGCTGCGCCGGCCCGGCACCTTGCTGCTGCGGTTTTCCTGGCTATGCAGTGCGCTGTTTATGTCGAACGCGATGTCCGACGCTCGCCGGGCGCCTGCGCGCCTGTCGTCGAATCGCTCATAGGTACAACGACAGGTTTCGACGTCACACAGGCTCAGGGGCAGCATCGGCGCCTCCTGCAGCAGGAACCGCTCGTCCTCGAGGGTTCTTGCAAACTGACAACAGTCTTCGCGGTTAGCGACGATCCTGACGCCGCGAAACGCCGGTTTTGCCTTGTTCCGTTCGCTGCTCGCTGTGTCGCCAGGCGATTTCTTCTTATGTGAAAATCTTGCCAACAGGCCCATAACTCCGCTCCTTGCCCGATCTTTCTCGCCATCTAAAGCGATATCCAGACTACCAACCCGGCCTGCAAAAATCGTTGCTGCTCGTCTCAGGCCAATACGGAACCAGGTCTCGAAAAATTCGTGCGGCGGCTGCGTGCGCGCATTGCGCGTATACTCGCGCCCCTATGTCCGTCGCCAGCTCCTTCGATTCGCTGTCGCTGAAACCCGCGCTGCTCGGCAATCTCGCGGAAATCGGCTACACGGAAATGACGCTTGTCCAGGCCAGGGCCTTGCCGCAGGTGCTGGCGGGCAGGGACGTTCTCGCGCGCGCCAAAACCGGTAGCGGAAAGACCGCCGTGTTTGGCCTCGGCCTGCTGAACCAGCTCGACGCGGCGTCGTTTCGGGTTCAGGCGCTGGTGTTGTGTCCGACAAGAGAGCTGGCAGACCAGGTGGCCAGGGAGATTCGCCGGCTTGCGCAGGCCGTCGCAAATATCAAGATCATGACGCTCTGCGGCGGCATGCCGATCCGGGCACAGAACGCATCGTTGCAGCACAGCCCGCACATCATTGTCGGAACGCCCGGCCGGGTGCTGAAGCACCTCGGCAAGGGAACGGTGAACCTGGCCGGTCTGCGTACCCTGGTGCTCGACGAGGCAGACCGGATGCTGGACATGGGCTTCATGGACGAACTCGATGCGATTCTCGCCTTCGTGCCGGAGGATCGTCAGACGCTGTTGTTCAGTGCCACATACCCGGACGCAATAGCCAGCATGAGTGGTCGGGTGCAACGCGATCCGATCAGCATCGATGTCACGGACGACGAGCAGCCCGCATTGATCGCGCAATACTGGTGCCCTGTCACCCGGGAAAACCGAAACGACGTGCTGCTGCGCGCGCTCAACGCATGGGGCGGTGGACTCAATCTTGTTTTCTGCAATACCAGGATCGACTGCGCGGAAGCGGCACGATACCTGCAATCGAATGGTATCCTCGCCGTCGCCCTGCACGGTGATCTCGATCAGCCGCGCCGCACGCAGGTCCTGGTCCGTTTCGCCAATCGAAGTGCGAGCGTACTCGTCGCGACCGACGTCGCCGCGCGCGGTCTCGACGTCGACGACGTTGACGCGGTATTCAACTATGAGCTGCCGGCGCAGCCGGAAGTCTACGTCCATCGCATCGGCCGCACGGCGCGCGCGGGCAAAGAAGGCGTGGCGGTCAGCCTCGTCGAGCCGCGCGAGATGCGACGGCTGATGGAGATCGAGGCGCTGCTGCCCGATGGCACCCTGCGCGAGCAGCGTGTTCCGGGTGCGAATCGCAAAACCGACATTCTGCCAGTTTCGATGACCACGATTCAGATCAGCGGGGGACGCAAGAACAAGCTTCGCCCGGGCGACCTCCTGGGCGCGTTAACCGCCGAGGGCGCCGTTCCCGGCGATGCCGTCGGGTCAATCGACCTGTTCGATACGGTGAGCTACGTTGCCGTACGCAACGCACAGGCGAAAAGGGCGGTGCAGCAGCTGTCGAGTCGACCAATAAAGGGTCGACGCTACCGGGCGCGTATTCTGAGGTAAGCCCCGTCAGGCAGCGCGGGTCTTGTCTTTCAAGACCTCGGTGCGCAGGTATTCCTCGTAGTCTCCCCTGAAGTCGACGATGCCGTGAGGCGTCAATTCTATGATTCGCGTCGCGATCGAAGAAACGAAGCTTCGGTCATGGCTGACAAAGATCAGGGTGCCGGCGTAGTGTTCCAGCGCCAGGTTCAAGGCCTCGATGGACTCCATATCGAGGTGGTTGGTCGGTTCATCCATGACCAGTACGTTGGGCTGCTGTAAAGCCAGTTTGCCGAACATCAGCCGTCGCTGCTCGCCACCCGAGACAACTTTTACGGATTTTTCGCTGTCGTCTTTCGAAAACAGCATGCGACCGAGCGTGGCGCGAAGCAGTTGTTCATCGGTGCCCTTTGGCTGCCACTGTGTGATCCAGTCGAACAGGCTCATGTCGGTTTCAAATTCCGACGCATTGTCCTGGGCGAAGTAGCCAAGGTTTGCATTCTCGGCCCACCTGACGGTGCCGTCGTCGACATCGAGATTCTGCAGCAGGCAGCGGACCAGTGTCGTCTTGCCGAAACCATTCGGGCCGATAATCGCGACGCGCGACCCGGCGTCAATCGTCAGGTCCAGGTTTTCGAACAGCGGCTTGTCGTCGAATGCCTTGCTTATCCCGGTTGCTTCGACAGCAATACGGCGCAGCGGCTTTTCCTGGTCGAAACGGATGTACGGGCTTACCCGGCTCGATGGCTCGAGGATTTCAAGCTCGATTTTCTCGAGCTGGCGGGCACGCGATGTCGCCTGCCTCGCTTTCGACGCGTTCGCGGAGAAGCGACTGACGAACGCCTGCAGGTCTGCCATCTTCGCCTTCTTCTTGGCATTATCGGCACGCACGCGTTCGCGCGCCTGCTCGGCCGCCGTCATGTACTCGTCATAGTTGCCGGGGTATACCTGCAGCTTGCCGTAATCCAGGTCCGCCATGTGCGAGCACACGCTGTTGAGAAAGTGGCGATCGTGCGAAATGATGACCATGGTCGCCTTGCTGCCGTCGAGGAAGCCCTCGAGCCAGCGGATCGCGTTGATGTCCAGGTTGTTGGTGGGCTCATCCAGCAGCAGTACGTCAGGATCCGAAAACAAGGCCTGGGCCAGCAGCACGCGAAGCTTCCAGCCCGGTGCCACGGCACTCATCGGGCCCTGGTGCTGCTCGACCGGGATGCCAATACCCTCCAGCAGCTCGCCGGCCCTCGCTTCCGCCGAGTAGCCGTCCATCTCGGCGAACTCGACCTCGAGGTCGGCAACGCGCATGCCTTCTTCGTCGCTCATTTCGGGCAGCGAATACAGGCGATCGCGTTCCTGCATGACTTCCCACAAGCGTTCATAGCCCATGATTACGGCGTCGAGCACGCGATGTTCTTCATAGGCAAATTGATCCTGGCGCAGTTTTCCTACGCGCGCGTTCGGATCCGTCGATACATTGCCCGTGCTTGGCTCCAGCTCACCGGCCAGTATTTTCATGAGCGTCGACTTGCCACAGCCATTGGCGCCAATCAGGCCGTAACGATTGCCGTTGCCGAAGGTCACCGAGACATTTTCGAACAGGGGTTTGGCGCCGAATTGAATCGACAGGTTTGCTGTTGAGATCACTGCACTATTCCGGGTTTCGTGTTGAACGCAATTGCCCGCAGTAGCCGGCGGTCAGCCGGAAAACGCCTGATCGAACTGGGAGTGCGGGATGGGGTTTGCTCTGGAGCGGGCGGATCATAGCAGAATCGCCCTCGGGAGTGAGGAATTCGGCGTGGACGGGCTAAAAAGGGTGGGGACAGTCCTTGCCGGACTGTCCCCATCTGGAAATGCTACTGCCCGCGCCATTCCGGCAGTCGTCCCGGCGTCCACGGTGCACCAAGAGACTCCAGGCGCGCCTCCAGCGCATCGAGATCCTGGCTTATGGACTGCAGGCCGTCGAGTGCCGTTGCGAACTCGCGTGCCGCCGCCTGATACGAGTCCTCGTAGAAAGCCGGTACCGGCGTTCGCGTGTCGAGCAGCCACTGGTAGACGATGCCTGCGCGCTGCGAGATCGACCACGCGACCGGCTCGTTGCGCGAGGCCACGGTGGCGTCGCCATTCAGCGCTACGCTCAGATCGGCAAGCCGCGCCTCGATCGCACGAATTGCCTGCTCCTCGGCTTCGCCCGCGCGCGGCGTCTCACGAGCGCCTGCCTTGAGGTGCCTGATACGTGACTGGAGCTCCGCGGCGTGGCGCACGGCGCCCTGCGTGGCGCGATAGAGCTCGCCGGCCTGCTTGTGAAACGCCTGTACACGGGCCGGATCGGGACTCGTCTCCGGACTCTGCGGCAGCGATTTCACGGTAAAGGAACGCGGTTCCGACAAGGCCATGAGTTCGCCACCCTGGCGTTTCGACAGGGTCACCGAATACTGGCCCGGAACCGCAAGCGGTCCGCGGGGCGGCGTTTCCCAGTAGGGCCGGAAAGCGGGGGGGTCGAGATTGACGGGATCCGTTGCCGGTAGTCGCAGGTCCCAGGCCGTGCGGTGAAGTCCTTTCTTCGTCTCGCCGGCGAGCTGCCGTACGACGTTGCCGGATGCATCCCGGACGATCAGCAAGACAGCAGGAGCCTCTTCCCGGTCTTCCTTGCGCAGTTCGTCCCAGGAGGGATACGGCGTATCCTTGCCTGCCTTTTCAGCCTCGATCTCTGAGGCCCGACGGCTTTTTGCCCGGGGCTGCAGGTCACTGCCGAGATGATAGGTAAACACGGCGCCGAACGCGGGATTCGGCGACGTAAAGAACTCTGCCCCCATTGAGCCCTTCTCGCGTGCGTCCCAAAGGTCGCCTTCTACGTAAAGCCAGGGGTCTTTCACGGCGAACAGGTGTGCATCCTTGTTGGCCAGGGTAGCGGCTGGTGTGCGCAACGGCGAGTAGTCGTCGAGAATATAGATGCCGCGGCCGAAGGTGCCAACGACCAGATCGCTCTCACGCGCCTGGATTTCCAGGTCACGAACCGCAATGGTCGGAAAATTGGCCTTCATCTGGTGCCAGGACGCGCCGCCATCCTGCGTGAAAAACAGGCCGAACTCGGTGCCGACGAAAAGCAGCTTCGGATTGACAGGGTCTTCGACAATGGTGTGCGCCGAGCCGCGCTCCGGCAGGTTGCCTGCGATCGATTGCCAGCTGCGGCCACGATTGTCGGACTTCAGCACGTAGGGTTTGTAATCGCCGCGCTTGTGGTTGTCGATCACGGCGTAAACCGTGTTCGAGTCGTGACTCGACGCAAGTACGTCCTCGATGAGCGACATGTCCGGTACGCCGCGAAAGCTTTCGCTCCGGCGCCAGTTCTGCCCGCCGTCTTCCGTCACGTTCATGACGCCGTCGTCGGTACCGACGTAGATCAAACCCTCGGCGAGCGGACTTTCGGACAGTGCGATGGCCGCGCCGTACATGGACGTCGAATCGTTTTTCGCAATTGAGTCCACACTCCAGATGCGGCCCATGACCTTGAGCTTGTTGCGGTCGAGCTGCCGCGTCAGGTCGGGACTGATCGCACGCCAGCTGTCACCGCGGTCGTCGGATTGAAACAGCTTCTCGGCCGCGTAATAAATGCGCTTGTTGTTGTGCGGGCTGATCAGCAGTGGCGTATTCCAGTTCCACTTGTACTGCGGCTCGCCACTTGCCGGGTGCGGCGCGATGTAGACGCGCTCCTGGGTGCGGCGGTCGTAGCGTGCGAGTCCGCCGTACTGGTATTGGGTGTAGATGATGTTCGGATCCAGCGGGTCGATCTGCGGTTCGTAGCCGTCGCCCCCGAGGACCATTGTCCAGTCCGAGTTCGTAATGCCGTGTATGACCGTGGTGCGCGACGGTGCGCACAGCGAGTTGTTGTCCTGCGTGCCGCCGCAGACGTTGTAGAACGGCGCCGCGTTGTCGGGCTGAATACGGTAAAACTGTGCGATCGACAGGTTGCGAATGTGACGCCAGGTGCTACCCCGATCGAAGCTTTCGTAAATGCCGCCATCGCCGCCGATGATCAGGTGCTCGGTAAAGTCCGGATCGATCCACAGCGCATGGTCGTCGACATGGCGCCAGTCCAGGCCCAGCATCGACCAGGTCTTGCCGCCGTCCGCCGACATATGCGTCATGGTGTCGAGGGAATACACGCGATCGGCGTCTTTCGGGTCAACAACGAGCTCGTTGTAGTACTGCGGACTCGTGGTCATGTGATCGGACTGCTTCGTCCAGTTGTCGCCGAAATCCGTTGAACGATAAACGCCGCGCTCCTCCTCGTTGGCTTCGATGATCGCGTAGATCATTGCGGCGTCAGATGGCGCGCCGGCGAGACCGATACGGCCCATGTGGTCCGTGGGAAGTCCCTTGTCCAGCCTCGACCAGGTCTTGCCACCGTCGGTGGTCTTGTGGAGGCCGCTACCGGGTCCGCCGTTGATAAGGACCCAGACGTGACGGCGGCGCTGATAGCTGGAGGCAACAATCGTCATGCTGTCACGCGGATCGACGACGAACTCGTTGATGCCGGTGTCGGCGTCGATCGCCAGGATTGCCTTCCAGCTGCCGCCGCCGTCGTTCGTTTCATAGAGACCGCGGTCGCCGCCGGAACTCCACAGCGGCCCCTGGGCGGCAACCAGGACGTGATCGGAATTCTCGGGGTCTACCCAGATCTGGCTGATGTGACCCGAGTTTTTCAGGCCCATGTTGGTCCAGGACTTGCCGCCGTCGCGCGACCTGTAGACGCCATCGCCGTAGGCGACGCTGCGCTGCGCATTGTTTTCGCCGGTGCCTACCCAGACGACCAGCGGATCGTTGGGATCGAGGGTGACGACACCGATGGCGTAGGACGCTTCGCCGTCAAACAGCGGATTCCAGGTGATGCCGTTGTTTTCCGTCTTCCA
>JBFELT010000128.1:0-9732 GCA_041552015.1 Woeseiaceae bacterium
GTCAACGCCGGGTCACGCAACTTGAATGCACTGGCGGCGACGCTGCATCGTTTCGGTTGTTGTCCCGCCGGGCGCGCGACGCACATGGCACGCCAGCTGGTACAGCGTGGCAGCGTGACCAACGACGCCGGTCACCGCATCCGCATGGTGCTGTTTGCCTCGCGTGGCGACATTGCGCCCCATGGCTGGCACCTGATGCAGCTTGGCCACGCGTTCCGGTTCCTGCAGAACTACCTGCAAACTGAAGGTGCGGCGCTGTCGGCAACGCAACTTCTCGACCCGGCGCTTGGCTGGCTTGCGCTCCTGAAAAAATGTGACCTCAAACTCGCGCCCGTCGCGGCGAAGGAGAATCCTCATGACGATCAAACGCATCACGGCCATCGTGCCGGTACAGATGCTAAAACCGCTTGAAAAACACCTGCGGGCCTGCGGCGTCCCCGGCGTGACCGTAGAGCACGTCAAAGGCTATGGCGAACACCCCAATTACTTCCGTCGCGACCTGATGCAGGCGAATGCCAGGGTTGTGCTGTACGCCGAAGCAGACGACGTGGAGACCATCGTGGCGGCAGTAATTCGCTGCGCCACGGAAGCAGGCACTCAGGCCGGCATCTTGGCCGTCGAGGCCATCGAACGACTCGTCCATCTGCCCAGCGGCACGGACGCGTCAGTATCACTGAATACCTGAGAAACAAGGAGAACACCATGTTGCGTATCAAAACCGTGAGCCTGGCCCTCGGCCTGACGTTTGCCGTTTCTTTTGTGGTCTGCGTCCTGTGGGGGCTGCTATTGCCAGAGCCCGTGCACATGCACCAGTTCTTGCAGTTCGTGCTGCCCGGCTTCACCTGGATCAGTTGGGGTTCGGCCATCCTTGGGGTGATCGAGAGCTTCGTGTTCGGTGTGTATTTCGGCGTCGTCTATGTGCCGATTCACAATTGGCTGAATCGTGACAAAGCGGCCGGGTAGGGTCGGCGACGAGGAGATTTCCCATGAGCAAACAGCGAAACGCCGTCCTCACTGTGTTTCTACTGGCGTGCCTGGCCACTCCGTTCGCCGGGGTGGCTAACCCGGCCGATGATGAGTCGGAACTCCGGACCATCATCGCGGCCGTCGAACACGGTTGGGAGAGCGCCGACGGTGCCCCGTTCTATGCGCATTTCTTGGGTCAACCGGGTGCCCGGTTTATTGAATCCGGCGGCCAGAACAAAGGCCTTAGCGATCTCGTCGAGCGCCATGTCGAGCCTGAAGGTGACGTACTGGAGGGACTGGATCTTAGCTTCAGCAATATCGAGACCCATGTGGAAGGCGACTTTGCGTGGGCCCTCGCCGACGTCGAAGTCCGGGCCACCGTCAGGAAAGACGGCCGGGTGATTCACAACCGCGGTCACGAAACCTTCCTGTTTCGCCGCACGGCGGACGGCTGGAAGGTCATTCACACGCACAGTTCAACACGCCCGGTTCGCTAAGGGGCATGGAGCGCACGGTCCGCCAATACCTGCTGGAGCCGTTGCTCGCACGCAACCCGATTACGGTGCAGGCGCTTGGCATCTGCTCGGCATTGGCGGTGACTGTCGGGCTGCGACCGTCGTTGTTGATGGCGGTCGCGGTGATTGCGGTGTGCGGCTTTGCCAATGCGGCGATCTCGTTAATACGAACCCGCATTCCAACCAGCATTCGGCTGATCGTGCAAATTGTGGTGATCGCCACCTTCGTGGTCGTGGTCGATGAGCTGCTCAAAGCCTATGCGCCGGAGACCAGCAAGCGGCTGTCCGTGTACGTGTTCCTCATCGTCACGAACTGCATCGTGCTCGCACGTGTCGAGTCGGTCGCCATGAACAAGCCCGTGTGGCCCAGCTTTGTCGACGGCATCGGCAGCGGGCTCGGCTACGGTCTGGTGCTGGCAATCGTGGGCTCCATTCGGGAGTTGCTGGGTGCCGGCAGTCTGCTCGATGAACCGGTGTTCGTAACCGCGGCCAACGGCGGGTGGTACGAACCCGTTGGCCTGTTTCGCCTGGCGCCGAGTGCGTTCTTCATTATTGGCCTGTTGATCTGGGCCGGGCATCGATTCGCGAAGCCGGAGGACGCGCCAGGGACGGGGCAGCGATGAACGACTACCTCGCACTGTTCCTGCAGGCGGCGTTTTCCGAGAACATCATGCTGGTGTTCTTTCTCGGCATCTGCACGGCCATCGCCACCTCCAAGTCCATGGAAGCCGCGCTCGGCGCCGGCGTGGCAATTTTCGTCGTGCAAAGTGTCACCGTACCGCTCAACAGCCTCCTGAATACCTATCTGTTTCGACCGGGGGCCCTTGAGTGGGCAGGGCTACCCGAGATTGACCTGAGTGGTCTCGGCCTGATCGCTTCTATTGGTGTGATTGCCGCCACCGTGCAGCTCCTGGAGATGGTGGTCGACAAGCACTTTCCACGGCTCTACAACGCCTTTGGCGTGTTCCTGCCCTTGATCACGGTCAACTGCGCGATCCTCGGTGGCAGCCTCTTCAGTATTCAGCGCAACTACGACCTGGTGGAAAGCACGGTGTTTGGCATTGGCAGTGGCGCCGGTTGGGCGCTGGCTGTCATCCTGCTCGCCGGCATTCGCGACAAGCTGCGTTACGCGGACGTGCCAAAGGGCCTCGAGGGCACCGGTATCACCTTCATCGTGATGGGTCTGATGGCCATGAGTTTCATGGGGCTGTCCGGCATTTACGCCAGCTAGTCCCGTGAGTAGCAACGCGCCGCCACTGCACGTTGAAACCTACGGCCGGGGGAAGACGACAATTGTCTTCATTCCCGGGCTTGGTGGCACGACGCGCTACTGGTCGCACGGCATCGGTCCGCTGGCACGGAGTTATCGGGTGGTGCTCGTGGACCTGCTTGGCTTTGGTGCCTCGCCCAAACCCTGGACGCGTTACTCGGTCGATCGACACGTGCAAGAATTGCACGCCGCGCTAAAGTCGCTTGGCCCGATCACGCTGGTCGGCCACTCCCTGGGTGCGTTGCTGGTGGTTGCGTACACGGCGCGTTACCGGGAGCAGGTCGAAAATCTCGTGCTCATCGGCATGCCGTACTTCGGTTCCGAAGAAGTCGCGTACCGGTACCTGCGCTCTGGCAAGGTGAAGTGGGGCTTTTTGTACACCAACGTGCTCCTCGTCATGATTGCCTGCATTCTCACGCGCCGGGTATTCGGCTGGTTGCTGCCGTACATCCGTCGAGATATTCCGCGTGAAGTCGCTGCGGACCTGGTGAAGCACACCTGGCGTTCGTCGACATCGTCCTTGTGGGAAGTCGTGTACCGCTACGATGCCGCCGATGACCTGCGCCAACTCGATGGTCACACGCCCATCCTGATGATCCATGGGCGGGATGACGAGATGGCGCCGCTCGTTTCAGTACAGGCACTCGTTGCTGAGTGCAGCGCGCCGCAACTCGTCACGCTGGACGGCCTTGACCATCATCCTTTCTTGCGCGCACCCGATATAGTCCTGTCCAATATTGAAAACCTCGTGTCGGGAGAAAGGCCATGAAGCGCCAGGCACCACTCATCGTCTGGTTCACAATACTTGCCGGATTGAGCGCTTGCGCGCCGGATGAGCCGCCGCAGGCGCCCGTGAAGGGCAGATGGTACACGCATGAGCAAGTCAGTCGTGGCAAGCCCTTGTTTGCCCAGCATTGCGCCGTCTGCCACGGAGAGTTCGGACAAGGTTTGGCCGAGGACTGGCGCAAGACCGATGCCAATGGCAATTACCCGCCTCCACCGCTGAACGGTACTGCGCACACCTGGCATCACCCGACCGAGGTGCTGCTCGGAACCATTCAGACTGGCGGGGTGCCACTGGGTGGTGTGATGCCGCCTTTCGCCGCCGTGCTCGACGAGGACCAGTCTCTGGATGTGATCGCATACATTCAGAGCCTGTGGACGGATGTGGTGTATGCGCGATGGCTCGAGATTGACAGGAGGTAGGGTAATACGATTATAAAACAGTATGTTGTAGCATTAATCTAAAGTGACGTCTGGGTTGGGAGATTGCCCATCAGCGAAATCTTGCGCCAACACGGCCCTCGGCCGCTACGCGGTACCCACAATCCAATTGCGGCAATCCCTCGGTGCACATCTCGCTGATTTCGTTCAAATTATTGGTGGATCGCCGTACAATGCAACGGTGATACCGCACGCGGCAATCCTGGGGAGTTTAATGCCAGCCACCGATTACACATCGAATCGCAGAGGACGTCAGCGGCTATTGCTGAACGTCGCGGTGGTGGCGTGGCTCAGCATCATGGTCATGCCGTGTTCAGTTCTGGCAGCCGGTAGTGTCGAAGCCGAATCCCCGTCCGTCGAGAGCGTCCAGCCGGATTGCCATGGCATGCACGCCGAGAGCAAGACAACGGCCAACGCTGAGTGTTGCTGCGATGCGCTCACAGTAACCGGTGGCGAAGGCCCGAAGACGCCGCGCGCCGAACTGGTCGCAGCCGCAGCGCTGGCCGTGTCCCTGACGCCGACCCCGCTAGCGGCATCCGCATTCGAGCGCGTGCATCCGCCACCCCTCACCAGCATCGGACCACCCGTCTACCTCGCGACGCAGCGCTTTCGAATCTAGATCGCCTTATTTCGTACCCCGCCACTGAACGTGGCATGGCGCTTTGCGCCTTATATCCGGTCCAAAACGAAATAAGGAATCACCCACATGTTGAACAACAACGTAATCAGCTTCGAAACGCACAGTCTCGATGGTTTGCATGTCGCTGACCTTGCCAGGGAAGCCGCGGTCACACCCGCCACCATTCGCTACTACTCACGCACCGGGCTGCTGCACGCCAAACGCGACCCCAACAACGACTATCGCTACTTCTCACCAGCAGACGTTGAGCGCGTCCAGTTCATTCGCAAAGCGCAGGAATTGGGCCTCAAGATCGCGGACATCAAAGCAATTTTCGAGTCGGTGGAGCAGGGTCAGACACCCTGCGGTAAGGTGGAAACGCTTGTGCGCCAACGCCTCGAGGCCGTCACACGGCAAATCGAAGAGCTGCGCGAAACGCGCGAGCGCATTACCGGCGCAATCAAGGCTTGGGACGAGAATCGTGACCTCTGCCAGGAAGACGCTCGATTCTGCCCTCTGATCGAAAAGCTCGGCTGCGAACACTAAGCGGAGATCGTCATGATCCACCACAGGCTCCCGAGTATCGCGCTCGCAACCCTTGCCTTGTTGACGATGCAGCAGGCACACGCACACGCCGTCATCAACGAAGGCACCGCCGAGGCCGGCGCGTTCGCCTTCATAACACTGCGAATTACGCACGGTTGCGGCACCTCGCCGACGACCCAAATCCGGATGAAAATTCCAGAGGGTGTGCTGCGCGTGTCACCGAAATTCATGGCGCATTGGTCGGTCGAGAAGCGCATGAAGACGCTCGATACGCCGTACCGCGACGAGGCGGGCAATCTGGTGAACGAAACCGTCGATGAGATCGTGTGGAGCGGTGGGTCGCTACCCGATGGCTACTACGGCGAGTTCCAGGTGCGGGCACTGATGCCGGATGAGCCGGGGCGCATGCTGTGGTTCAAGACTATTCAAACGTGCGAAGTGGGCGCGATTCGCTGGATCGAGGTGCCAGCCCGAGAGGGGCAGAGTCCTTACGACTTCAAAGAGCCATCGCCCTTTATTCGCCTGGTGGAAAAGCCACACGGTGACGAGCACCGATGAAACGGCCGTGGGTTGCAACGGGTTGGATCGCGCTTCTGGCTATAGCGGGCCTGTTGCCGATGCAATCGGCCTGGGGGCACGTGCAGTTCACCGGATCTGATCCTGCATCCGATGCAACCATTGAGAACTCGCCGCACGAGATCGTGCTGACGTTCAGCCAGTCGGTCACGCCGGTTACCGTGACGCTGGTCGGGCCCGACGATGCGATCGTCGAGACCGTCGGCGATGCTGTCGCCAACGGCGAACGCATCGTGTTGCCAGTGACTGCGCCACTAACAGACGGCACCCACGTGGTCAGCTTCCGGGTGCTCTCAGGAGACGCTCATCCGATCAGCGGCGGATTTCGTTTTACCTTGACATTGCCATCGACGCTGTCCCAGGCAGACGCACCAGAGGCGGGCTCGACTCCGATTGCCAAGCCGGTCACCAGCGCACCCTCAATTCCCGCTGCGGCTGATCCTATGCCCTCGGACCTCGGCGAGAAAGCGCTGCGCGTGGCGTTCATCGCGACGTTGTTGCTCGCGGTCGGTCTTGTGCTCTTTCGCCTGACCATCGCGCTGCCGGAGCCACTCGAGGCGTGGGTCGTGACCCTGACGCGCCGTGCAGGCTCTATTGGCCTGGTTGTTGTGGTCGCGTATTTCCTGGTCGCCGTGTTTACCGTGACTGGCGTGGGCGGATTCCGTCCCCGCCACCTGTACGTCGTACTGCAAACCAGCATTGGTATGAGCCTGCTCGTCGCAGTGCTCGGTTTCCTGTTCTTGTCCATGTCGGGCAAGGACGAGCGTATTGCAAGTGGCATCGGGGCCGCTGTCCTGGTGGTCAGCCGCGTGCTAACCGGGCACCCGATTAGCCAGGACCCGACCTTACTGCTGGTGCCGGCAATGGCCCTTCACGTCGCCGCTGCGGCATTCTGGTTCGCCTCGTTGTGGGTGCTCCTGAGGTTCTTGAGAAAAGGGCCGCTGGCCGACGCGCCGCAATTGCTCGGTGCGTTTGCGCATCGGGCGCTGTGGAGCGTCGGCGCATTGCTCGTCGCCGGCCTCGTCATGGCCATCGTCCACGTAAATTCTGTCGATGCCTTGCTACAGAGCGGCTACGGTCAAACCTTGCTGTGGAAGCTCGGCGGCGTTGCGGGGCTCTTGCTGCTGGCGGCAATCAACAAGCTCGTACTGACACCCGATCTTCTGCAGCGCTTTGAGGCGCGCCGCCTCAAGGCCTCGATCCGCATTGAGGCGCTGCTGATGATCGTCGTCATCTCGGTATCGACGGTGCTCGCGGCCACAGCGCCGGTGGCGCGCGCCGAGCTTCCTGTCACGCAGGCAGAATCGGCCCGGATTTCGGTACCCAGCGACACCGGCAACTACACCTTGCAAGTCACCTTCTCGAGCGCGCCCTACGATGAAACACAACCACTGTTTGCGGAACTCTTTGATGCCCGCGGCAATCCCTTCACGCCATTAGAACTCAGCATGACGGTAACTATCCCGTCGCGGCGCATCGAGGCGCTGCCGTTGAACATCCTGAGCGCCCAGGGCAACCACGTGGTGATCGAGGCCGATTTTCCAGACACTGCGGATACGCGCTTTGCCGCTCAGGTGCTCGTCACCGAGTTTGACCGTGAGCGCTTTGCCTTTAGTCGGGAGAGTTCCCTTGAGCAATGACTACATACCCGCGTTGCGCTTTGCCGCGCTGACTCGCTTCTACGACCCGGTCGTGCGCGTGACGACCCGAGAGCGTCGCGTCAAGCAGCACCTGCTTGCCTCGGCGGATATCCTACCTGGTACGACCGTTCTCGATATTGGTTGTGGCACCGGCACCATGACTATCTGGCTCAAGCAGCGTTACCCCGACGCTGTTGTCATCGGTCTGGACGCGGATCCGGCGATCCTCACGATTGCCCGAACCAAGGCGCAGCGCGCCGGCGTCGACATTCGTTTTCTTGAGGCCAACGCCACCGACGTCCCGCTTCCGGATAACGCCGTGCGCAGCGTGGTGTCTAGCCTGTTCTTTCACCACCTCGACACTGAGCAAAAACGCGCTGTGCTGGTTGAGGTCCTGCGCATTCTCGCACCGGGCGGCGAGCTGCATATCTCCGACTGGGGGCGTCCATCCAATGCCTTGATGCGCGGACTTTTTTACATCGTTCAGCTACTGGACGGATTTACGACGACACGCGACAGCGTGGAGGGGCGGCTGCCGCAGCTCATCGAGGAAACCGGTGTCCGCCTGTTTCGGGAGATTACGCACTTCGATACCGTGCTAGGAACGTTGCGGCAATTTCGCGCCACCAAGTAGTCGAGTAGGGCAACCCGAGAGGCCGCTCAGTGGCAGCACCATGCCGGGTAAAGGAACTCCCAATTGTGAGATTGGGTATGTCTTGAAATGATTAAGACTCACCAATACCGGTGAACATCAGGAAAGACACCATGAACACTCAAGCTACGCAATTCACCACCGAACAAGATGGCGCCACCATCCTGGCATGGCCTCATCGTGGACAGCCGATCTCGCTGACCAAGGCTGAAGTGCGTGACAAAGTCGCCGCGACGCTCAGCTTCGAACTGAATGTGCCTTCCGGCAGTATCTCGGACGATACGCTGATTCGCGAAGACCTCGATGTCGATATCTACGCACTTGGCCGTCCGATCATGACGATCGAAAACTACTTCCGCACATTGTTGCAGGACGAGATCGCGAAAACCGATGTCAGCATCGGCTCAATTGTCGATCGATTGATGGGCCGCACGGAAACCGCAAGGCACTGTGATTCGTCACACTGCGCGTGCGCGGCCTGATGCTTTTCGAAGGGTCTGTCGGCGTGCGGCTGGCATGAGAGCGCATGGCGGGCCAATGGCCGATCAGGCCCTTCGACCTGACGATTTGCTCGCGAACAGCGTATCGACGATTGCGCACTCAGGTGCCTGATCGCCTTTGCATTTCGATATTAGTTCGCTCAACGTTCCCTGCATCTTCTGGAGGTCACGGATCTTTTCCGCAACTTCGGCCAGGTGCGCGACGGCCCTATCGCGTATCTGGTCGCAGGTGTAGCTACCACGGTCAACCAATTCCAGCAGTTCGCCAACTTCGCGCAGCGTAAACCCCAATTCCCGCGATCGACGGATGAAGAACAACCGTTTCACGTGTGAATGGACGTAGACCCGATGTCCGCCTGGGCTACGTGCGGGATTCGGCATTAGTCCAATTTTTTCGTAGTAGCGGATGGTTTCGGTGTTGACCCCGGTTTCGGACGCGAGACTTCCGCGGGAGTACTCAGTTGGGTGATTGATCATGTCGAAGGCCTTGAACCTGTAGTTACTACAGGGTGTAGGTTAGTTGACAACGAGCACCCTCAGCAATGGCAGATGTCGATGATGCACTCATCAAGAACCAAGCAAGATCGCCACTCGCACGTCGCCGCGGCAGGCAGTGCAGCGGGCGCGGTTCTTGCCTCATCATGCTGCATCGGCCCGCTGGTGCTGATTTCTCTGGGCGCCAGCGGCCCATGGATCGGGAAGCTCACGGCATTGAAGGCCTACCAGCCGTTCTTTGTCGTCGCGACCGCCATTCTGCTGGGTTACGGCTTCTGGCTTGTCTATGGACCTCGGCGACAGTCCTGTGAAGGGGAATGTTCGGCGCGGCACTCGGGCCGACTGACAGAGGCGGCACTCTGGACGGCAAGCGTACTAACCCTGGCGGCCTTGACCACCGATTACTGGGCACCGCTTTTCTACTGAGGAGATTGAGATGAGATCATTATGGGCATTGGCGCTTGTATTGTCATTGGCGGCAACACCGGCGGTCTCTGGCGAGGCGGACCGCACCGTCATTTTTGCGATCGAGAAGATGACATGTGCGACCTGTCCGATCGCCGTCCGCAAGGCGATGCAGAGAGTCGACGGCGTCAAGTCTGTCGAGGTGAACTACGACGAAAAACTGGCCACCGTTGTTTTTGATGCAAGCCGCACAACGGCCGAGGCAATCGGTCAAGCGTCGACGGACGTTGGGTTTCCGGCCACGGCCAGGGAGTCGGAGTAACA
>JBFELT010000129.1:0-9695 GCA_041552015.1 Woeseiaceae bacterium
TACAGCGAGAAGCCGATTTCCTGAATTTGCCCGCTCTGCGTATCGCCCAGCAGTTCGCCCGCGCCGCGGATCTCGAGATCGTGCGTCGCGAGCGTAAAGCCGGAGCCGAGATCCTCGAGCGAGTCGATAGCCTCCAGTCGCGTTATCGCGTCAGCCGTCATCGCCGCTCTCGGCGGCGCCATGAGGTAGGCATAGGCGCGATGATGTGAGCGGCCGACGCGGCCGCGCAGCTGTTGCAGCTGCGCAAGCCCGAATCGGTCCGCGCGATTGATAATGATCGTGTTCGCTGTCGGTACGTCGATGCCGCTCTCGACGATGGTTGTGCACAATAATACGTTGAAGCGCCGGTGGTAGAAATCGAGCATGACCTGTTCCAGTTCGCGCTCGGGCATCTGTCCGTGGCCGATGCGAATGTCGGCTTCGGGCACGAGCGCTTCAAGGCGTTGTTCGATGCGTGCAATATCCTCGACCCTGTTGTGTATGAAGTACACCTGCCCGCCACGCTTGATTTCCCGTAGGCAAGCTTCGCGGATAATGACGTCGTTCCACTCCGATACGAAGGTCTTTACCGCGAGCCGCTCGGCAGGCGGCGTCGTTATCAGCGACATCTCGCGCAGTCGACCCAGCGTCATGTTCAGGGTGCGGGGAATTGGCGTTGCGGTCAGCGTCAGAATATCGACCTCGCTGCGCAATGACTTGATGGCTTCTTTCTGACGCACGCCAAAGCGATGTTCCTCGTCGATGATGACGAGACCGATGTTTTGGAAGTCTTTGGTGTGTTGCAGCAGCCGGTGTGTGCCGATTACGACGTCCACGTTTCCGGAACGCAAGCCGCTGACAATATCCCTGACCTGTTTGGCGGACTGGAATCGCGATAATACTTCGACCCGAACCGGCCAGTCCGCAAATCGGTCGCGGAAGCTGTTGCCATGTTGCTGCGCGAGCAGCGTCGTCGGTACGAGCACGGCGACCTGTTTACCGCCATGCACGGCCGCAAACGTCGCCCGGAGTGCCACTTCCGTCTTTCCGAAGCCAACGTCACCGCAAACAACGCGGTCCATGGCCTGATCCGAGGCGAGATCCTGCAGCACATCGTCAATAGTACTTGCCTGGTCTTCGGTCAGCTCGAACGGAAATCCAGCCTCGAAGCTACGGTATTCCGATTCCGGCCAGTGGAAGCTGAAGCCGGGACGGGCTGCGCGCCTCGCATAAATGTCCAGCAGTTCTGCCGCCACGTCGCGGATCTTCGTTATCGCGCGCCGTTTCGCTTTTGCCCACTGATCGCTGCCGAGTCTGTGTAGCGGGGCGTTGTCGGGCGACGCGCCGGTGTAACGGGAGATCAGGTCAAGCGCATGCACGGGCACATAGAGCTTGTCACCCTCTGCGTATTCGAGATGCAGGAACTCGGCGGCGATGCCGCCGACGTCGAGCGTGGTCAGGCCCAGGTAGCGGCCGACGCCGTATTCCTCGTGCACGACGGGAGAGCCGGGCTCGAGGTCGTTGAGCTGGCGAATAATCGTCTCGGGGTCGCGGTCATTCTGGCGCCTGCGGCGGCGGGTCTTGCTGCGCTCGCCGAACAGCTGCTGCTCGCTGATGAGGGCGAGCCCGGCAGCCGGCAGCAGCACGCCGCTGTCGATCGGCGCCACGGCAACGCCGATCTGTTTGTCACTGTCAATGAATGCCTGCCAGCGCTCAACGCGTATGAGGTCGAGGCCGCGGCCCGACAGCAGGTCATACAGCTGCTCACGCCGACCGCGGGAATCGGTCGAGAACAACACACGCCCCTCGAAGCTCTGCAGGAACTGCATCAGGGAAGCGGCGGCGTCTTCGTAACGCGCCTCGATCTTCATCGCAGGCGGAAGTCGCGTGTCAAAATTGCGATTGCTCGCGCCCTCGGGGAGAGACTGTGCACTATAGCGAATATTGGCGAATTGGCGCAGCTGCCGGAGAGCGGCCTCGGGTGTCAGGAAAGTCTCTTCGGTATGCAGAATCGGCCTTTCCGGGTCCAGGCTGCAGAGCTCGTAGCGTTCGGCAGCCTCGCTCCAGAACTGCTGAAGCAGTCCGTCGAGATCGCTCGGCGCCAGGACGACACAATTGCCAGGGACGTAGTCCATCAGTGTCGCGTTGCTGTCGAAAAATAGCGGCAGGAAGTACTCGATACCACCGTGCGCGATGCCCTCGGAGACGTCGCGATAGACGCGCGATTTGGCTGGCTGGCCTTCGAATCGCTCGCGATACCGATGCCGGAATTCGCGAATGGCTTCGGCGTCCAGCGGGACTTCCCGCGCGGGCAGGATACTGATGCTCCTGGCCCGGTCGCCGGACAGTTGCGTTTCGGCCGAGAAGTAGCGCAACGATTCAATCTCGTCGTCAAAGAAGTCGATGCGAATCGGCGTGTCGGTGCCCATCGGGAAAATATCGATCAGCGATCCGCGCACCGCGTACTCACCGTGTTCCGAAACCTGGGGCACGCGAAAGTATCCCGCGGCAACCAGGGCGTCAGTAAACTCGTGCCGATCCAGGGTTTGCCCTTCGCTGAGCGCGAGCGAGCGCGCCGCGACGTAATCGACCGGCGGCAGCCGCTGCTGCAGGATGCTGGCGGCCGCGATGATGACGCCTTTCCGCATCGCCGGTAATTCCGCGAGCACCCGCAGCCGCTGAGAGATGATGTCCTGGTGCGGCGAGAAGCTGTCCCATGGGAGCGTCTCCCACTCGACGAAGTGCACGACGGGAAGCTCGGCGCCGGCAAAGAATCGAATGTCGGCTTCCAGCTGGTCGGCGTGCCGGGGGTCCTCGGCCAGCACGAGTAAGGGGCGTTCGATCCTGGCCGCGAGTTCGGCCGCTGCGAGCGCGGCGCTGGCTCCGATCAGGCGACCCCAGCCGGCAGTGGTTCCCGCCTTCGGGAGTTGACTGGAATCGGGAATGAGGCGCGCTTTGCTCAACGAACTTCTCGTCAGCCTTGAGTGAGGGATTTGGGAGCCACGGGGGCGCGATTATTACACAGACACGCGCGAGCCTTGGACAAGAAAAAACCCGGGTCGTGTCCGGCCCGGGTTCTGGATCCAGCTCTGTTCGTCAGTTCAGCGCTTTGCGACCGAGTGTATTACGCGATCGTATTCGAAAAAGACGACGAAATCCTTGTATTCCCAGCGGGTTATTGGCGGCTCGCCCACGGGTGCCTTGACCGTAACGGGGCTGCCGAATTTCGACTCGACCTTGGCCTGCGTCATGCCGCGCGTCGGGCGCGCGTCGTTCGAACCCGCCGACATGTTGTCCATTTTCAGCGTGTCCGCCTGTGCCGTACCGAACAAGGCGAGAAACAGGGCGATCAGTGCTGCGCTGCGCAGTTTGGCCATAAGTCCTTCTCCCGAATGCGATTCGATGACTATAGCACCGCTCGCCGAAGCAAAAAACAATTGTTCAATCAGGTTTTTACAGGGATAAGGGCGCAGTATATGCGAACTGCGTCACAATCCCCGCGCGGCGAAACGCAAAGTCGCTGAACACCGAATGTGGTTTAATGCCAGCCGATGATCAACCCCGTCGAACTCTTTGTCGGGCTGCGCTACCTGAGGGCGAAGCGGCGCACCCGATTCGTGTCTTTCATCACGCTGATTTCCCTGCTGGGGATCGCGCTTGGTGTGGCCGCGCTTATCGTCATCCTGTCGGTCATGAACGGCTTCGAGGGCGAGTTGCGTGGCCGGCTCCTGAGCATGACTGCCCACGGCAGCGTAGCGGCCGGCGGCGGCGTTACGGAGAACTGGGAGGCGCTGGTGGACGCGGTGAATGCCGAGCCGGGAGTCACCGCGGCCGCACCCCTGGTGCAAATGGAGGGCATGATCCAGTCAGGCCGTGAGCTGCATGCCGTTCTTGTGCAGGGCGTCGACCCGCGCTTCGAGAAGCCTCTCTCGGGGGCGATGGTCAACATGATCGAGGGCGATCTCGATGTGCTGCAGCCGGACAGTCGCAGCATCGTCCTCGGCCGCATCCTGGCTTACGACCTGGGCGTTCGAATCGGCGACGGCGTCGTGTTGCTGATTCCCCGCCCGGTCGGTGATGGCACCCTGGAGCCCGTGCTGGAGCGATTCGTTCTGCGCGGCGTGTTCGAAGCGGGCCTGCAGGATCACGATAGTGCGCTGGCGCTGGTGAACGTGTCGGATGCCGCCGGGATCCAGTCTCTCGGTGACGCGGTCAACGCTGTGCGTTTTCGCGCCGACGACGTCATGGCCGCGCCCGCTATTGCGCGTGGGCTGAAGGCCCGTCTGGGCGAGGGATTCGTGACCAGCGACTGGACGATTGAGAACGGCAGTTACTTTCGCGCCATTCGAATCGAGAAGATGATGATGTCCCTGATTCTGTCGCTGATCATTGGTGTTGCGGCATTCAATATCGTGGCAAGCCTGGTGATGGTTGTTACCGATAAGACGACCGATATCGCGGTGCTGCGCACGCTCGGTATGGGACCCAACGGTGTTGTTCGCGTGTTTTTCGTACAGGGTGTCGTGATCGGCTGGGCGGGCGTGCTGGTGGGTGTCGTGCTTGGCATCGCTGTGGCGATCAACGTGCCGGTCATCGTGCCGTTTCTCGAACAGGCGCTGGGATTCCAGATCATGCCGGGTGACGTCTATTACGTGACGCGCATTCCCTCGGAGCTGGAGTGGCGTGACGTTGCTACCATCGCGTTCTCCGCGCTTGTGCTGACCTCGCTTGCGACACTGTATCCGTCACGACGGGCAGCGCTGGTCAATCCTGCGGCGGCTCTTCGCTATGAGTAGCTCCGCGGAGTGCCTGCCCAATGGCTAGGGGGTTCGAAACCTGGATTGGCGGGCGCTATGTTCGATCCCGCAGCAGCGACGGTTTCGTCTCGATGATTTCGGCGATCTCCATGCTGGGCATCGCCATCGCCGTGTCGGTGTTGATTGTCGTCATGTCCGTCGTGAATGGCTTCGAACGGGAACTGAAAGACCGGTTACTCGCGATGACGGCGCACGCGAGCATCGAGAACGTGGACGGTGAACTCGCGAACTATCGAGCCTTGCTGGACACGGCGAATGACAATCCCCGCGTGCGATCGGCGGCACCGTACGTCGATGGCCAGGCGCTATTGCTGTTCGACAAAGCGCTCAGCGGTGCCGAGCTACGCGGCATCGAACCCCGACTCGAGGACGAGGTTTCCGGGGTAGGCGGCCTGATGCGGCAGGGCAAGCTCGGCGACCTCACCGAAGGTGCGTTCAATATCGTGCTCGGGGAGGAACTCGCCAACGCGCTCGGCGCCGGCGCCGGAGACAAGATTACCGTGACACTTGCGCAGGGCAGGGTGACGCCCGCCGGCGTGATTCCGAGAACCAAGCGATTCACCGTGAGCGGGGTGTACCGCGTCGGCATGTACGAGTTCGATCGCCGGCTTGCGTTCATCAATCTCGGCGATGCACAGCGCCTGTATCGCAAAGCCGACGCGGTCACGGGCGTACGCCTCGCGGTCACTGACATCTACGAGGCACCGACGATCGTACGCGAAGTCGCGCTTGCTCACGGTGAACTCGTCCTTGTCAGCGACTGGACACGGCGGCACGTCAATTTCTTCCGTTCCATCCAGATTACGAAGTCTATCCTGTTCGTGATCTTGCTGATGGTGATCGCGGTCGCCGCCTTCAATATCGTCTCTACCCTCGTGATGGTGGTCAAGGACAAGCAGGCGGATATCGCGATCTTGCGCACCGTCGGGGCGCGGCCGTCGAGCATACTGCGGATATTCGTCACGCAAGGCAGTATTGTCGGCCTTGCCGGGACACTGGCAGGCGTTGCGCTCGGCGTATTGCTGGCGCTTAACCTGGAGTCTATCGTTGGTTTTTTCGAGTCCGTGTTCGGCATCAAATTCCTGGCGGCAGATGTCTATTTCATCAGCGATCTGCCCTCCGAATTGCGCATCGGCGATGTGTCGAAAATCGCCCTGATGGCACTGGTGCTCGCATTGATTTCCACACTGTATCCGGCCTGGGTTGCTGCCAGGACTTCACCGGCGGAGGCCCTTAGGTATGACTGAAACGTCTTCGGACCCGGGGACACCGGTCCTCGATTGTCGCAATGTCGTGCGCCGATTCCGTGAGGGCACGTCGACGCTCGACGTGCTGCGCGGCGTCAATCTGACCGTGCGAGCTGCGGAGCGCGTTGCGATCATTGGCTCGTCGGGCTCCGGGAAGACGACGCTGCTGCAGATAATGGGCGGTCTCGACGATCCCGACGAAGGTGAGGTGTTCGTCAACGGTGAGCGCATGCAGGGCATTGACGAGGCTGCGAAGGGCGACTTGCGCAATCGCTCGATAGGTTTCGTGTACCAGTTTCACCACCTGTTGCCGGAGTTCACGGCGGAAGAGAATGTTGCCATGCCGCTGTTGATTCGACGCGAGGCGAAGCCGGCGGCACTGGCAGAGGCTCGCGAGCTGCTGGGGCGCGTCGGACTCGGAGAGCGGCTGACGCACAAGCCGGGCGAATTATCCGGTGGCGAGCGACAGCGGGCGGCCGTCGCGCGCGCGCTGATTACGCGTCCGCAGCTTGTTCTCGCCGACGAGCCCACGGGTAACCTCGATGCCGGCAATGGCGAGCACGTCCTGCAGCTCATGCTGGAACTCAACCGGGAGCTGAAGACCAGTCTCGTGATCGTTACTCACGATCATTCGATCGCAAATCGAATGGACCGGGTGCTGGTCCTGGAGGATGGCGCGCTGCGGGAATCAGTCTGACTGATTGTCGCGGCGCAGGGCCCGTTTGCGGGTCTTGTAGTTGCCGATCGATACGCGCCACAGCAGATCCAGCAGCAGCGAGCCGAGCAACGCCGCGATTCCGCCGAGGATGATGCAGCCCAGCAGCATGGGCTGCCAGATCGTGACGAGCGTGTGGGTAACCCATTCCCAGGACAGGGCGAAGCTGACGTCGCGGGCGGGCGCCGCCAGTAGCGTGCGTCCCAGCTGATAGGCGGCGGGATACATAGCGAACATCGTTACGGGATTGCTCACCCAGGTGGCGAGTGCGGCGACGGGAATATTGACGCGAAAAGCCAGCGCGACGAGCGCACCGGCGAGGGTGTGTCCCGGAAACGGCAGAAAGGCGATGAACAGGCCGATGGCAACCGCCGGAACGACATTGCGGCGTCGAATGCCCCAAAGGCGATGGTCGTGCAGCATGTGGCGAAACGGCGCCATGAACCACAGTTCGCTGATGTGGTGACGTTTGAAGGCGAATTTCCTAAAAAAGCGTCTTGGCATTACCTGGCGTTCCGGTTCTGATAGTGAGTGCCTGCGTTTGACGAAAGATACTCATGATCTGGGCCTGCGCAATGTTGCTGGCAGGCGGTTTCGCGGCGCAGCATAGCAGGGTAGCGCCAGACTCGGACATCGGCACGCTGCTATTAGTTGCATCCGTCGTCATGCTCGGTTGCCGATACACGCGCTATCCGGGCTGTTTCCTGTTCGGACTGGGCTGGTTTTTTCTCGCAGCCCAGGCAATTGTCGATCACCGCCTGCAGCCTCGATTCGCCGGCGACAGCCTGTTGGCGGACGTGCGCATCGCCGAATTTCCGAAAAAGACAGGGCCGTCGGTGTCAATGATCGTCGAGCCGCTTGCCGACCATCGATTGCCGAAGCGTTCCAGCGTCAGCTGGTTCGAGCCGCCCCTGGAGCCGGAACTCGGCGATATCTGGCGGCTGGAGCTGCGCCTCAAGCGCCCGCGTGGCCTGAGCAATCCTGGCGTTTTCGACCGTGAGGCCTGGCTGTTTCGCAACAGGATACATGCGAGCGGCTACGTGGTTGGCGGGAAGCGCAATCAGCGCCTGCAACAGGGAACGGAGTCGGGCGTTGACGCTTTCCGGCGCCGCTTCGTGGAACGGGCCAGGGAGGCAGCCCGGTCTTCCGAGACCGGCGCGGTGCTCGGGGCTATCGGGGTCGGCGCCCGGCACGGCATTGGCCGGGAACAATGGCATCGCTATGCCGTCACCGGCACCAGCCACCTGATGGCAATCTCCGGCCTGCACATCGGCCTCGCGGCCAGCGCCGCTTTCCTGCTGGCAAGGGCGCTTCTGCTTTTCCTGCCGCTGATTGCGAACACACACATTGTCGCGATCCTGGCCGGTGTGGTTTGTGCTGGCTCGTATGCCGCTGTCTCCGGCATGGGCGTGCCGGCCGAGCGCGCATTTGTCATGTTGCTGATCGCCGCGTTTTTCCTGTGCCGGCGCAGGAACGTTCGCCCGCTGGAAACCCTCGCCCTGGCGGCTACTGTCGTATACGTCCTGGACCCGCTTGCCATCATGGCGCCGGGTTTTCACCTGTCCTTTGCCGCGGTCCTGCTGCTGCTGTGGCTCACCCGTCTCAGGAGGCCGCCAGCGGGGCGACGCGGTTTTTTCGCCAGATCGGCCTTTGTGGCAGCTCAGCTGTTCTCGATGCAGCTCTTCCTGCTGTTCGGCCTGATGCCACTGACCGTGCTGTTTTTTCAGCGTATCGCCATCCTGGCACTGCCGGTCAACCTGCTCGCGGTGCCGCTGTTCAGTTTCGTGACCGTGCCGCTGACCCTGCTCGGACTTCTCCCGCTGCTCGGCACGTCAGCGCCAGGGTCTGCCGCGCTGAAGATCGCCGCGCAAAGCGTCGACTGGCTGGAGGCGCTGATCGCCGTGGCCGTCGCCCTGCCTGCTACCGATATCGGCGTTGTCTCGATCGAGGGCTCGGCCTGGATCATGGTCCTGCTACCCGCGCTGTTTGCACTCCTGCCCAGGGGCTGGCCCGGTCGCTACGTCGCCGTGCTTGCGATTCCGGTATTGATATCGCAGGCGCCGGAGCGACCTGCCCATGGCTGCATGGACACCGTCGTGCTTGACGTCGGGCAGGGGCTGGCGACGGTCGTGCGGACGCGAAACCACACCCTGGTGTTCGATACCGGGGCGTCATATCGAGGTGGTGGCAGCGTTGCGGCACAGGTGCTCATACCGTTTCTCGAATCGAGGGGCCTGAGGCAAATCGACTGGCTGGTCGTGTCGCACGCCGATATCGATCACAGCGGCGGCGTGGTCGCGCTGGCCGACTACGCGGACATCGGAGAACTCCTCTCCGGCGAGCCGCTTCCCGGCACCGGGAGACGGGCGACGCGATGTACGGCAGGACAAAGCTGGATCGCGGATGGCGTGCGCTTTCGGGTCCTGCACCCGCCCGGCGCGTCGTCTCCAGCGGGAAACGACGCGTCCTGCGTCGTCCTCGCCGACGCGGGCGGTCACCGTCTGCTCCTGACCGGCGATATCGAGGCCGGGGCGGAGCGCCGAATCGTCGAGAGTCATGCCCTGGGCGGTATCGACGCGGTGGTCGTTCCGCATCATGGCAGCCTTACATCGTCGAGCGCTGCCTTTGTCGACGCCGTCAAACCCGGGATCGCCATTGTCTCGTCAGGGTTTGCCAACCGCTGGGGATTGCCGAAAGCCGATGTTGCGTCCCGCTGGAGAGACGTCGGCGCCGAGCTAGTCAACACCGCCACCTCCGGTGCCGTCAGTTTTCGTATCTGCCGCGACGGTGGAATGGGTCCGATCCGGCGAGACCGATATCAGCGCCGTCGTTTCTGGCGCGATGGCGCCGGCTGATGGCAGAAATGCGACCTGGATGCCAAGAATTTTCGGCGCGGGCGCGGTATATTTCACTCTTCCGACTTGGGTCCGATTTCTA